>JBJEJD010000049.1:0-21493 GCA_051877705.1 Coprococcus sp. | reverse complement strand
AATTCGATGAAATCTGTAAAAAGATTCTGAATATAGTCCAGTCCCACAGGACGATTCTTTTTCCTGGACAGCTGTACCCTCTCCCATGCTGTCCTGCTGCCGGATCCGGCAGTCTTTCTATTCTTCATCCCGGACTTTGCAGCCGCGGTTATCACCTTTTCTTCCTGCAGCTTCTCATCTTTCGCATGAAGCTTAATGATATGCTCCAGTGTCTTTCTCAGCTGCGGTCTTTCCACAATTTTATCTACAAATCCGTGTTCCAGCAGGAACTCAGACCGCTGGAATCCCTTTGGAAGCTTCTGTCCAATGGTCTGTTCAATAACCCTTGGTCCCGCAAATCCGATCAAAGCTTTCGGCTCAGCCAGGATAATATCTCCCAGCATGGCAAAACTGGCCGTCACGCCGCCAGTCGTAGGGTTCGTCAATACCGTCACATACAGCTGGCCTGCATCGTGATGCCGTTTCAGAGCCGCGGATGTCTTGGCCATCTGCATCAGAGAATGAATACCCTCCTGCATTCTGGCGCCTCCGGAGCAGGCAAAAATAATCACCGGCATTTTTTCATCTGTTGCCTTTTCAATGGCCCGTGTGATCTTCTCACCGACCACTCTTCCCATACTTCCCATCATAAAACGGCTGTCACAAACACCTATGACCACATCGCTGCCTCCGATTTTCGCCTTTCCGGTTATCACGGCTTCATCAATCCTCGTCTTCTCACGGAGTAATTCAACCTTTTCCTCATATCCTTTATAATGAAGAGGATTGCCGGAAACAAGTCCCTTATCCCATTCCTCAAAACTGCCCCTGTCCACGACCATACTGATACGCCTCATGGCCGGCACACTGAAATAATTGCCGCATTTCGGACAAACATAATAATTTTCTCTGACGCTCTCTGCCAACACCGCAGCTTTACATGCATTGCACTTTTTCATAAGACCTTCAGGGACCTCCGGAACAGCATCTTTGGTTTTCCCGGAGGCTGCGGCGGATTCACCTTCAGAAATATTTCTGTGGGAATCTGTCATCTGAATATCGGCCAGAGAAATATAATTCTTGCGATTCGTCTTCTTAAACATATTGGATAACTTCACTGCTGCACCTCCTCATCAAATTTTATTTGATTGCTTCCAGCAATTCCTGATCTTTATCTGCTATAAACTCAATATCGAATTCACCTGTCTGATAATCGGGATGATTGAATATCTCATACTGATAGTCCACATTGGTATCCACACCCTCTATGATGACCTCGCCAAGGGCGCTTCTCATTTTTGTAATGGCTTCATTCCTGTTTCTAGCAAATACGATGAGCTTTGCCAGCATATTATCATAATAGGGCGGAACCGTATATCCGCTGTAAATGGCTGAATCTATGCGAATACCTTTGCCGCCCGGAAGATACATATCTGTAATCTTCCCCGGACAAGGCCTGAAGTTCTGCGCCGGGTTTTCCGCATTGATCCTGCATTCAATGGCATGTCCCGTCAGCTTCACATCTTCCTGCCTGCAGGACAGCTCTCTGCCATCTGCAATACGGATCTGCTCCTTGATCAGGTCAATACCCGTCACCCATTCCGTGACCGGATGCTCTACCTGGATTCTTGTATTCATTTCCATAAAATAGAACCGACCCGTTTTCTCAAGTAAAAATTCAATGGTACCGGCATTCTCGTAATGAGCCGCTTTCGCCGCTTTTACAGCTGCCTCTCCCATTTGCTGCCTCAGCTCATCAGAAATGACTGCGCAGGGCGATTCCTCGATCAGCTTCTGGTGATTTCTCTGAATAGAACAGTCGCGCTCTCCCAGATGGATCACATGTCCATACTTATCGGCCAGAATCTGGAACTCGATATGCTTCGGATGCTGAACAAAATGTTCCAGATACATGGTACCGTCCCCAAAGGCCGCTTCCGCTTCCTTCTGAGCTGTGCGAAAAGCCGTCTCCAGCTCTTCCGGACTCTCAGCCACCCGCATGCCTTTGCCTCCGCCGCCAAGGGCCGCTTTCACAATGACAGGATAGCCGATTTTATCTGCAATCTCCGCTGCTTCCGACGCACCATAAAGCGGTTCATTACTTCCGGGGATAATAGGCACACCTGCTGCCGCCATTGTATTTCTGGCATTGGATTTATGCCCCAGCTTCCTGATGACCTCCGATGAAGGTCCGATGAATATAATATGACACTGCTCGCACAGCTCTGCAAATTTACTGTTCTCCGATAAAAATCCGAACCCCGGATGAATAGCATCAGCACCGGATACGATGGTAGCGCTGATAATCTGCTCCATATTCAAATAGCTGTCCGCAGACGGCGCAGGGCCAATGCAAATAGCTTCATCCGCCAGCTGTGTATGAAGGGCCTCTCTGTCCGCTTCCGAATAAACAGCGACTGTCTCGATACCCATCTCGCGGCAGGCACGGATGATCCTGACCGCAATTTCACCGCGGTTTGCAATCAATACTTTTCTAATCATAGCTTTCTATCCTATCATCAGAGTCAGTTCAGCCTTTACAGCCACTTCTCCGTCAACGGATGCTATGGCTTCACCCACTACGACCGGACCCTTCTGACGAATAATCTTCGCCTCCAGCTTCAGTTTATCTCCCGGAATCACTTTCCTGCGGAATCGACAGTTTTTTATCCCGCCGAAATATCCCAGTTTGCCTTTATTTTCTTCTTTAACCAGAACAGCAACAGCGCCCACCTGAGCCAAAGCCTCTATGATCAGCACGCCCGGCATCACATGCTCCTGCGGAAAATGTCCCGCAAAGAAATCCTCCCTGAAGGTCACGCATTTGTAACCCACGGCATACTCGCCCGGCTCATAATCCTCTATATAATCCACCAGCAGAAAAGGATGTCTGTGGGGAATAATTGCTTCTATCTCTTTAATTCCCAAATGCTTCATCTGAATCTCCTCTATACAATCCTAAACAGCGGCTGCCCGTATTCCACCAGCTCTCCGTTCTCCACCAGAACCTCCGCAACAGTACCTGCAAAATCACTTTCAATATCATTCATCAGCTTCATGGCCTCCACGATGGCTACGACCTGGCCTTTTGTTACCTGATCTCCCACCGCCACAAAGGGATCCGCATCCTCAGCCGGAGCCGCATAAAAAGTACCGACCAGCGGAGATTTCACCAGACACCCCTCTTTTTTCTCAGCCTCTGATGATACATGAACTGCCTCCGTGTCTCCTGCCGCAGCCGGAATTGTCTCTCCTCCTGCCACAGCTGCCGTCACCGCTTCAACCGGCACTGTCACAGCAGCACCGCCTGTCTTCACTCGTGCCTTTTCTTTCTTAAGGGACAGTCTGATATTGTCATCCTCATATTTAAATCCGGTCAATGAGGAATCGGAAACCGCCTCAATGAGTTTGATTAAATTTTCAAATTCCATACCCTGCACCCCTAATCTTCATATTTCTTAATCAGAAGAGATGCATTGTGTCCCCCGAATCCCAGGGAATTGCTGATGGCATAACGAATCTCTTTTTCCACAGGCGCACCGACCGCATAATTCAGATCACATTCCTCATCTGTCACTGTTGTACCAATCGTCTGATGGATAAATCCTTCCTGAATGGCTTTTACTGTTGCAATACACTCCACAGCTCCAGCCGCTCCCAGAAGGTGTCCAATCATGGATTTCGTTGAATTAATGACCAGGTCATAGGCCGCCTCTCCAAATGCCTTCTTAATGGCATAGGTCTCAAAGAGATCATTGTGGTGGGTTCCTGTTCCATGGGCATTGATATACTGTACTTCGGATGGTTCAATACCTGCCTCCTCCATGGCCAGTTCCATGGCTTTTGCAGCGCCGCTGCCATCTTCAGCAGGGGAAGTGATATGGAAAGCATCACCTGTGGCGCCATAGCCCACCAGCTCAGCATAGATTTTTGCGCCTCTTGCCTTTGCATGCTCCAGTTCCTCCAGGACAACCACACCGGCTCCTTCCCCAAGGACAAAGCCGCCCCTGTCTTTATCAAAAGGAATGGATGCCCTTGCCGGATCATTGGCTGTAGTAAGAGCTGTCAGACCTGTAAAACCGGCCACAGCCGTCGGGCAGATACAGCTCTCGGTACCGCCGGCAAACATCACATCTGCATCGCCATACTGTACGGCACGCAATGCATCACCGATACAGTTCGTGCCTGTGGCGCAGGCCGTCACCACATTGGTACATTTTCCTTTCAGTCCCAGCTGAATGGATACATTACCTGCCGCCATGTTGGAGATCATTAACGGCACAAGAAGTGGTGCTACTCTGCCAGGGCCTTTCTGTTCAATGGCGGCACAGGCTTTTTCAACCTGCTGCAGGCTTCCCACACCGGAACCGATGATAACACCGCAGCGATACGGATCTTCATCCTCGATTCTAAAACCAGCATCTTCGCAGGCTTCCTTTGCCGCCGCAACGGCGTACTGTGAAAAAGTTTCCATACGCTTTGAAGCTTTAAAATCCATACGCTCCTTCGCCACAAAACCTTTGACCTCTGCAGCTATTTTTACTTTATAATCTGTTGTATCAAATTTTGTAATCTCACCGATTCCGTTTTTTCCTTCTTTCACACTGTTCCAGAAAGCCTCCGCCGTATTACCGATGGGGGTAACGGCACCCATACCCGTAATCACTACTCTGCGCTTCATTATTTTATACACTCCATTCTTCTATACTCTACATGACCATGCCGCCGTCCACATGCAGCACCTGACCTGTAATATAAGCCGCACTGTCAGATACAAGAAATGCTGCCGCTTCAGCCACATCCTCCGCCTGCCCGAACCGGCGCAGAGGAATCTGTTTTGCCATCTCATCTTTCACCTTATCAGTCAGATCCTTTGTCATATCCGTCTCGATCATTCCCGGGGCAATGGCATTGATGGTGATACCTCGGGAGGCCAGTTCCTTTGCCGCGGATTTAGTCAGCCCGATGACCCCTGCCTTGGAAGCCGCATAGTTGACCTGTCCGGCATTGCCGGCAATACCCACAACAGAAGCCATATTCACAATACGTCCATACCTCTGTTTCATCATCTGCCGTGCCGAAAAACGGATGCAGTTGAAAGCACCCTTCAGATTCACATCAAGAACCTTTGAAAAATCCTCTTCACTCATACGAAGCAGCAGACCATCCTTTGTTATGCCTGCATTATTAATCAGAATATCAATTCTTCCGAACCTGCTGATGACATCCTTGAAAAACGCCTCACAGGCCGTAAAATCACTGACATCACATTGTATGGCCTCCGCGCTGCCTCCCTCTGCCAGTATCTCCTGCCTGACAGCCCAAGCCTTCTCTGACGAACCATTATAATTGATAATAACTGTCGCACCGAGGGAAGCCAGCTTTTTGGCGATGGCCTTCCCGATTCCCCGGGACGCCCCCGTTACGACTGCAATTTTTCCATCTAACATATCTCTTCTCCTACACAGATGCCGTCAGCTCGCTGACAACCTTTTCTGCCTCTTCCCAGCTGCCGATATTGTACATTTTCACATTTCTGTTGATCTTGCGCATAAATCCCGCCAGCGTCCTGCCCGGTCCTATTTCCACAAATGTATCCACACCGTCTGCGATCATGGCTTCCATACTCTCCTGCCAGCGGACCGGAGCAGCCACCTGTCTGGCCAGAAGATCCCTGGTTTTCCCAATATCTGTAACATATTCTGCTGTAACATTGGTCACATACGGAATATTCAGCGGCGTAAATTCTGTTTTTTCCAGTTCCTTTGCCAGTTCCTCACCCGCCGGCTTTAACAGCGGTGAATGGAAAGGGCCACTGACGTTGAGCATCACTGCCCGTCTCACTCCGGCTGCTTTCAATGCCTCCACTGCCTGTTCCACTGCCTTTGTACTTCCCGTAATAACCGTCTGACCCGGACAGTTATAATTGGCAATGCTGGCATCATCAATATCCTGAATGCAACTCTCAATAAGGGAAATCTCCGCACCAAGAACAGCCGCCATGGCGCCTTTTCCCGCAGGAACCGTATTCTGCATCAGGATACCTCTTTTCCTCACCAGCCGTATAGCATCTTCTTCCTTCATGCCGCCGGCCACGCTGATGGCACAATATTCTCCGAGACTGAGTCCCGCCGTCACATCCGGCTTCAGCCCCTTCGCCTCTATGACCTTTGTCATGGCCAGACAAGTGGTAACCATGGCGGCCTGAGTATATTCCGTCAGATCCAGCTGATCATTTTCTTCAAAGCATAATGCTTTCATATCTATCTGCAAAGCTTCCGTCGCTTTATCATAGACGTCCTTTGCAAGTTCACTATTGTCATAAAAATCTTTGCCCATGCCAGCCTTCTGGGCGCCCTGGCCCGGATACACAAATGCAATCTTACTCATATATATTTAATCCTCCGATCAGACCTTCCGTCTCTGTCACCAGCTTCTGAATCAGCTCCTGACAGCTCAGTTCTTCTTTGACCATAGCGGCACTCTGACCTGCCATCACACTTCCGTTGACCACATCTCCGTCAACAACAGCCTTTCTCAGTGCACCTACCGTCATCACTTCCAGTTCCTCAAAGGCTGCTCCCGCCTTTTCCATTTCCAGATATTTCTTCGTCATCTGATTTCTAAGAACCCGGATCGGATGTCCTGTCGTTCTTCCCGTTACACGGGAATCGATATCTTTCGCTTTGATAATGGCACGTTTATAATTTTCATGAACCATAGATTCTTTCGTCACTACAAAACAGGTGCCTAACTGCACCCCTCTGGCCCCCAGCATAAATGCCGCAGCAATACCTCTGCCGTCAGCAATACCTCCTGCCGCAATGACAGGAATATTTACGGCATCCACAATCTGAGGAACGAGAACCATCGTCGTATTCTCTCCAATATGGCCTCCGGCCTCACAGCCTTCTGCCACCAGCGCATCCGCGCCGCATCGCTCCATTCTTTTCGCCAGTGCTGTGGAAGCAACCACCGGTATCACCTTCACACCGGCCTCTTTCCACATCTTCATATATTTTTCAGGATTCCCGGCGCCGGTGGTAACCACCTTCACACCTTCCTCCACAATGACCCGCGCCACATCATCCGCATAGGGACTCATGAGCATGATATTGACGCCAAATGGCTTATCTGTCAGTTTTTTTGCTTCTCTGATCTGTTCACGTACCCATTCTGCCGGCGCACTGGCTGCTCCAATGAGTCCAAGTCCACCGGCATTCGATACGCCGGCTGCAAGATGATACTCAGCAACCCAGGCCATTCCGCCCTGGATAATCGGATATTCAATTCCAAGTAACTCGGTCACTTCTGTTTTCATATTACAACCTCTCTCTGCTCATCTCTGAATAATTTACTGTAAGCTGGCAATATAATCAACAACACTGCCGATGGTCTTCAAACCGCCAATGGCATCTGTATCGATTTCTACACCAAACTCATCTTCAAAGGTCATGACCATATCCATCAGGTCAAGGGAATCTGCACCAAGAGACTCAAATGTTGTCTCTGCTGTCAATTCTGCTGCATCCAATCCTAATCCTTCTGCTACGATTGCTTTTACTTTCTCTAACATGATTTTTCTCCTTTTATTGATTCATTTTTTATTTAACCCTGCTGCATATTGTGCATATGCAGGGGATTTTTAACACTTTATTTTATGCCCACTCGAGCAAAGCGGCTCCCCAGGAAAGGCCCGCGCCATACCCTGCCAGTACGATTTTCTGTCCCGGCCTAAGCTGCCCCTTCCGGTTCATCTCATCCAGCAGAATCGGGATGCTGGATGATGATGTATTGCCATATTCCGCAATATTCATTGGAAATTTGCTGATATCCGTTTTCATCCGTCTTGCTATGGATTCAATGATTCTCTGATTGGCCTGATGAAGAACAAACCAGTCAATATCATCTACTGACAATTCTGTTTTCTGAAGCAATTCTCTGACCACCTCAGGCACCCGCTTCACCGCAAATTTAAACACAGCCTGCCCATCCATATAGGTGTAGGTCTTTCTCTCCTGTTCCTTCTCCTTCCAGTTCCTCTGATTGCGGCTCTCACAGGAAAGAACCTCTCCCTTAGCGCCATCGGAATGGGTCACCCATGGATAACATTCACCTTCCTCAGCCCGAAGTACTGCTGCCCCGGCGCCGTCGCCGAAAAGTATACAGCTGCCTCTGTCCTGCCAGTCAACGATAGTAGATAGTGTCTCACTGCCAATGAGCAGCACTGTTTTACAGATGCCTGCCGCAATATAGGCCTGAGCCGTATTATATGCAAATACAAATCCACTGCAGGCAGCGCTCAGATCAAAGCATGTAGCCCTGTCAGCCCCCAGCGCTTTCTGAACTTCACAGGCTGTACACGGAATAATGGTATTGGGTGTGATAGTGGAAACAAGAATCATATCCAGCTCCTGCGCTTCCACCTGCCCATTCTCCAGAGCAGCCTGCCCTGCTTTGATGGCCATACTCACCGTCGTATCGTTATCCGCAATATGCCTTCTTACGATTCCGGTCCGTTCCCTGATCCATTCATCGCTGGTCTCTACTATTCCTGCAATATCATGATTATCCAGATAATGCTCCGGCACATAAGAACCGGTGCCGCATATTTTACCTCTCATCATCTCATTCTCCATTTTTATTTTTAAGTTCTTATATTTTTATTTTAAAATATTTTGAAATTCAAATCTTTTGATAATATAACATATGTGATAGTGTTTGGCAAGAACTTTTTTTAGCTTTCTTTCCGGATCACGGTTCAGGCGATAAACTTTAAGGCCGAATATGCTGAAATTCTATGTGTGAAAAGGCTCAATTTATTATGGATATTGTCGTATACTGTCGAAAATTGCGATAAATGATGAGTGAAATGAGAATTATGGCCAACTATAATGAGTTCATGAAAATAATATATTTAACCGGGCAGCCGGGGGACGTGCTCTCACCCAATCCGAGACCTTACGGAGGGTGGTGATTATTATGAGTACATATGAAGAATTTATGACTATTCTGACCACTGGTCTATTAATTGTAGCCATTCTGAATCTGAAAAATAAGAAATAGCCGTCCTGCTCCCGAAAAAAGTAGACGGCTATTTCTTAGCAAAAAACTTCGCCGGGTTGGGTGAGTGCAGTCACCTTCCGGCTCCCTTGTTAAGTATATTATATGTTACTCAGGCATATTTGTCAAACATAAAAAACTTCGATCTTTCAAAATAACCCCCTGGCTACCCCTGATAGACGATTTTTCCCGCACAGATCGTGTAATGAACTTTGCCCGGAAGCTCCCAGCCGTTAAATGGACTGTTGGAAGCCTTCGATGCAAAATGGTCCACCGTCCAGTGTTCCTTTTCTCCAAAGATGACAATATCTGCTGGTGCATCCTGGGTGATACTGCCCGGTATCATCCTGTAGAATTCCGCCGGGTTTTTACTCATACAGGCCATCAGCTGCATCAAAGTCAGATATCCCGGCTCTACCAGAGACAGAAGACCGAGACCCAAAGATGTCTCCAGCCCTGTAATGCCACTCGGTGCACTGCCAAGAGGCTTTTCCTTCTCCTCTGCACTGTGAGGCGCATGGTCCGTAACGATCATATCAATGGTCCCGTCCTTCAGCCCCTCAATAATCTTCATCCTGTCTTCCTCTGTCCTGAGAGGCGGATTCATCCTGGCCAGTGTCCCGTATTTCAATACAGCGTCTTCCGTCAGGGTAAAATGATGAGGTGTGGCCTCCGCATGAATATCCGCTCCCAGCTTTTTCGCTGTTCTGACCAGTTCCACAGAATTGCCGGAGCTGATATGCTGAATGCAGACAGGTGCGCCAGTGTGCAGTGCCAGTATACAGTCTCTTGCCACCATCACATCCTCTGCTGTTCTGGAAGCACCGCCATAATTCAGCTGTTCCGATACTCTTCCCTGATGAACTCCGGCCTGTTTGATAAACAGCGGATCCTCCTCATGGAGGCTGATCGGCATATCCAGATCTCTGGCCTTCTCCATAGCTGTTACCAGCAGCTTTTCATCCATGATCGGAATACCATCATCTGTGAATCCTGCAGCCCCGGCCTCTGCCAGCCCATCCATATCCACCAGTTCCTTTCCTTTCAGATCTTTGCTGACGGAAACAGCCTGAAGTACATGAATGCCTGTTGTCTCGCCCTTCTCCTGGACATACTGCAGCGTTTCAATATTATCCACCACCGGCTTTGTATTAGCCATGCAGACCACCGTTGTAAAACCGCCTCTGGCAGCCGCAGCCGCCCCTGTATTGATATCCTCTTTATAGGTCAGCCCCGGATCCCTGAAGTGAACATGGACATCCACAAGCCCCGGCGCCACCACAAGCCCCGTGGCATCAATGATCTGCGCCCCGTCAACCTCAAGATCATGACCGGTTTCTTCAATAATAGAATCTTTAATAAGAACATCCATCACCTCGTCCACACCCGTCACCGGATCCACCACTCTGCCGTTTCGAATCAAAATCAACATAAAAAACCTCCTGCGTTTTATCTTCACATCTTAAACCATCGGTTTAATGATTTTTTTCTGTACTCCCTCTTTATTCCTCAACCAGGAGCAGATAATCCTCCTTCATAAAGCGGTGATAGATCGTATGGCCCATTTCCATTTTAATACAATAATAATACTCGTCAAATGACGCATCTTTAAAATAAACCACATAATCAAAATCTGTCCCCGGCGCCATCTCTTCACAGGTATACTCCCGTCCGGACTGTTCAAAACACTGACAGATTTCTTCAATAGCCAGACTGTGATGAGACGCGAACAGCTCAATGATCGCTTTTAAAAAAAGCGGATCCGGAACCTTTTTTGCCACATATTCCGCTCCCTTTGGAGACACCATGATTTCTATTCTGCCTTTATGCGAGGAAAACACCAATGGTCCCATCTCAGTGTTCTGCAATTCTTCCGACTCTCTGAGTACTGTTAGCATCTGTTTCTCATCCTGATAATCCGTATCCAACAGCGCATTCAGGGAAGAAACGGGAAAGTACAGCCGGATGACTTCCCTCTCAAATCCCAGCTTCAGCTGAGCCTCCTTAATCTGTTCAATCACATTTTTCATCAATCTGTTTATATTCATCATCCTGTCACCTCTCACAAAAAAGGATGGAATCACTTTTTCGATAATCCATCCTTTATTATATAACGTATATTTAATTTTTTCCACAGTATTTGTCCTGCAATTATCAGTATATCTACCCGGCCAATGGAAGATAACTGTACATGACAATATAATGGCAGAGACTTCCTGCCATGACAAATACATGGAACAGCTCATGACATCCGAAATATTGGAATCTGTTATGGAAAACCGGGAATTTCATGGCATAAATGACACCACCCACAGTGTAAAGAATACCGCCCAGCAGCAGCCACAGGAACGCACCCATTGACAGATTGGCAACGAGCTGCGGCATGGCCAGCACACATGTCCATCCCATCCCGATATAAATCACGGATGAAAACCACTTCGGACATGTTACCCAGAATCCTTTCAGAATGATACCGGCCAAAGCCAGTCCCCAGACAATCATCATGAGCCTGGTACCCGTTGTACCGCGAATAGCGGTCAGACATACGGGCGTATAAGATCCTGCAATCAGTACAAAAATCATCATATGATCGATTTTTTTCAAAACCAGATTTGCCTTTTCTGAAATATCAAAGGTATGATATGCCGAGCTTGCACCATAAAGCAAAATCATACTCACCATAAATACACTCAGCCCCAGCATTGCCAGGAAATCTGCTCCTTCTCCCGAAGCATGCACCAACAGCACCGGGGTCATCAGAATTGCAGCAATAAAGCCTAAAAAATGTGTCCCTGCACTCCCGGGATCCTTGACCCTGAAACGCAGATCTTTCCTTACATCAGGAATATGCATATCCTTTGTCATAGCGTGAGCATCCATTCTGTCTCCTCCTCATTTTTAATTCAAACATCAGGCCTCTCTTAGGCTTCTGTTCTCCCTGTCAACATGTCATATTTATATCATCGGTTTTTCAATAACTCTTTATGCATTATTTTATTCCAATTTATTTATTATGTCAAGAGTTTTTAAAAAACCGATTATAAAGTTTTGTTTACATATCAAAAGTTTTGCATTATAATATATGTATTATCATATGGAACAGCTATTGTTTTGCTCCATACTAACAGGGAGGATTTTATGAATCAAGATATGAAAAAAGAAATGACCGCACCCATCCGGGATTTCCATTTACCAAGATATCAGGAAATCCCGGAGGTCGGTCTTTATCTGGAACAAACTGCCAAATATATCGCCGGTTATCTGGAACCGCTGCAGGATATCAGCATTACCGGTTCCATGATCAGCAATTATGTGAAAAAAAAGCTTGTGACCAATCCGGTCAAAAAACAGTACAATCGCGACCAGATCGCCTATCTGATCTTTATTGCCATTGCCAAATCTGTGCTCTCTCTGGACAATATCCGCCTCATGCTGGATCTGCAGCGTCAGATTTATGACAGCAAAATGGCCTATGATTATTTTTGTACAGAGTTCGAAAACATCGTGTCCCATGTTTTTGGTCTGAAGGAGTATCCCGATATGATCGGCACAAACAATTCAGACGAAAAGAACATGCTTCGCAATATGATCATTACCGTTGCCCACAAAATCTATCTTGACAGGTATTTTTCACTGCTGCGGTCATCCTCATAAAATATTCATGAAGACGTCTGTCGCTGTTCAGTTCAGGATGGAAGGATATGGCCAGTTGATGACCGTATCTTACGCCCACAATATGTCCATCCACCTCTGCCATGACATCCACTTCCGGGTCCGCCGACACAATATACGGTGCCCGGATGAAGGTCATTGGTATGGTACCGATGCCGGCAAATTCCTGTTCTGCATAAAAACTGCCCAGCTGCCGCCCATAAGCGTTTCTCCTGACCTTAACAGGAAGTGTCCCGAACCACTGCCGGTCATCATTTTCAATTTCTGAAGCAAGAAGTATAAGCCCGGCACAGGTGGCCAGCACCGGCATCCCGTTTTCTATCTGCTCCTTCAGTCTATCAAACATCCCCAGTTCCTTCAGAAGTTTTCCCTGTACAGTGCTCTCACCACCCGGCAGGATCAGTCCGTCATAGTTCTGATCCAGATCTTCCTTCTTCCGAATCTCCACACATTCAGCTCCCAGCGTTTCAAGCACCTGTTCATGTTCAATAAATGCCCCCTGTACAGCCAGCACCGAAATCTTCATCTTATTTACCTCTCTCTGCCATCAGCAGCGCAATCTCATCTTCATTAATACCAACCATGGCCTCGCCCAGATCCTCTGACAATTCAGCAATCATGGCCGCATCCGTATAATTGGTCACCGCTTTGACAATGGCATTGGCACGCTTTTCAGGATTACCGGATTTGAAGATACCGGAGCCTACAAACACGCCTTCAGCCCCCAGCTGCATCATCAATGCAGCATCCGCCGGTGTAGCAACACCGCCTGCAGCAAAGTTGACAACCGGAAGCTTGCCGTTTTCATGGACATACTGTACCAGATGATATGGTACACATAATTCCTTGGCTTTCTCAAAAAGCTCATCCTCTCTCATACCTTTGATTCTGGCAATCTCGCTGTTCATCATACGCATATGGCGTACAGCCTGAACTACATCGCCGGTTCCCGGCTCACCCTTTGTACGGATCATGGAGGCACCCTCGTTGATTCTTCGCAGAGCTTCACCCAGATCTCTGGCACCGCATACAAATGGTACTTTAAATTTTGTCTTGTCAATATGATAAACATCATCGGCTGGTGACAGGACTTCGCTCTCATCAATATAATCGATCTCAATGGCTTCAAGAATCTGAGCTTCCACAAAGTGTCCGATTCGGCACTTGGCCATAACAGGGATGGACACCGCCTGCTGTATCTCCTTGATCATCTTCGGGTCACTCATTCTGGCCACACCGCCTGCAGCACGGATATCCGCCGGAATCTTTTCCAGAGCCATAACAGCACAGGCACCTGCTGCCTCTGCAATCTTTGCCTGCTCCGGTGTCGTAACATCCATGATAACACCGCCTTTGAGCATCTGCGCCAGCTGTTTATTCAATTCATATCTGTTCTCTGTCATTTTAGTCATCTCCTTTATTTACATTTGAGTTTTTTTCCATTATAATGAAATCTGAACATATTTAAATATCCATTTTGAGTTTATTTGAAATAGCCAGATTGGAGGATCAATTCCAGAAATGCTTACCTATTCTTTTGCTGGTATAGGGTCAGATTCCCTATATGAACACTTGTATAAATGCATCAAAAACGATATATTACAGGGCATTCTTACCGCTGGTGAGAAACTGCCGTCCAAACGGAATTTTGCAAAAAATCTGGGCATAAGCACGATTACTGTCGAAAACGCTTATGCCCAGCTGATGGCCGAAGGTTACATTTATTCCATTCCAAAAAAGGGGTATTTCATCTCTGATATCCAGACGATCATCCCTGCCGCCCGCCCTGCAGACACCACCTGGGAATCTGTTCCGGAACCGTCCGAACCGGAATGCTTTGCCGATTTCACCAGCAATCAGACCAGCTCCGAGTATTTTCCATTCTCCATCTGGTCCAGACTCATCCGTGAACTGCTCAATGAACGTCAGCAAAATCTGATGATCAATCCACCCTGCGGAGGCATTTTGGAACTGAGGGAGGCCATCGCCAGACATCTGCAGGATTTCCATGGTCTGCGCATATCGCCGGATCAGGTCATCATTGGTGCCGGAACCGAATACCTCTACGGTATTCTGATCCAGTTACTTGGATTCGACAAAAAATATGCAGTGGAAGATCCCGGCTATCATAAAATCGCTAAAATATACAAAAGCCATAATGTTTCCTGTGAGTATATCTCCATGGATGACGGTGGGATACGCATTCCGGAACTGGAAGAAAAGAATGTCGATATTATACATATCTCTCCTTCTCATCAATTTCCGACGGGTATCACCATGCCCATCGGCCGCCGTTACGAGCTGCTGGGCTGGGTATCCAAATCCGGTTCCAGATATATCATAGAAGATGATTATGACAGCGAATTCCGTCTGACCGGCCAGCCTATTCCTACATTACAGAGCATTGACATTATGGAAAAGGTCATTTATATGAACACCTTCACCAAAACACTGGCCTCCACCGTACGTATCAGCTATATGGTCCTGCCGAAACATCTGGTGAAGGCCTACTATGCCAAACTGCGCTTTTATTCCTGTACCGTCTCTAATTTTGAACAGTACACACTGGCTGCTTTTATCAATAAAGGGCATTTTGAGAAACATATCAACCGGCTTCGCAATTATTATCACGACAAACGGGATGCCCTACTGCGCTGCATCAGAACCAGCGCACTCGCTGCCCATATCTCTATTTCCGGAGAGGATGCCGGGCTCCATTTTCTTATGCATATGGATACAGAACTCAGTGATGCAGAATTCTGTCGGAAAGCGCTCACTCAAGGAGTGAAAATATCTGCCCTGTCACAATACTATACCTTGCCGCCGTCATCGGTTTCTCACGTATTCATTATCAACTATTCTTCACTAACTGAAGATGCCATGGAAAAGGCAGTGGATGTTCTGTATAGAATATGCCTTAAAACGACCTGAAGCTAATCAAAATCCGGCACTGAAACTTTTTATCGATATGCTGCATTTATAAATTTTTAAGATAATCGACAACCTGTTCTGACACAAAATGCAGTCATGACGATTTATAATAGTTGCATCACTACCAACAATTCATTATAATTAAAGGAGGATCAACTATTACAATGCAAAATAAAGGAAGTGCTGCTATGCTGCTTTTTACAGAAGGGAACTATACCATTGATGACATTTATGCACTCCCTGAAGGGGAACGCGCGGAATTAATCGAAGGGCAGATTTTTAATATGGCTTCACCAAACTATAAGCACCAGAAGCTCATCCTGGAATTATCAGTAGCCATTCATCAATACATCAAAAAAAACGCCGGCTCCTGCGAAGTGCTGCCTGCGCCATTTGCCGTCATCATCAAAAAAGACAATAAAAATTATGTAGAACCCGATGTCAGCGTCATCTGTGACAAAGACAAGCTGTCTGACCGGGGATGCGAAGGTGCACCGGATTTTATTATCGAGGTGGTATCGCCATCCAGCCGCAAAATGGACTACAGCACCAAAAACGCACTCTATGCCGATGCGGGCGTCCGGGAATACTGGATCGTGGATCCGGACAGAGAACGCACAACGGTCTATTACTATGAAGAAGATGCAGCGCCTCTGATCGTACCCTTTGACCAGCCCATTCAGGCAGGCATCTATAAAGACCTGTATATCAATATCTCAGAATTGCTTAACTGAGCTGTTACATGAGTAAAAGCCTTTGTCTGTTGGCAAAGAACCAGACAAAGGCTTTCATCTATATTAGTTATATGATATTAATGTCAAACGATGCCTTACGGATTGTTCCGTGCTTCGCACTCCCACAATCCTGGCATCATTATATCAGATGTGAGATGACTCCCGCCTCTATAGGCGGTGAGTAAGAAATTTGTATCAGTGGCGGGTGTCAATCCCCCATCTGATATACGCTCCGCGAGGATGCGCAGGGATTCGTATTAGTATTTTGTCTGCTTTGCAGACTCGAATCCCGCGCCAAGACTCGCGAGCGAGTCTTGAATTTAGGGAGGGCTAATAACACTTGATAATTAAAACTTATCTTAACAGATTATTGGCAATTACGACACGCTGTACCTCATTGGTACCTTCAAAGATCTGATAGATCTTGGCATCACGCATGAGTTTTTCTGCAGGATATTCTCTGGAATATCCATAACCGCCCATGATCTGTACACATTCAATGGCATTCTTCATGGCACAGTCTGCAGCATAGCATTTGGCAATGGCAGCTTCTTTGGAACATTTAACACCTGCATCTTCAAGCTCCATCACATGATATACCATTGCTCTTGAAGTCTGAGTGGCAATTTCCATATCCGCCAGCTTGAACTGAAGCGCCTGCAGTGCGGCGATCGGTTTGCCGAACTGAATTCTTGTCTTCATATAATCTTTTGCCAGATCCACGCATGTCTGAGAGATACCTGTGGCAACTGCACCAACGACCGGTCTGGCCATATCCAGTGTCATCATGGCAATCTTAAAACCATCTCCTACTTTTCCAAGAACATGATCAGCCGGTACTCTGACTTCATCAAAGAAAACATCACATGTATTAGAAGTACGGATACCCATCTTATCCTCATGGTTACCAATAGTAATACCTGCACGATCCGCTTCAACAAGGAATGCTGTCAAACCTTTTGTTCCCTTGCTTTTATCTGTCTGGGCAATAACTGTGAATATCTTCGCATACTCCGCACATGTAATAAAGCATTTGGAGCCATTGATGACCCACTCATCTCCTTCCAGCTTTGCAGTTGTTTTAACTGCACCTGCATCAGATCCTGCTGACGGCTCTGTCAAGGCAAATGCCGCAAAACCGCCATCAATAACCCGATCCGCAAACAGCTGCTGCTGTTCTTTTGTACCGGCAACCAGCAGAGGCTTAAAGCCAAGACCTACGGCACCAATGGATACGGCGATACCCGCATCATATTTGCCAAGTTCTTCAAAAATCATACCGGTTGTCAGTTTGTCCAGACCCATACCGCCAAATTCTTCCGGAATATCCAGCAGATGAATACCCATCTCAAATAATTTGTTATAGACTTCTTCAAGTGGAAAATAACCATCACGATCCCACTGCGCTACATTTGGTTTGATTTCCTTCTCAGCAAAATTGTGAATCATATCCACATATTCTCTTTGTTCTTCTGTCATCATCATAATATTTTTCCTCCTGTTCTGCCGTTAATGCACTCTCATCACCGGTATATAAAGCACTTGATGCTCAAAAAGGGAGGGATAGCATTGCTATTCTTATTTAACATTATATACCGATGGTGAGAATGCATTAACAATTATTAATCTGTTCTCTGTTCTTTGATGACTTAATTATAATAGATTGATAAATAATTATCCAATAATTAAATCTGCACATATTATAAGCTTTTACTTATTATTCTTTTGAAAAAGAATTGTTTTTTAATGAATTATTGGGTGTTTTAATAAAAATATTATTCTTATAAAACAAAAAACTTATCAATATACAAGTTTTCGAAATGATATCGTCCTACAAAAACGATGACAAAAAAATCCGCCCGGTGTTTAGCCGGGTGTTTGTAAGACAATAAAATAGGCAAAAGGCGTGACTTTCGCAGTCACGCCTTTTGCCTTAAGAGGATAGCCTCAAAGCAGCGCGAGAGATACAATCCCTTGTGCCTGTTCGATAAACTGGGAGTTGTCAAAACACCGTCTACTTTTGAGACGCTCAATACATTTCCGTTTGTTCTCCGCGCTTTTTCCGTATGCGAAAAATCGCAAAACAAGACAGCATTGCGACAAGTTCCGTTACGGGAAATGTCAGCCATACATAGTTTAGTCCTGCAAAATGAAATACCCAGGCAAGCGGAACCAAAAGTATAACCTGCCGTAAAACCGTGATGAAGATGCTGCTTTTGCCGCAATCGATGCCTTGAAAATATACGGTGAACATCATTACAAATCCGGCAGGTATGAAGCTGATTGAGATTAGTCGTAGAGCTACTGTACTAATATAGTGTATGGCTTCACTTGAAGAAAAGATGGATGTCAGTGCCTTGGGGAACGCCATAAATACAATTGTCGCAATGCACATAACCCCTGATGATATACCAATCGAATATACAAGTGTCTTTTTAACCCGCTCTTCATTTTTTGCACCGTAATTGAAGCTGATGATCGGCACAATGACTTGCTGCAAGCCCATTAGGGGAATGAAGAAAAAGGTTTGCAATTTGTAGTAGATGCCAAGAACAGTAACAGCATCCTCTGTAAATTGTTTTAAAATCAGGTTCAGTCCAACAATGTAAAGCGTGTAAAGAGATTGCATCACGATTGAGGGTAATCCATTCTTGTATATTTCAACACAACGCCGCAAATGAATTTTCCCTTTGAAAGCGTATATCTTGCAGACCGCCCGCAGCGTTATTCCCATAGCAGCGATCTGTCCGCCGATCGATGCGATAGCTGCGCCGGCAATACCAAGTTCGGGAACACCGGACAAGCCGAAAATCAGAATGGGATCTAAAACAATATTGATAATCGCTCCGACTACCTGAGCGACCATTGGCACGAACATATTTCCCTTTGCTTGAAGCAGCTTCGTGCAATTCGCTTCTGCAAACAGCCCAAAGGACCAAAGAAAAACAATGCGTGCATAGATAATTCCCTGGGTTTGAACAGCGATGTTCTCGGATAACATTTTGAAGTAGCGATTCAGAAAAAGCATGCCAACAGCTGCAAATACAAGGTAGTTTAACAACCCCAAAAACAAACCACTTATCACGGTATCGTTTTGATGCGTAGTATCTCGATTCCCGTCCATACGAGAGATTAAAATATTAAGCCCCGTACCTGTTCCCGTACTCAAAGTGGTCATCAACAACTGTACCGGGAAAATAATAGCAAGGGCTGTAAAGCCCTCAGACGAATACTTTGATACAAAATAGCTATCAACAATGTTATATGCCGATTGAATGAGTAATGCAAACATAACAGGTAGTGACAATTTCAACAACAGTTTTAAAATAGGTGTTTTTTCCATGATGATACCTCCGTAAAAATTATAGACCGTGTAGTAACTACACGGTCAAGAGGTATAATTAATAACTATTTGATTTCTATTTTGAACTGACAATAGTAGCTATCCATGTACGGGAACAAATGCAATCCGATTTCTTCTGCTATTTCCGACGGATGGATGTTGAATAGCGAGTCTCGTTTTTCGTTGCATTTTGGAGATTGGCATGATAGGAAAAATCATTTTCCTTATCATCTCCCGCAATAACAACTTCACTTTCTATATATTTCTCGGTGATTTCTATTTCGTTTGCGCGTGCCTCAATGATATGTTCGTTTTCCTCCCGATACCAAATAATGTCCTCTGCCACCTGCTGATAATAAGCACTCAATCTAATTGCTTCATCTCGATATGCCATGAGGAGTTTTACAATCTCTCCATTGTTCCTTAAGGATAAGATTTGTTTAACCGTTTCAAGCGGTATGCTCAGCTTCCGACAAGTAGAAATAATATCTAACTGCCATAGATTTCTGTGAGAGTAATAAGCATATCCATTATCAGGATTGGTATATTCAGGAACGAGCAAACCAATCCTGCTGTAAAAATGCAGAGTTTCCTTTGATATGCCAGTAATCTTGCTTACTTCACCAATTCGATAATATCTATTGTTCATAAAATCTCCCACGCTGTTCTATAGCATAATTAAGCGCCAATACACCACCCAATGATAAGCCACAAAGGCATATATCTTCCTCTATTTCATCGCACATAGCCGAAAAAGCAGCATTATGTAGGCAAATTCTCATCGCCCCAGGCTTTCATACAATCGAGAACGGATAAGAAGCTCTCCCCAAGTTCCGTCAATGTATACTCAACCCGTGGAGGAACCTCACAAAAGTCGTGGCGAAGAATGAACCCATCCGTTTCCAGTTCTCTGAGCTGCTTTGTAAGAGAACTTTCCGTAATTTCTCCAATCTGACGGCGAAGCTGTCCAAAACGTCGAACATCACACTTGCCTATATACCAGAGAAGCTCAATCTTATATTTCCCACCCAACAGCTTCTGCACGGTTGAAATCGTTTTGCATCGGCTGACTGCAGATTCTGATTTTCTCATTTGGCTCATCTCCCTTTATTTTGATTATACTCAATTTCACATCAAAATAAAAGGTACTTCAAAAAAGTACAGTACTTCTATTTTCAGTGTGTTTTGTTATAATGATGCCAACGAGACAGTCATGCACAGGTTTGCCTCGTTACCTGTGCATAATTCATTTAATAAGAGGTGTTTATCATGCATTACACAGGAACAATTTGGCGTCCGCCCTATGAAACAGATTCACTTCTGCTGGAAGTAACGGCAGGCTGTACCCACCACAAGTGCAAATTTTGTACGCTGTACAGTGATTTACCATTTAAATTCAGAATGTCACCTATAGAGGACATAGAAAATGATTTACTGGAAGCTCAAGTTCTGCGCACAAATCCCTATTCAAAGATGTTAATTCGCCTACAGGGAAAAGATGATCCTGACCCAATTCGGCGAGTTTTTTTAACCGGAGCCAATCCGTTTGTTCTGAAAACAGCGAAGTTACTTGAAATCGCCGCACTCATTCGCAAGTATTTTCCCTCTGTCAACTCAATCGGCTGTTTTGCACGCATTACAGATTCAGCAAACAAGACAGATGATGAACTGATACGGCTCCATCGTGCGGGTTATAACGGGCTGACCATTGGTGTGGAAACAGCAGATGATAAGGCACTTGCTTTTATGCGTAAGGGTTATAATTCCAAAG
>JBJEJD010000048.1:2883-5172 GCA_051877705.1 Coprococcus sp. | reverse complement strand
ATAAAAATATCCGCAGGGGAAGGAATTTTACTATGAAAAACTATATTACTTACGCCAAAACCGATGACTCTGTTTTGCCTTACGAGGAAGCACATCGTCAGATCGCCTGCCGTGCTGCAGCGGAAGGAATCGTCCTCCTGAAAAATGATCATGCACTTCCAATCTGTCCCGGCAAAATTGCCATGTATGGTGCAGGTGTTGAATATACCATCAAAGGAGGCACCGGTTCCGGTGAAGTCAATGAACGTCACAGCATTTCTATCATGGAAGGCATGACAGCCGCCGGCTTTGAGATTACCACCGGAGATTGGCTGGCAGACTATCGCACCGAGTACGAAAATGGAATCCTCGAACTGGAATCCTCTATCAAATCTGCCATGAAGCAGCTTCATTTTAGTGAATATCCAAGTTTATTCCTCCACACCTTTGTCTATCCGTTCGGTCGTCTGATTACAGAACAGGATGTACTTAAAAGCGGCACGGATACCTGTATCTATGTTATTGCCCGTCAGTCCGGCGAAGGCAGTGACCGCAAGATCAGGAATAATGATTTCCATCTATCCAATATAGAACGGGAAAATATCCGTTTCTGTACAAAGCATTACAAAAAAACCATTGTTGTATTAAATATCGGTTCTTCCTTCGACACCAGCTTCATGGAAGAAATTCCTGGCATCAGCGCTCTGATCTACCTGTGCCAGCTGGGCTCCGCGGGCGGCACCGCCTTTGCCGATATTATCTCCGGCAAATTAACACCTTCCGGCAAATTAACAGACACCTGGGTCAAGGCCTATGCAGATGTTCCATTCGGGAACAATTACAGCTATCTGAACGGGGATCTTGAAAACGAAAACTATCTGGAAGACATTTATGTAGGATACCGCTACTATGACACTTTCCATATCGAACCACGCTATCCTTTCGGGTACGGTCTGAGCTATACAACCTTTGCCATCCGGTATAAAGATATGAAAAAAGACGGGGACTCTGTCATTCTTCGTGCAAAGGTTGCCAATACAGGCGATACATATACCGGCAAAGAAGTTGTCCAGCTTTACGTCAGCTGCCCGCAGGGAAGACTCTCCAAAGAATATCAGCGTCTCTGTGCCTTTGCCAAGACAGGCCTTCTGGCACCGGGCCAGGAAGAAACCGTGACACTGACTTTCCCACTGTCTTACCTGGCCAGCTATGAGGAAGCTTCCGCTTCCTATTTTATAGAAAAGGGCACATACCTGATTCGTCTTGGCAATAGTTCACGAAATACAAAAGTCTGTGCAGCCATTGATGCCGCAGAAGAAATCTGTCTGTCCAGACATAAAAATATCTGCCCGGTACAGACACCACTCGATGTGCTGACACCAGCAGATAGAAACATCAGCATCACAACTGATCACACAAGTGAGATCTGCAGTCAGCTGAAGCCGGAAGATGTGCTGACAATATCTCAGGACGAATTTCCGACTGTTACCTATGCCTACAAAGAACTTCCGGTCTGCCCGGACCGTGAGCTGGCAGCCCGTTTAAAGGAGCTGTCCGTCAAAGAACGCATTGACCTGGTGGCAGGTGCAGGTTTGAAGGACATGCTTATGAACTCCAGCTATATCATGGTACCAGGTGCTGCAGGCAATACCACATCCACTCTGGTCGATAAAGGCATTCCGAACATCGTTCTGGCAGATGGACCGGCAGGTATCCGTATTCAGCGCCGTTCAACGATCACTAAGGGCGGAACCGCCAAAATGGTAGATATGCAGCTGGATATGATGAAATATTTCCCTGATATCATTAAAAAATTTTTCTGTGGAAATCCGGATAAAGAACAGGTTTATTATCAGTACACAACAGCCTTTCCGGTAGCAGCCGCCATGGCACAGACCTGGAATACCGAACTTCTTGAAGAAATGGGACAGGCTGTTGGAGAAGAGATGACAGAATATGGTGTCAGCTTCTGGCTGGCTCCCGGAATGAACATCCATCGAAATCCACTCTGCGGCCGAAACTTTGAATATTACAGTGAGGATCCCGTACTAAGCGGGAAAATGGCCGCCGCCATCACCAGAGGCGTTCAGAGTCACAAAGGATGCTCCGTCACCCTCAAGCATTTCTGCGGCAACAATCAGGAAGAAAACCGTAATCACGTATCCTCCAATATGACAGAACGTGCCCTGCGTGAAATCTATCTGAAAGGATTTGAGATTGCCGTCCGTGAAGGTGCCGCACAAGGTCTTATGACCAGTTACAATAAAATCAATGGTATCTACACCAGTAACAGCAAGGATCTGCTGACCC
>JBJEJD010000048.1:0-2783 GCA_051877705.1 Coprococcus sp. | reverse complement strand
AGAAAACTCATATTGTTGGCCAGTGTACGCATAATCTGAAGTCCCTCTTTATCCTGCTGTGCTTCCTCAGCAGAATTACCGTGGATGCTGTTCCAGTACTGCCCCGATGCCACCGGCATACCGGAAATAGTAAAATACTTATTCAGTTCATCAAAAGTTGCCGACAAACCGCCTCTTCTGGCTGAAACTACGGAAGCACCCACCTTCATAGTCTTGTCGAAGTGACTGCTGTAGAACAGGCGATCCAGCAGGGCCACCAGTGTGGCATTGGCAGAAGCGTAATAAACAGGACTTCCCACTACAAGGCCGTCGCTGACCTCAAACTTCGGAGCAATTTCATTCACCAGATCATCGAATACACATTTACCTGTCTCATAACAGGAACGACAGGCAATACAGCCTCTGATATCTTTATTGCCCACATGTATCATCTCTGTCTCTATACCGTTTTTCTGAAAAACCATCTCCATCTCATGCAAGGCTGTATAGGTGCTCCCCTTTGCATGGGGACTTCCGTTTAATAATAATACTTTCATATCTGATCCTCCCTGACAATTTATAATTTTCTATATATCATATCATATTCTCACGAGCAATAATACCTTCTGATATCATATCACGACGAATTCTACAAAAATCATCGTTAAAAAATGTCCTGTAACTTCCTCCGAAAACGATTTGCAATGAGCATGTTTTCGGAGGAAAATCACAGGACTTTCCGGCATTATTCAATTAATAATCCATATCCGGTGCAGGCTGTGCCGGGCTGTCTTTCTTCACCTCTGCCACGGCAGCTTCTGTCGTAAGCAGGGTGGCTGCAATACTCTCTGCATTCAGCAGGGCACTCCTGGTCACCTTCACAGGATCAATGATACCGGCTTTGAGCATATCCACATAAGTCTCTGATACGGCATCAAAACCAATACCCGTCTCTTTTTCCTTCACTTTATTGATAATTACGGCGCCTTCCAGACCGGCATTTTCCGCTATGGCTCTCAGTGGTGCTTCCAGTGCTTTTTCTACAATGACAGCACCGGTCTTCTCATCGCCCTCCAGTGAAGCTGCCATTTCTTCTATATCCTTCTGAGCATGAATGTAAGCAGAACCACCACCGGCAATGATACCTTCCGCTACAGCTGCTCTGGTTGCATTCAGAGCATCTTCCATACGATACTTGGCTTCCTTCATCTCTGTTTCTGTTGCTGCTCCGATACGGATAACGGCAACGCCGCCTCCCATTTTAGCAATACGTTCAAGAAGCTTTTCCTGATCATACTCAGATGTTGTCTCAGCTGCCTGCCGCTTCAGGCTGGCAATCCTTTCGTCTATTTCCTGTCTGCTGCCTTCACCATCTACAATCGTGGTTGTCTCTTTTGTCACTTTGACTGATTTGGCTCTGCCAAGCATATCTACGGTCACATCAGAAAACTGCGTTCCCAGCTCATCCAGTACAGCCTGTCCGCCTGTCAGTGCAGCAATATCACGCAGCTGGTCTTTCCGGCCATCACCATATCCCGGTGCCTTAACCGCCACAACCTTGACCGTTCCACGCAGTCTGTTGAGAATCAACGTGGTAAGAGCTTCGCCCTCAACATCATCGGCAATGATCAGCAGCTGCCTTCCGCCGGTAGCTGTCTGTTCAAGCAACGGAAGGATCTCTTTAATATTTGAAATCTTCTTATCCGTGATCAGAATATACGGATGCTCCATATTGGCGACCATCTTCTCCTGGTCATCGCACATATAAGCTGACAGATAGCCATGATCAAACTGCATACCTTTTACAACATCGATCTCTGTCCGCATGGTTTTGGATTCTTCAATGGTAATGACCCCATTCTCGCCAACCTTTTCCATGGCATCTGCTATCATCTGTCCGACTTCATCATTGCCTGCGGAAATGGCAGCAACCTTTGCAATATGCTCTTTACCTGTTACAGGCTGACTCATCTTCTCCAGAGCATCCGCAGCTGTCTCCACAGCCTTCTTCATACCTTTTCTTAAAATAATAGGATTGGCACCGGCTGCAATATTCTTCATGCCTTCATTGATCATAGCCTGAGCCAGCACAGTCGCTGTCGTTGTTCCATCTCCGGCCACATCATTGGTCTTGATCGCAACCTCTTTTACAAGCTGTGCACCCATATTCTCATATCTGTCCTCCAGCTCGATCTCCTTGGCAATCGTCACACCATCATTGGTAATCAGCGGTGTACCAAAGGACTGATCCAGGACCACATTCCTTCCCTTTGGTCCAAGGGTAATCTTAACGGTATCAGCCAGCTGATTAACACCATTCTCCATCTTTTTTCTTGCATCAATATCAAAACTGATTGTCTTTGCCATTTTTATATCCTTCTTTCTGTATCTATTCAACTATTGCCATAATTTCGCTCTGTTTGACGATCACATATTCTTCATCACCCAGCTTGACATCTGTTCCTGAATACTGGGAATAAATGACCTTATCGCCCACTTTTACCTGCATCTCTGTCCTTTTTCCGTCCACTTCCTTACCAGGTCCCACTGCTACAACTATGGCCTCCTGTGGCTTTTCCTTGGCACTGTCCGGTAAAATGATCCCGGACTTTGTCTTCTCTTCAGCCTTCTGATGCTGTAATACAACGCGATCTTCCAATGGTTTCAACTGCATAATCATAACCTTCCTTTCGCATATTATCAGCACTCTCCAACATCGAGTGCCAGACATAAAGTAAAAATATAAGGCTCCTTGCGAAGCACTAGTTTGTTTTTAAACTATTTGTTTAAAACTTATTATAGCA
>JBJEJD010000047.1:0-5206 GCA_051877705.1 Coprococcus sp. | reverse complement strand
AATTAATCCATAATTATTACCATATTGGGAGTGCATTTTTCGATATGAAACAAGAGAGAAAATTACTTATCACCGGTTTTGAACCTTTCGGCGGAGAAAATATCAACCCTTCATGGGAAGCAGTTGCGGCTCTGCCGGATTTAATTGGAGATTACAAACTGATAAAACTACAGATTCCTACAGAATTTGACCATGCAGCATGCTGCGTGCTTGACAAAGCAGTTTCTGTAATCCCGGATGTTATACTGTGTATTGGTCAGGCAGGCGGCCGCAGTGACGTTACCCCTGAAGCAGTGGCAATCAATCTGCGTGAAGCATCAATCCCTGATAATGCCGGAAACAAACCTGTTAATGTTCCTGTCATAGCCGGAGAACGCGAAGCCTATTTTACGACCGTACCAATTCGTCAGATGACCGAAGCTATCCGTGCATGTGATATTCCGGGTTCCCTTTCCTATTCTGCCGGCACATTCGTATGTAATGATGTTCTATACACACTGCTGCACCATTATTATGAAACCCGGACACGTATTGGATTTATCCATGTTCCTTTCCTTCCGGAACAAGCCAGGAATAATGAGCCCAGCCTTCCCCTTGAACAGATTGTCCAGGCATTAACTGCCGCTATAACAGCATTATAATCATAGCGGCAGGAACCTGCCACTTACAGGTAATTGTTATTAAGGAGAACATTTGAGGAAACATTGTTTTTGTAAATCATCCCGCGATAATTTGTGCCTCTTTTTTGGTTAAGAAGCTGCATCCAGCATGTTTTCTATAAATATCCCATACCCTCTCGTCGGGTCATTGACCAGCACATGGGTGACGGCTCCCGCCAGCTTCCCATTCTGCAAAATCGGCGAACCGCTCATCCCCTGCAGGATACCGTTGGTCTTTTGCAACAGCCTGTCATCGGTAATGCGGATGACAAAATTCTTATTGTCACTATTACCATAATCAATTTTTTCTATTCTGACATCATATAAAGCAGCTTCTCCGTCAATGGCACAGAGTATCTGTGCTTCTCCTTCCTGTACTTCCTGTTTATGAGCTACCGGAACAGCTTTTTCCTGATCATAGGATAGCATTTTAGGATCCATGTATCCAAAGATACCGCAATTCGTATTGGAAGATATGGTACCGATACGATCATTTCTCTGATAATCAATAGTGCCGACGATCTCTCCCGGCGTCCCCGATTCTCCCTTCACAACAGACAGAATATTGGAACGATAGACCATGCCATGACTGATATCTATCAACAGCCCGGTATCTATATCGGTAATACCATGTCCCAGAGCGGCAAACTGCTGATTGGCATCCACATAGGTGATCGTACCGATCCCCTGGGTATCATCCCGCAGCCAGATTCCCACTTTATAAACATCTTCCGATGTTTTCACCGGATTCATTTTCAGCTGTATTTCTTTTCCATCACGCAGAACACTAAATGTAAGTTTTCCGCCTCCGCCGGATTGAATAAGACTCAAAGCCTGACTCGTGTTTCTAATAGATGTGCCGTTGATATCCAGTATATAATCTCCCGATTTAAAGATGGTTTTCGCAGGTTCACTAACAGTACCATTCACATCCGTCACTTTCCCCGTTCCCAGCACCATCACCCCTTTTGTATGAATATAAAGTCCTGTCGGGACTCCCACAGGCATGACATATGTTTCATCCACCACATCCACGGAAACATTTTTGAAGGTCATCCCCATAAATTTTAATGCCACTTCATAGCTGCCTTCCGCATCAATCTGCAGTGAAAATGGCTGACTGAGATCCAGTGTTAATTCATTTTTCGATAAAGGTTGTGTATTAACACGGATAACCTGACAGTCTTCCACCGTAGAACTTACTGTCACCGGCAGTTGATAATCTATCTCCAGCTCCTGTCCCACATTGACACTGATCTGATCCGGAATACTTTCCTGTATCCATCCCCAGACAAAAAAAGCCAGCACCAGCAAATCCACCGCCAGTGCAGCCAACAAATAAAGTCTGTATTTTCTCTTTCGTCCCATCATCAACACACCTTTCTTTATCCAAACAGGGAGTAATCTATCTGATTACTCCCTGTTAGTATGTGTTGAATGGACATGAATTAATCTATTTTTTTGACTGCGCCAGTTTTTTCATTTCACGGGCATTGTGAATAACCGCTTCGGTAATCTCCACACCGCCCAGCAGACGGGCGATCTCGCTGACTGATTCTTCTTCTGTCAGAGAGTGAATATGGGTAATAGTACGGTTATCCACGGTATTTTTTTCAATAACATAATGGTCATCGGCCATAGCCGCTATCTGTGGCAGATGGGTGATACAGATGACCTGATGCTTCCTGGCAATTAATGCCATTTTTTCTGATACCTTCTGAGCCGTTCTGCCACTGATTCCCGTATCGATTTCATCGAAAATCAATGTCTCAATGGCATCAGCATCGGCCAGTACCGACTTGACAGCCAGCATGATTCTTGACAATTCACCGCCGCTGGCCACTTTCCCCAGAGGCTTCACTGCCTCGCCCGGATTGGTCGATATGAGAAATTCAATACTATCCTGACCGTTTTCTGTAAAATGGCCCAGAGGCTCACACTGTATCTCAAACCGGACATCCAGAAAATTCAGATCGATCAGAGCCTCCTTAATCTTCTCCTGAAGGACTGCGGCTTTTTCCTTCCGGATGGCCGTTACTTTATCTGAAGCCAGCTTCAATGCTTTTTCTGCTGCTGCCAGCCGTTTTTTCAGCCCCGTCAGATAATTTTCATAATCGTTGAGACGCTCCAGTTCCTTCTGACAGGCTGTCAGATGCTCCAGTATTTTATCAATGGAATCTCCATATTTTGATTTGAGCCGCTGAATGGTATTGATCCTGTCCTCCGTTTCGTGGTAGGATGCCTCATCAAAGGTAAGACTATCCTGATAATCTGCCAATTCCCGATTAAAATCATTCAACAGTGCATCAATATCGGTCAGCTGCTGTATAAGTTCCCCGACAGCCTCATCATATTTCTCAATAGGATATAACTCGTGCAGAGCCCGCCCCACCAGATCACCTGCGCAGGCACGGCCTTCATAGCCTGTCAGCTCATGAGCCGCGGAAACACTCTCGATCATCTGTCTGCTATGACTCATTTTTCTGAAAGCCTTATCGAGAACTTCTTCTTCTCCCGGCTGAAGCTGGGCTGATTCAATCTCCTCAATCTGATATTCCAGAAATGATATTTCACTGAGTCGCTTACCATCATCGGTAATCGCTTCATCCATTTCCTTTTTAAGAGCAGTATATGCCAGATAACAGTTCTTTAATTCATCCTTGTTGGAGGTAATTTCTTCCTTTGCAAACTGATCCAGAATGGCCAGATGTTTTTCTTTATGTAAAAGTGATTGATGTTCATGCTGACCGTGAATATCGATCAATAATGATGCCGCCTGCTTCAGAACAGCCAGTGATACCATCTCTCCGTTAATCCTGGCCACATTCCGCGTACCTGTAATTCTGCGTGATATAGTTACCTGACTGCCATCCAGCGGTACTTCCAGCTTTGCAAGTTCATTTAAAGTCTGCTCGCTGTTCACCTCAAAATTCAGTTCTGCCAGCGCATGATCTGCACCTTTCCTGATAATATCTCTGGATACTTTTCCACCCAGTGCCATACTGATAGAACCGATAATAATAGATTTACCGGCTCCTGTCTCACCTGTCAGAATATTCAGCTGACTGCCAAAATCGACATCAGCCTCATCAATCAAAGCCATGTTTTTCACATGTATACTCTGAAGCATATATGCCTCCTCTACTCACCTACTGATTTACTACCTTATTAATCCTCCCCAGCAGCATATCCACATCGGCATCAGAACGTAATGCACACATAATGGTATCATCACCTGCAATACAGCCTGCAAGCCCCGACAACTCCATGGCATCAATGGCCGCCGCCACTGCCATGGCCATACCCGGCACCGTTCTTACAACGACCAGATGGGATGCTTCTGTACTGGACACATAGCCTTCCTTCAGGACACGGCTCAACTTGTCATTCATACCCGTATCCTTGACGGACATAGCAATATATTTCTGCTTACCGTCGTGACTGTTGACTTTCGACAGCCGCAGTTCACGGATGTCTCTTGAAATCGTTGCCTGCGTCACTCGAAAACCAGCTTCATTCAAAAGCTTTGCCAGCTCCTCCTGAGTCTCTATTTCATATTTGTTCACCAGCTCAATGATTTTTTCATGTCTTTTTAATTTCATAATATCCACCTTTTACACATTGCCGATTTTGTTCCGGAGTGCCTGATAAAAACTTTTTCCTTTCAGCCGGACCAGCTGCGTCGTTTCCTGGGCCTTGTACACTTCGATACAGTCTCCCGTCTCCAGCTCCTCCGCAATCCGGCCATCAAAGGTCACCATTGCTTCTTCTTTTTGTGTCTTCCGCCTTTTTCCTATCTCAATCATGATCCTGTCAGTACCTGATACTACAATACTCCTCGCCTGCAGTGAATGAGGGCATATCGGTGAAATAATCATCACATCTGTCTTTGGAAATACAATAGGCCCCCCCGCAGATAAACTATAACCTGTAGAGCCCGTCGGTGTCGAAATGATCACCCCATCAGCGCCATAAACACTCAGCAATTCTCCATTAACATATATCTTAACTTCGACAAGCCTCGAAAAACCGGCTCTGGTTACAATAATATCGTTGAGAGCCACATTTTCCATCGTCTTTATATTGCCATGATAAACAGTTCCTCTGAGCATCATTCGTTCCTCAATGGTATAACTGTCATCAAACAGGCTGTCCAGGCATCCAGGCAGTTCTCCTCTCTCAGCCGAAGTCAGAAATCCCAAAGTACCAAGATTAATGCCAAGAACCGGTATCCGTTTTTCAAACATCTCCCGGGCCACCTTCAGCAGGGTACCATCCCCTCCCAGAGCCAGTACACAGTCGATATTGTCCGGCATCGTACTGAGATCGTAATGTTCTTCGTCGTCATCTTCATCTCCGCCGATTCGTTCCGGCAGCCAATATCCTGCTCCTTTCTCTGTGATATATTCCGCTATCATCCGTGTATAAAAAAGGTCTTTATCTTTCGAGTAATTGGTCAGCAAAGCAATATTCTTCATTGGCATCCTCCATTAACCCTGCAAATTATAATGCATGATGGGCTTTATCTACTATCTCCGCCGGATATA
>JBJEJD010000046.1:0-5211 GCA_051877705.1 Coprococcus sp. | reverse complement strand
ATTTGATCCAGAGGATACGCAGAACGCACCAGCATCCGATCATGACCACCATAGGTACTTTCGTCAAACCTGCTCCACGAAGAGCGCCGGCCATGGCATGGGAAAAAGCCACAAGCACATATCCCAGTGACATAACGTGCATCATCTGAATACCAATGGCCACCACTTCAGGATCCGTTGAAAAAACAGATAATATAGGTTCTGCCGCCACCTGAAGGAGCAGTACAATGACCACAACCGTTCCCATACTCATACAGGCCCCTGTTTTAATTCCCTTTTTCACACGTTCATAATTGCCGGCCCCCATATTCTGACCGGTAAATGTGGTCATCGCCATGGAAAAGCTCATGGCCGGCAGCAGTACAAAACCATCCACCTTCATGTAAGCACCGCATCCGGCCATGGCCAGTGTGCCAAATGAATTAATACTGCTCTGTACAAACACATTGGAAAAAGATACAACGGCATTCTGCACACCACTCGGAAGTCCCACAGATATAATATTTTTCAGCTGTCTTCCATAAAATCTTATATCCTTCAGAATCAGCCGATAATCTTCATTTGTTATAATCAGGACTCTGACCACCAGCAGTGCACTAAGCCCCTGAGCCAGAACAGTCGCTATAGCTGCACCGGCAATGCCCCAGTGAAATACAGCGACAAAAAGCAGGTCAAATATAATATTCAATATTGATGAAACAATCAGATAGTAAAGCGGACGTTTAGAATCCCCCACTGCCCTCAGCAGACCACTGCCCATATTATAGATAACGAGAGGAAGGGCGCCCCCAAAAAATATTTTAAAATATAATGTAGAATATTCCAGTACATCCTCCGGTGTCCCCATGGCAATCAGCAGCTGCTTCGAAAAAGTCACACCAATAATAGCCATCAGAACACCAGCTACAAGTGAAAATGCAGCAATCGTATGAATGGCGTGATGCAGTCCTTCTTTATCTCTGGCGCCATAATACTGGGACACACAGACTGTACCACCGATGGCAATGCCCATAAAGAGGCTTACTACAAGATTGATCATACTCATGGACGATCCCACCGCCGCCAACGCTTCCTTACCGACAAATCGACCCACGATAGCCGAATCAACAGCATTGTACAGCTGTTGGAACAGATTGCCCAGCACCAGCGGCACTGAAAACCAAAAGATACGCTTCGGTATGGAACCTGACGTCATCAATCCTCTATCTTGTTGTGCTTCCATCACTCAACATCCTTTTTCCCATATAAATTCCCACCCCCATCTGCACCAGCGCTGTGGCCGCACAAATGAAAAATACATATTCAGCACCAAATCGTGCCCAGATCACACCAAATATGGAAGAAACAGTAATAGCCAGTACATGGTCAATACTCAGTCCAATGGAAAGACTCTCCGTTACTTCCGAAGGGTCAACGGCAAGCTTGCGCATCATAAATGCATGCACCATATTAAACTGCTCCAGCAGATAAGCCAGTATGTAGATCGCATAGACGATGAAGACCATCCATCCATCCTTGCCAAGAATACCTTTCTCAAGTGCACCTGCAGCAACACCCAGCGCTGCAGCTACCACCATCATATAGATGCCTTCGAAGACCATGGTATACTTCAGGCCCTTTTCATCCAGCATCTTACCAAGACGTTTACTGAAAAAGGCACCGATAAATGAAGTCAGGATTCCCAGCATGGCCACCGTATCCGCGCCTTTGCCCATGAGCTCAATGACGATCCACGGGCCGAACACCAGCTTGATCCGCTTCTGACATCCATAAGCTACCAGAGTCAGATAATAAGGCATATACTGCTTTCTCATGATAAATTTGCTCTTCGGTTTCGTCTTCCCGCTGCTCTCCGGCATGATCTTCTTTAAATAGATAAGCAAAACAGCCGCCACAACGGACAAAACAGCGGCAATAACAAATGGCTTTAAAATCTTATCGCCAAAACTGAAAAAGCCAAAACGGTAACCGGCAAATACGACAAAAGCCGTCACCATGGTACTCATACTGGCACTGCTTTTAAAATGCCCCAATGTTTTTCCAACTTCGCCTTCCTTGGCCAGATCCATACTGATGGCATCGTTGAGTGGCATGAACAAATGCATACCCAGCGATTGAATAAACAGAAAAATAAGCATCATTCCATAGGAAGGACTAAAGACACCCATGACGAGAAGCCCTGCCATAACAAGAATCTGAGACACCGCGCCAATAGTCACATCACTGAAGCCTGCCAGCAGCGAGACAATCACCGCACACAGGATTCCCGGAGATTCCCTCGGTATCTCAATAAATCCCCTCTGCTCACTTGTAACATTGTAGACTTCTTTAAAATAATTGGAAAAAGTAGTCGACCCCAGTCCTGTGGCAATAGCCGTAAGGCAGACAACAATCGTAAATATAAAAATAGCCTGCTGCAATTGTTTTTTCTTCTGATCTTCCATAATCCATCCTCTTTATCTGTAAAAATGCCGGCAGAATAAAGACTCTGCCAGCATTCATCATAGCATTTTTTCCCAGCTAAAACAACATATTTTCTTCTTCATGGAACAACAATGTCCCTGCACTCGTATCTGCTCAGCCTGCTTCCATCTGACAGCACAGAGGCTGAGCAGATACCCGCATTCCAATGTTATCTCCAATTGCGGATACCAAAGGCCTCTTTGCCTGTTTCATGAATCTGCCCTCCGTAAACGGCACTGGCTCCCAGCTCATCTTCGATGCGCAGCAGCTGATTATACTTTGCCACCCGGTCACTTCGGCAGGGTGCACCTGTTTTAATCTGTCCTGCATTAACCCCAACAGCCAGATCTGCAATAAAGGTATCCTCTGTCTCGCCGGAGCGGTGGGATATGACAATATTATAACCGGCTCTTTTGGCAATCTCGATGGCCTCCATGGTCTCTGTCACCGTTCCGATCTGATTGACTTTAATCAGGATGGCATTGGCCGCCCCAAGGCTGATACCCCGTTTGAGTCTTTTGGCATTAGTTACAAACAAGTCATCACCTACCAGCTGAATATGGGACCCCAGCTCCTTTGTCATCCGTGTCCAGCCTTCCCAGTCTTCTTCATCCAGACCATCTTCTATTGATTTTAGTGGATACTTCTCCGTCAGCCTCTTATAATAAACAATCATTTCATCGGCAGAGCGCACCACATTTTCCCCTTTACGCTTACTCTCACCCGGGAAAATATACTGGCCCGTCTCATCGTTATACAGCTCACTGGCCGCTGCATCCATGGCAAAGACCACATCCTTTCCAGGCTCATAGCCTGCAGCTTCAACAGCCCGCATCAGATAATCAAAAGCTTCCTCCGCATCTTGGAGATCCGGTGCAAAACCTCCTTCATCACCCACAGCTGTCACATGCCCTGCTTCATGGAGAAGTTTTTTGAGTGCATGGTAAACCTCCGTTCCCATGCGAAGTCCTTCGCGAAAACAGCATGCCCCCACCGGCATGATCATGAACTCCTGAAAATCAATGGTGGATGTGGTATGAGCACCGCCGTTGATAATATTCATCATGGGCACAGGCAGAATATGGGTATAGCATCCGCCAAGATACTGGAACAGAGGAAGACCGACGGTATGCGCACCTGCTCTGGCCGCCGCAATGGATGCCCCCAGCATGGCATTGGCACCCAGTTTTGATTTATTATCCGTACTGTCATAGGCCAGCATCATCCGATCCAGATGAATCTGATCTGTCACCGGATGGCCCACAAGTATATCTTTGATATTAACGTTCACATTCGTCACTGCCTGATTCACACCCTTGCCGCCATAGCGCCAGACATCCTTCGTATCCCGCAGTTCCAGCGCCTCGAACTGCCCCGTGGAAGCTCCCGATGGCACTGCAGCCCTCTCCGTAATACCCCCCTCACAAACAACCTCCACCTCCACAGTAGGATTGCCCCTGGAATCCAGAATCTCCCTTGCTTTCACATCTTCAATCGGACAAAAAATCCCCATATTGACACAGCCTCCTTTTGATCATGAAACTTCATGATGTTAGTCTGTGTCAATATGGGGATTTTTATGACTGCTCATCTACTTTCTTCTTCCTAACTGCCAGAAGGCTACCGCGCTGGCGGCGGCAACATTCAGAGAATCGACACCATGAGCCATCGGTATGCGCACCGTAAAGTCACAATCTGCGATGGTGTCCGCTGCCAGACCATCCCCTTCCGTTCCCAGAACAATGGCCAGTTTTTCTTCTGCCATAAGCCGATCATCATCAATGCAGACAGAATCATCTCTTAATGCCATGGCAGCAAGCTTAAACCCCAGATCATGAAGCCGTTCAATACCTGAATACGGCCATTCACAGGCATCGTCTAAAAACGTCCATGGTATCTGAAATACCGTTCCCATGCTGACTCGAATGGACCGGCGGTACAGAGGGTTGCTGCAGCCTCCTGTTAATAAAATTCCATCCATATTCAACGCAGCGGCAGAACGGAATATAGCGCCCACATTGGTGGGATTCATGACATTTTCCAGTACGACGATCCGCCTTGCACCGTCACAAACCTTCTCCACAGATGGCATAGCCGGACGATGCATAGCGCAAAGCATCCCCCTGGTCAGATTATATCCTGTCAACTGTGTCAATACAGCCAATTCAGCAGTATAAACCGGAATATCCCCGCATCGCTCTATGATGCTTTTTGCCTGCCCTTCCAGATATTTATGCTCTGCCAGACAGGATATCGGGATATAACCTTCATCAAGAGCCGTCCCGATAACCATGGGACTTTCCGCAATAAAAATCCCTTTCTCCGGTGCATCCCTTCGTAAAAGCTGCCCCTCCGTCATTCGTGCATAAATATCCAGCTCCGATGCCATAAAATCAGTAATTTCTATAATATCTGCCATTCATTCTCTCCTGTTTTATGGAGCAGACTGCAGAAGTCTTTCAACCAGATGTACGGCCTCCGCTGCATCTCTGGAATAGCCATCGGCTCCGATTTCATCGGCAAAGCTCTGAGTCGTCACAGCGCCTCCGATGATGATTTTGCTTTTACATCCCTGCTCTGCGGCATATTCTACCACATCCCGCATCCGCATCATGGTAGTCGTCATTAGAGCAGACAGACCGATGATAGCCGCATTTTCCTTTATAGCTGCTGCCACAATTCTTTCCTTCGACACATCCTTGCCCAGATCAATGACACGATAGCCATAATTTTTCAGCATTAACACCA
>JBJEJD010000045.1:0-21826 GCA_051877705.1 Coprococcus sp. | reverse complement strand
AGATCAAAGCACCGGACGGGACAACCATTTACCGTGGAAACGGGAAAGAAACCACTGATTTTACCGTAAACATCCCGGAGGAAGGCATCTATACGGTGCTTGTGGAGGCCCGACACGCAAAAGGAAACATACATATTCGACTTAAGGAGGAACCAACATGATATCCTGTTGGTTACCGACGTCATTTTGCTGGCCTTTGCCGGACGGTATCTCAAAACTGAACAGGTCGATGGCACCCCTTTTACGGAAAACGGAGGATTTTTGGAGCGATGAGAAAAAAGATACTGAATCCATTTGCTATGCTATGTTTTGGTTTAATTATTGGAATTATCTCAAGATTATTGGATATTTTTACAACAAATTTGGGAGAAATATTCTCCCAAATGGCAATCTGGATTTTACTGGGAACACTTATTTCCATTTATAGCAAGACAGCCAGAAAAGCGATGCTAAATGTTTTGACATTCTGTTTAGGAATGCTGTTAACATATTATTTAGTTGCCGCATTGAGTCACGGGGTATATGCAAAAGATTTTATTATTGGTTGGACTGCGTTTGCACTGTGTTCGCCCGTTATGGCTTATTTTGCATGGTTAACAAAAGAAAGGGGAATATTCCCGAAAATTGTGAGTGTGGGAATTATAGTAGTTTCTGTCCTCTCATCCATTTTATTATTTGACAGATTGCGAATATATGATTTTGTTATTGACGGAGCATTGATTTACTTACTGTTTTTTAAAAAGGTTGACAGATAAACAGATAACGTTGAATTGGAATTACTGACATTCTCTGTAAAACCGTGAGGTTCAGCTCACGAACGTTTTAACATCAATCCCGTGATCAGCAGAATCGGGAAAATGATAGCGCAGAAGATACCTTTTCTGAGATCATCGCCAAGGGCAGCTGATATCAGTCCCACATAAGTCGGTCCGCCTGAGCATCCCAGATCACCGCCCAGGGCCAGCAGGGCGAAAAGTGCCGTTCCGCCTGTAGGCATAGAGGCTGATGCCATGGAAAAGGTTCCCGGCCACAGGATGCCCACTGAGAAACCGCAGATACCGCATCCGATCAGAGCAAGTTCCGGAACAGGTGACAATGAAATCACCAAATAAGATCCAAGACATAACAGGGAGCTGCTCAGAATGCATTTTTCCAGAGGAAGCTTCTCTCCATATTTGCCATAGATTGCCCTGGCTGTTCCCATCATGATGGCAAAAAACATGGGACCGGTCAGATCTCCAATGGTCTTGCTTACGCCGAGTCCTTCTTCTGCAAAAGTGGAAGCCCACTGACTGACCGCCTGCTCGCAGGCACCGGCGCATATCATCAAAAGCAGAAAAATCCAGAATATTTTTGTACTGAGAAGCGTGCTAAGGGGCATTTCCTGTTGGCCTTCCTGAATCAGGCTGGCAATAGGAACCTTTGTAAAAGCAATCATATTGGCGATTGGGATGACAGCCCAGATGACAGCAAGTATTTTCCAGGAGGATATGCCAAACACTGCAAAGAAAACAGTGGAAAGAAGCACGACTCCCACGTGTCCCCAGCAGTAAAAAGAATGTAAAAGACTCATGGCGGATTCTTTATTTGGCGTCGGACATGCCTCCATGACAGGACTTACAATGACCTCCAGTAAGCCGCCGCCGATGGCGTAGAATACGACGGCAATGAGAATGCCCGTGTATGGGTCCGGCATCATTTCAGGTAAAACAGCAAGCATCATAAGCCCGAATGCGGCAGTGCCATGGGCCAGGACCATGGCTGCGCGGTAACCGATTCTGTCTACAAACTTTACTGACAGAAGATCCACACCAAGCTGAATACAGAAGTTCACCGTAACAAGAAAAGTAATTTTTGTTAAAGGAATCCCGTATGTTGAGTGGAAAGTAAGAAATAAAAGGGGTACAAAATTATTAACGATGGCCTGCACGATATAACCGACAAAACAGGCATATACGGTTTTCTGATATCTTTTATCCATAAAACTCTCCTTAGGTGCTTTCTCTGATCACCAGTTCCACAGGGAGTATGATCTGAGCAGGCATATCATCTTTCTTCTTCAGTCCAAGCAAAATCTCTATCGCCTTCCGGGCACGAGCTGCCGGATTCTGTCGAATGGTTGTCAGCGCCGGACAGACTTTCGTACAGATCGGGGCATCATCGAATCCTGCAACAGCCATGTCTTCGGGTATACGGTAGCCTTCAGACTGAAGGAACTGCATGAGTTCCACAGCATAGACATCTGACATTGCAAATACGGCTGTATGTCTGTTAAAGCAATCTTTATTCTGCCTGTAAAATGCGATCCGCTCATCATGTTGCAACGGTATGAGCATGAAGTCCGGGTAGATACCATGTTCAGACAAGGCATGAACAAAGCCCTCATATCGTTTAAGATCCATAGACTCTTTATTATCTGAAATGCACAGGATCTTTTGATGGTTCCTGGCAAAATGTTTTCCCATTTGATAGCCGCCGTCAAAATCATCGATGGAAATATTGCAGATCCGGCTTCTGGATTCTTTAAACATGCCGTCGTAGACTACAAAAGGGATCCGCATTCTGCTTCGAAGCTCATCATAATCCTGTTCACAAAAACCGATGACTACCAGACCGACCAGATTCCACATGGTGGCAAATTTGATGACTTCATTGATATCCCGGGTTGTCTTTATCATCATGAACAGTTTCTGTTTCTCGATTTCAGCAGACAGACCGTCAAGGGAAGCGGCGATAAAGGGATCCTGGAGCAAATGGTCTTCATATTTTGGATGGTTATGAATGACGACGCCGACAATGCCGGAATCATTGCGTGCCAGGAGAATCCCGGCCATATTGGGGATATATTCCCTTTCTTCCAGCAGCTTTTCAACACGCTTCACCGTTTCTTTTGATATTTTCTTTGTTTTTCCGTGGATTACATTTGATACTGTTGCAGTACTGACACCCAGTTCTTCAGCTATATCAATAATCCTTACCCGTTTCGTTTCGCTCATTGTTATCGCCTCCACGTTTGTTCTTATAAAGAACGCATCCAGCTCCTTTTCCTGAATAATACAATCGTAATAGCAAGCCGCACGGCTTCCTCAACTGACAGCAGAGCATATACCCAGATCACTGACATTTTCAGCGCAAAGGCTGTAAATAATCCCATCGGTACGCCTATGAGCCATGTTCCGATCAGATCCACAGCCAGAATAAGTTTGGTATTGCCGCCGCTTCGAAGAATTCCGCCGCCAAGTATCATATTGGTGACCTTAACCGGAAGATAGCAGGCGAAAATCAGAAGCAGAGAACTTCCCATCATCTGCGCATTCTGTTCTATCTGGTAGAAAGATACATAATAATTCCGGAAAATAATCAGTATGACGGACAGAAAAGCAGAGCCGACAAGGCCATACCACACAAGCATTTTGGAATCTTCATATGCGGCTTCATAATCCGTCTTCCCGAGCCGCTTTCCAATGATGATGCCGGCCGCAGATGAAATGCCGCTCAGAGCTCCGATCAGGAGCCCCTGAATTGGGTAGGTCAGTGTCATGGCAGCGCAAGGGGCAGTTCCCAGATGACCATAAATGATTCCGTAAATGTTTTCTCCGATGCTCCACAGGAATTCGTTAAGCAGAATAGGCATAAGAATCAGCATATATTTTTTGCCTGTCATCCGCGTCAGCCTGCAGGATAACGCGAATTGGATATTCTTTTTCCTGAACAGCTGTGAGAGCATAATAACTGTGAAAAGCATGCTGATACAGGAGGAAATCGATGTGGCAGCCGCAGCTCCCTTGATTCCCATGGCAGGAAAACCTAATTTTCCAAAAATCAGTATATAATTCAAAACAGTGTTGATAGTTGCGGCCATAACACTGATATATAACGGTTTCCTGGCATCATCCATACAACGGAACATGGTAGACGCACAGTTATTGATGGCAAGGGGAAGAAAGGAAATGCCGATCACAGACAGGTAACTGACTGCCTCGGCAATCGTATCCTCATCTGTACTGTAAATGCCCATGATCTGTTCGGGCAGCAGAAACGCAAGCAGCATAAATAAGATGGCGATGGAAGCCATGACAAGTAAATTGACTGAAAAGCTCCTGACGGCTTCTTCATTATCCTGTGAACCGATATTCTGTGCTATCATAATACCGGATACAGTAGCAACTGCACCGGTGACAACTGTAAATATAGACACAAACTTCCCGGCAAGTCCCACAGCTGCAATGGAGGCAGTTCCCAATTGCCCGATCATCAGCTGATCTACAATGCCAAAGGAAGACTGGAGCATACATTGTATTGCCACCGGAACGGCAATCATACATACTTCTTTAAAAAGGTTTCGGTTATTATTCATCATTCATATCATTCCCACGAGGTTTTCTCCTTATATTTGGCCATAGCTATACTATAAAAGATTATGCGCATAACCACAAGAGGTTAAATGCATAACCTTGCGATGGAGAGGAAAAAGATCAGGTATTTGTACACCGAAAGGTTTTTTTAATATATTTGCATGGAGAAGCATGGTAAAATATTATGGAGAGAAAAAGACGGCTGCAGCAGAGAAGTAAGCAGCTCTGACACGGTCAGATTCCGTATGCAACAGCTGCTTGCGTGACAAAAAGAGGTATAACAGGCTAGAATGAGATGGACAAAGGAGGAAATATCATGGATTTTGGTGAACAGTTTAAGAAGCTGAGAACAGAAAAGGGGATGACCCAGGAACAGGTGGCGGTGCAGCTGCATGTGTCAAGGCAGGCCATATCTAACTGGGAGAATGATAAGAATCTTCCGGATCTTGAGATGGTGGTAAGGATTGCCAGAACATTTGATATCTCCCTTGATCAGCTTATTTTAGGAGGTAGTGAGATGAATAACATGACAGAAAAATTAGTAAAAGATGGAAGCGAGACAAGAAGGGTGAAGATGAATCTGACAGGGATAATTATCGGTGCATTACTGCTTTTTATGGGCGCAGCCTGTATTTTTATAAAGGCTGCTTCTGTAGAGTATATTGATGCCAATGGTTTCCTCCATGAGAACTTTTTTCTGCTGCCGATAGGCTTCCTGTTTTTGTTCAGCGGAGGAATCACGTTTCTTGTGTTTGGAATCAGACGTATCATTCATCTGATTGTTAAAAAAGATGATAAATTCTGATAAGTATTCTAACTTTTTGGTTAGTATTAAGACTGTAAATCGTGAAAATAGACAGAATATTGAAAAAACAAAGCTAAAAAAATAACAATTCTTGATTTATTTGGTTAAATGAGCTATATTATGTATTAGAGAGCTTTAAAAGTTTATCTGTTTTAAATAAGGGAAGTAAAAAGATATCAAGGAGGGTTATTTACTATGAACAGATTAAAAGACAAAGTTGCTATTGTTACAGGTTCTACCAGTGGTATTGGTGTAGGTATCGCAAAATTATACGCTGCAGAAGGCGCTAAGGTTGTTATTTGTGGCCGTAGAAAAGAAAAAGGCCAGGCTGTAGTTGATGAGATCGTTGCAGCCGGCGGTGAAGCTATGTATCATTTTATGGACATCACTGCTATTGAGAGTATTGATCAGCTGCTTGCTGACACAGTAGAAACATATGGCAAGATCGATATCCTGGTTAATAATGCAGCTAACGTAGGTCTGAAGGATGGCCGTGTAGATGAATTGACACTTGAGATGTGGGATGCTATTTTTGCAAGTGATGTTCGCGGTACTTTCTATGCTACAAAGGGTGTACTTCCATATATGCAGAAGAATGAGAATGGTGGTTCCATCATCAATATCGGTTCCATGGCTTCCTGTGCAGGTGACCTTGGTTCAACAGCTTATGCATGTGCAAAAGCCGGTGTTAACATGTTGACACAGTACACAGCATTACAGTATGGCAAGTCCAAGATCCGTTGCAACTGTGTTCGCCCGGGTCTGATCGTTACACCTGAGAATGAAGCAAAAGTTCCACAGGCTCTGAAGGATATCTTCTTAAGCAATATCATGGTTGACCGTTATGGTTGTCCGGAAGATATCGGTCATATGTGTGTATACCTTGCATCTGATGAGAGTACTTATGTAACTGGTCAGATAGTGAATGTAGACGGTGGTCTGAATTCTCATGTTTCTACCGTTGCTCAGTTCAAACAGCTGAATTCCCGTACATGGTAAGGAATAGCGATTGCTGAATATATTTAAAGGGTTGCTGCCGGCGCAGCAGCCCTTTTTATGATATGGAGGAGAATTTGATGTGATGAAGAAGGTTTGCTGGGTTTTACAGACATTGTTGATTACAATGTTATTAATTGCCGCGGTTACTGGATGTGGCGGAGCGGAAGAAGTGCAGGCTGTTCAGGAGACTGCCGCAGTACAGACAGAAGAATATGGCAGTGCTGCCACAGAGGATAGTAACGCAGCCGAAGCAGCCGGCGAAGAGAGTGCTGCAAATATTGCTGATACGGATGCAGTACTGCCGGATGAAGACGGTTCTTATACAAGCAGGGAGGATGTTGCTTTATATATCCATACCTATGGTAAATTGCCGGAGAATTATATGACCAAGAAGGAAGCACAGGCTCTGGGATGGGATAATAAAGCCGGGAATCTCTGGGATGTGGCGCCGGGGATGAGCATCGGTGGTGACAGATTCGGCAATTATGAAGGACTGCTCCCGGATGCCGATGGACGCAAATATTATGAATGTGATATTGATTATGAAGGCGGATATCGCGGCAGTAAGCGGATTATTTTTTCTAATGACGGTCTGATATATTATACGGAAGATCATTATGAGAGCTTTGAACAGTTGTATGAATAGGTAAAGGTCAGGCTGATCAGAGAACAGGAGGAGATGCTGATGGAAATAATACTGGATAGCGGTCAATTGCTGGAGCCGGAAAAGGCGCATGGCTATCTTGCGGAAAGACTAAAGCTGCCGGATTATTACGGCGGCAATCTGGATGCCCTTTATGACTGCCTGACGGAGATTGGGGAAGACACTCAGTTAATTATGAAAATGGCAGAAAACCATAAAGATAATATAAACATGAAAAAAATTCTGATGGTGATGATGGATGCGGAGAATGAGAATCCGTATCTCCATGTTAAAATCGAACCGGAAGCTCACCAGGTATAAAAGACTGCGGGATATAGTGTTTTATTAAAATCACTGTATCTCGCAGTCTTTTATTTATTATGTTAGAGGTACGGTTCACATCTATATAGTTGATTCACGAAAACAGATATCATAGCCAGGAACAGTTCCCCCTTGAACATCCTGATTATTCAGAACCTCCAGCAGCAGGCTGCAGGCAGCGGCACCCAGGGAACGGGCATCGAAATGCAGGCTGGTGACAGAAGGAACACTGCGGGCCAGAATATTGCTGTCATAGTAACTGGCAATCTGAATGTCCTGAGGAATCCGGATGCCCCGATCCAGAAGCTGGCTTAAAGCCAGGCTGCAGATGACATCATCCATGCAGATGACACATTCAGTTTCCTGCTGGAGGATCTTGTCGATGGCTGCAGAAATATCGGTGTTATCATTCATGTTCATAAAGATCAGATCTTCATTGACCGGTAATTTGTTTTGGATATGGGCATCTTTGTAGCCCTGAAGACGGCTGCGGGATACATAATAACTCTCGTCACCGCCCAGGAGGGCAAAACGGCGGGTGCCGTTCTCAATGAGGATGGATGTCAGTTCTGTGCAGGCAGTCTGATTATCATTATCCACATAGAGCATATCCGGCTCTGGTGCATAACCAATGATAATAAAAGGGATGTCCTTGGACTTCAGGAGGGCAACATCAGCGGAACCCATGACACTCCGGGTGACTATAATACCGTCCACTTTATGATTATCAAGGATTCGTTCCAGCTGACGGGTGGAGCGGTCACCGGACATGGCGATCAGAATGTCATAATCATGATGAGATGCTACAGCACAGATGCCATTCATACATTGCTGAAAGAATGAAAAGTTGTCCATATTGTGGTTGTTTGGCAATACCAGACCGATATTAAAGGTCTTGTTCTGAGCAAGACTTTTTGCAACGGCGTTGGGACGGAAGTTGTGTTCTTCTATAAAATCAAGAACTTTCTGGCGGGTTTCGGTGCCGATTCGGCCTTTGCCTGAAATGGCTCTGGAGACAGTTGTCTTGCTGACTCCCAGTTCTTTTGCGATATCATCTATAGTATAAGTTGTTTTATCATTCTGTCTGGAATTCAAAGATCTCACCTCTGTTAAAATCTTTTCAGGAATTATAAAATTTGTTTAATTATCAGATTATTGTAACAATAAAAATAAACAGATGCAAGTGTGAAGTGGAGAATGTTGGAAAAAATAGAGCTCTCAGAAATTGATAAAGAGGTAAGGTCAGGAAAATAAAATGAAGATGGTGACAAATAGCTCAAAAAATTCGAAATATTTGCCATTGAAACATGGATAAAATTAATTCATATCCTGAAGGGGGATAGGAATCCTATAGTATTTCTTGTAAAATATGTTCAAAAAATACATAATTAAATTGTAAAATATAGCAAATTGACATCTATGGAATGCGTGCTATAATGGGATTGAGAACAACCGGTTGCGCATAAATCGATTCGGCCGGCAAACTATTATTTTTTTACAAAACAGGAGGTTATTATGAAAAAGAGATTAGTAACGCTCGTATTGTCTATGGCAATGGTACTGTCATTGGCTGCATGCGGCGGCAGTACTGACAGCAAAGAAACACAGGCTCCATCCGGGAATGCCGGTGAGACAAGCCAGGCTGCACCTGCTGGTACAGGCGAGACCATCAAACTGACTCTCTGGGGCGCTGAGGAGGATCAGACTTATCTGACAGAGCGTGTAGAAGCTTTCAAGCAGGCTTTCCCGGATCAGACCTTTGACATTCAGATTGGTGTTGAGTCTGAATCTACAGCAAAAGATACGGTGCTGACAGATATTGAAGCTGCAGCTGATATCTTCTCATTTGCAGATGACCAGCTGGCAGACCTTGTTGATGCAGGTGCGCTGCTGGCTCTTGATGACACCATGTCCCAGGTTCTGCAGGCTTACGCAGGCAAAACAATTGATGACGTGAAGGCAGCCAACGTTGCTGTTTCTGTTGATGATGCAACTTACAATGACACATTGTATGCGTTCCCTACAAGTGCTGACAATGGCTATTTCCTGTATTATGATTCCAGTGTTTTCACTGAAGATGATGTGAAGACGTGGGATGGACTTCTTGCAGCAGCTGCTGAAAAGGGTGAGGGCAAGAAGGTTGGCATGACATTTGCTTCCGGATGGTATAATGCTGGCTTCTTCTACGGCGCAGGCTTTACAACAGGAAGAAATGATGATGGTACAACAACTATGGACTGGAATGGTACATCTCCAAGCGGTATTACAGGTGTTCAGGTTACACAGGCTATGTTAAAGATCGCAGCGGATCCTTCATTTATGGCTGTCGCAGATGGTGATCTGTCTAATCAGATCAACTCCGGCAAGCTCTGTGCAGTTGTATCCGGTACATGGGATGCAGATCCTGCTCAGAAGGCTTTTGGCGATGGTTATGCAGCGACTGTTCTTCCTACATATTCAGTAGGTGATCAGCAGGTTCAGACCGGTTCTGTGGGCGGTGCCAAGCTGATGGGGGTTAACGCTCATTGTGAGAATTCCGGATGGGCAGTTCTTCTGGCTGATTTCCTGACCAATGAAGAATCCCAGACTATCCATTTTGAAGAGAGACAGGTTGGTCCTTCTAATATTAACGCACAGAATTCCGATGCAGTTAAAGAAAATGTTGCTATCAATGCCGTTCTTCAGCAGTCTCAGTTCGCAGTTATCCAGAAGGCTGGCGGCAAATACTGGGATCCTACTAAGACATTCGGCGAAAAAATTGCTCAGGGTGCCATCGCAGGCGATGATGCTTCTGTTCAGGCAGCACTTGATGAACTGGTAGAAGGCGTTACAGCACCTATCAACTAATTGCGGATGGGCCCATAAGGGATTTTATGGGCCCGTTTTTAAAAGGGGATGTTACTGTGAATGAAAAGTCAAATGGTCTTGGAACGATCATAAAAACAGGGATCGTTTCCTCCTTCGCAGCCATTGGCAGGTTTTTTGGTGAATTTGGTCATGCGGTTGCCAAAGGCGACTGGGCGGTTAAATTATCATTAATCTGGATGGGCGCTGGCTACGCCCGGAGAAAACAGTATATAAAAGCGCTTCTGATGACGATACTGGAAGTTGCTGTTATTTTATTTACTGTAAAAATTTCTATGCAGTATGTGCCTAAATTCCTTACTTTAGGTACAGTTCAGGCGGAACAGGTCTTTAATATGGAGACCATGAAGACAGAGTGGAATGATTTTGATAACTCCTTTATGATTCTTCTGTTTTCTCTGTTCAGCTTTGTTGTCTGGTTCGCTGCTTTTATCGTATGGGCCAGAAATATCGTTAATGTCTACAATCTTCAGCTTCAGGCGGAACGCGGTGAGCATATCAATTCTTTCCGTGAGGATATGCGCCGCTATATTGAAGACCGATTCTATGTAACGATGTTGTCATTGCCGGTATTGGGTATTGTTGTGTTTACAATTATCCCTATTTTGCTGCTGTTTTTTGTTGCATTTACGAATTACGATCAACAGCATATGCCGCCAAATAATCTGTTTACATGGGTTGGATTCCAGAACTTTATCAATCTTTTTGGCGGAGGCGGACTGACAGTCACCTTCGGTTATGCCTTCGTAAGAGTCCTCGGATGGACGCTTGTATGGGCATTTTTTGCAACACTCACCAACTATTTCGGCGGCATATTACTTTCAATGCTGCTGAATAGCAAGAAGACCGTATGGCCGAAATTCTGGCGTCTGCTCTTTGTTATAACGATCGCTGTACCGCAGTTTGTTTCCCTTTTGCTGGTAAGAAATTTCCTTTCCAATGGCGGTATTGTTAATACAATCTGTGCCAATATCGGCCTGACGGGATTCCTGAGAGATATCGGTCTGATATCCACAAGCTACATTCCGTTCCTGTCAGCTCCGGGATGGGCCCATGTGATGATCATTATCATTAATATCTGGATCGGTCTGCCGTATCAGATGCTGATTGCGACTGGTGTTCTTATGAATCTCCCTGGGGATCAGCTGGAGAGTGCCAAGGTGGACGGTGCCAATGCCTTTCAGACCTTCCGTTACATTACAATGCCTTATCTGCTCTTTGTAACGGGACCGACTCTGGTAACGGATTTTGTCAAGAACATCAACAACTTTAATGTTATTTACCTGCTGACACAGGATGTTTATACCACAACCAATCAGGCTATGGCCAATTCCCAGGCTAAGGAAGTGGATCTGCTGGTTACATGGCTGTTTACGTTAACGCAGGATTACTACAACTACAAGATGGCGGCTGTTATCGGTATTGTCGTATTTATTGTATGTGCTGCCTTTACACTGGTTGCCTTTAACTTTATGATTGGCGGATCGAAGGAGAGTGATTATCAATGATCAAAGAACACGTAAGCAATAAGCGCAAAGCTGATATCTTTCTGCATAATCTCCTGATTGCTGTTCTGGCTTTTATCTGGCTGATTCCGATCATCTGGCTTGTGTGCACTTCTTTAAGTGCCGAAGATGGCATGAATACCAGTACCTTTTTCCCAAAGGCATGGAGCGTTATTCATTATGTTAATTTGTTTCATTCGGATACCGTCAATCAGTTTTCGGCATGGTTTTTGAACACATTCAAGATTGCGTGTTTTACCTGTGTGATCTCAACGGCTTTTGTATTGATGGTGGCTTATGCCACATCCTTTGGACAGTTTAAGTCAAGAAAGAAACTGATGAACATAGCGGTTATCCTGAATCTGGTTCCGGGTGTGCTTACCATGATCGCTGTGTACTTTACGTTGAAAACTTTCGGACTGACCAACAGCCATTTTGGCCTGATTATGGTATATTCCGCATCTGCCGGACTGGGGTATCTGATTTGTAAAGGATTCTTTGATACTGTACCAAGAGCTCTTTGTGAGGCTGCACGTATTGATGGCTGTTCTGAGGCCAGGATATTCTTCCAGGTTATCCTTCCGATGAGCCGTCCGATCATTGTTTATACGGTTATCAGCAGTTTTCTGGTACCATGGATGGATTTTGTGTATTCGAAGATGATCCTGAATGCAGGTATTTCTTCAAACTATACAGTAGCAGTTGGATTATACAAGATGCTGGATAAGAGCCTGATCAACAGCTACTTTACGATATTCTGCTGTGGTGGTGTTATCGTATCTATTCCGATCTCGATTCTGTTCCTGATCATGCAGAAGTTCTATGTTGAAGGAATTACAGGCGGTGCTGTCAAAGGCTAATAAATTATTTTGGAAAGGATATATTCGTATATGAATCAATTTGTTGTCAACATTATCCATCGCCCTGAAATGGTGCCGGAATATGCTGAAAAAGTAACCGGTCAGGGCAGGGAGGAAAACATTGGTCGCAAAGCGCTTCTGACTGAAAGTCTTGATATTTTCAAGATTCAGCAGGAATGCGCCCATAAATATGGCCTTAAAACGACAATTCAGATGACTTACGCCAGTCTTTTCAATGACGAGGCGGTGTCTCTGGCAAAAGAACATCATGAGAAATACGGCGACGAGATTGCATTGTCTTTACTGGGGCTGCCTTGTGAGCAATTCAGAGAGAAATATAATACAAAGGATTTTTGTATCTGGATGTTTTCCATGGAAGACAAAAAAGCGATTGTTCGGGATGTTTTTGGCAAATTCTATGACAGATTCGGTTTTTATCCGGAGTCAACAGGTTCCTATTATATGGATGCCGATCTTATCAATTTTATCAAAGCAGAATATCCTTCCGTTAAATGCGCCGTTGCCACCTGTTGGGAGGAAGGCCCTAAAGCCTACCATACATGTAATAACAGCTGGTATACTTTCATGGACGGAGGCCCATGGGCGCCATGGATCCCGTCAAAACAGAATACCCATGCACCGGCAGCAAATGAAGAAGAGGATTCAGGTATCGTAGCTATTCCTCATCTGTCCCGTGACCTGCTGGCATGCTATGATGGGAATGGTTCCAATTTTGGTACTCATCCGCAGAATGTGCTTCGCGGCATGATCTATGATACGGAGACATGGGACTATCCTTATCTGTATAATCTGATCGACCAGTATCGTGCCCTTGCAAAATATAATAATGGCTATGCTTATAACATGATGTTTGTGGGACCGGGCTGGATGAACAAGATGGGAAGATGGGAATCGCCGTATGAGCTTTTGAGAAAATCCTATGATGACGGCTGTGCTTATTATGGTGAATTGAAGAAAAAGGGCGAGCTCCTTGATATGACCATGAGTGAATTTGCCGATTTCTATAGGGAGAAGAAGCATTACACAGAGCCGGAATGCGCGCTCTGGAGAGATATTCTCTATGGCAGCCAGAAGCAGCTCTTCTGGTATTGCGACCCTTACATGCGTGTTTGCGTCAATATGGATCAGGGCGGGGCTATCGTGGATCTGCGTCCATATGCAGCTAAACTGGAGTGGCCGGTGGGTATTGGTACGCCGCATATACAGGATGCCAGCTATCCTTTTCTGATTCAGGAAAAATACAGAGCCGGTTATTTTACCCACTATGCGGGTGAAGGTACGATCCGCAGTGCCAAGATATGCCATAATGGCGAAGAAGTGGATCTGTGCCTCTGCAGAACAAAGGCTCATTTCTCCCAGGATGGCAATGCAAGAATCCTGACATTGGATCCGGTGGATATTGAATTCCAGGATTTGACCGTAAAGCTTCAGACGGTAATTACCTTTGAAGAAGGCAGCAGTGATATCAGGATTGAACGTCATGTGCTGAGCATGAGCGATCCTGGGGCAGAAGTGACGATCAATGAGTATATGGTCGGATGCTATGGCACTACAGAGTATACAGAGGATATGTCATCTCTGACCCTGAAAGTGGAAGCAGAGGAAAACAGCACGGTCATTCCTTATGAGTACCGCTGCAGAGAAGCATCTGCAAAGGATGCCAAGAGCGTATGGTGCGAACTTCCTCCGATTAAGACACTTGTTTCAATGACCTGCGAGGGAAGGGAGAAAGAAGGCTATATCCGGGAGGGTTATGCTTTCAGCCCGATGTTCACTCTGGGTTATAAAGGCAGATTATGTGATAAGGAGGTCTTTACGACATGGCTCAAGCTGGAAAAGGCAGATTAAATTATCGCTGTCCGTCCTGTTTTATGAGAGATCTGGACATTGATATGTTCTATGATAAAGATCGGAAGGAATATTACTGTATCCGCTGTCAGTATACCGGTACGGAAGAGGATGTTCTGGCCAAAAACCAGATGGCCCGTTTCAGATATGGCAGCATGATGAAAAGGTATACAGATTTCGAGGATTTTACTGAGGAATAAAAGATAAACAGGAGGCTGCTCAGCTTCAGAAATATCTGAATGACTGCCCTGATGAACTTCCTTCTGAAAACATGCTCATCGCAAATCGTTTTCAGAAGGAAGCCACAGGAACAGCCATTATGATGGATGTATGAAACTGAACAGCCATGTTTTGCGGCATAAGTAATGGAGAATAACTATGGAATCATGGATTAAAGGCGCGGATCTTTCTTCTCTGGCTGAAGTGGAGGCTTGCGGTGGACGTTTTAAAGACGGGGGCATAGAGGGAGATGCCTTGAATATATTAAAGGATTACGGCATTAATATGATTAGACTGCGTTTGTGGAATAATCCTTATACACCGGAGGGTGAAGGTTACGGCGCGGGAAATTGTGATTTGCATTATGTGATGGGAATGGCTAGAAGGATCAGGCAGCAGGGTATGAACTGGTTGCTGGATTTTCATTATAGTGATTTCTGGGCGGATCCGGGAAAACAGATGCTGCCGAAAGCATGGCAGGGGATGGATGCGGAACAGCTGGAGCAGGCGGTTTATAATTATACATTTTCGGTGATGACCATTTTGAAAGCTGAGAATCTTCTTCCGGCCATTGCCGCCATTGGAAATGAGCTGACCGGAGGCCTTTTATGGCCTTTGGGAAAGGTGCCGGAATACGGCAATATCGCCCGTTTTGTCAGCGCCGGTATCCGCGCGGTCCGACAGGTGGATGAGCATGTAAAAATAATGATCCATCTTGATAACGGGGGAAATAACGAACTGTATAAAAACTGGTTTGATCATTATATAGAAGAAGGCGGAGAAGATTTTGATTATATTGGTCTGAGTTATTATCCTTTTTGGCATGGGACTATGGAAGACCTGAAAAATAATATGAACGATCTGGCTGTGCGTTATGGTAAGGACATGATCGTTACAGAGACTTCTACAGGCTTTTCTCTGGAGGATTACAGACGGTATGAACAGACGGCGGATGAGGAGCTGAAAGGTATGGCGGCGAATAAAGAGCTTGCTGCGCTGGTACCATATGATATGACGCCTCAGGGACAGTGCGATTTCATGCAGGATTTGATGGAATTGATCAAAGCAGTTCCAGATGGAAGAGGAAAAGGTTTTGTTTACTGGGAAGCCGCATGGATTCCGGTTCCGGGAAGCGGATGGTCTGACAGAGCCGGACTGGAATATACAGGAGAATCAGGGCCGGGAGGCAATGAGTGGGCGAATCAGGCATTGTTTGACTATGAAGGCAATGCATTGCCGGCGTTACAGGTTATAAGGGATTTTCAGGGATAGGCATAGAATCAGTTATGATCTGGATATACAGGAATGGCTGAATAGCCGTTATGAAGGCGTAATGATATAGTGACAGGAGGAAGCTATGGGAGAGCAAAAGAAAGGGAGCAGAAGACGACGGGAGCCGCTGATGATAACGGGGACAAAATTGAAAATCTATGGCTGCATAGCAATGCTATTCTATTCTGTTGGCATGTCAGTTATCCGTAATGGTCTTTTACATGTCAACCAGTATTCAGATGCGGGATTATCCGAGCTGCTTAAGAATAATTCCGATAAAATGATCATTGCAGGCTGGGCATCGGTATTTCAGCTGATTGGCGGACTGGCTGTACCGGTATTTGCTTTTTTACTGGTTGAAGGATTTGTCCATACATCAAATTTTAAAAAATATCTTTTGACCATCCTTGCATTTGCAGTGATCAGTGAAATACCATATGATCTGGCCATGAGTCAGTCCGTATTTGTACTGTCAGCCCAGAATCCACTGTTTACACTGACCGTATGTCTGATTATGCTTTATGGATTGAGGATGTTTAATGATCAGAAAGGTGTTTTGCATCGCCTGATTCAGGTGATGATTGTTCTGGCAGCCCTTTTATGGTGCAGTATCTGTCATTTGAACTTTGGACTTTGCACGGTGCTGTTGGCGGCAATCTATTATCTTTTATATGACAGAAGGGGGCTGCGTCTCCTCATTGGTTGTTTTGTCAGTTTCATGTATGTCACGGGTCCTCTTTCCACATATGCTCTCTGGAGCTATAGCGGCGATCGGGGATGGAACAAAAATAAATATGTGTTTTATATATTATATCCGGTGCATCTGATCGTGCTGGCCGCTGTCACATTTATGCTGGTCCGTTAGAAGCCGTAACCCCATTTTGGTTCTTTCTGCTGTCAGAAAGAACCTTTTTTTGATATGGATCGATGGACTGTCAAACAGCTTCTTTAATATTAAGAAATCTTTATATAGTCATTCCCTCAGTCAATCTCTTATGATATAATACAAAATATGTGTAAAACATACCAGATCCTTGAAGCTGATAAGAGCACTAATGGGGGGATACAGAGACAGCTTCCGCAGATATAGACATTATCCGGAAGGAATACAGAGACTGCTGACGCTGGTATAGATACCTTCCGGAACGATTTGCGATGAGCATGTTCCAGAAGGTATCTATACCAGCGTCAGCGGTCGAGAACCAGCGGAAGCAGTCGAATAAAAATGGAGGAAAGCAGATGTTTGCTAAAGACAGGAAGCAGGGAAAGAGAGGCCTGAATATCATCATTGTAGGATGTGGTAAGGTAGGGGCTTCGCTGACGGAACAGTTATATAGAGAAGGACATGATATTACCCTTGTGGACAAAAGTGAGTCCAGACTGCGGAGTCTGACGGATTTGTACGATGTTATGGGGATCGTGGGTAATGGTGCCAGTTATAAAGTACAGGTGGAGGCCGGTATTGATAAGGCGGATCTGATGATTGCGGTGACGGATTCTGATGAACTGAATCTTTTGTGCTGTACTGTAGCTAAAAGAGTGGGTGACTGTGCGGCCATCGCCCGTGTCAGGACTCCTGACTACAGTGATGAAGTTTCCTATTTGAAGGAGAAGCTGGGGCTGGCCATGATCATTAATCCGGAGATGGAGGCAGCCAATGAGATTGCCCGGGTTCTCAGCCTTCCGGCAGCTCTGGGGGTCAATTCTTTTGCCCACGGGCAAGCGGAGATGATCCGTTTTAAGATACCTGAGGGCAATCGTCTCAACGGACAGAAGATCATGACTCTGGGCAGGAATATATCGGGAGATATTCTGATCTGTGCCATTGAACGGGAGAAGCAGGTGTTCATTCCTGACGGCAATTTTAAATTGCAGCAGGGAGATGTGGTTTCGTTTATTTCCACTGTTAAAGCGGCGAAGAATTTTTTTGAGCGCATTGGTATTGAGAACAGACCGGTACATAATACAATGATCGTTGGAGGCGGTAAGGCGGCTTACTATTTGACCAAACAGCTGCTGGAGATGGGAATTGCAGTAAAGATCATAGAAAATCGCAGAGAGCGCTGTGAGGAGCTGAGCGTTTTGCTGCCGAATGCTACGATTATTTTCGGTGACGGCACAGATGAGGAGATACTGAGAGAAGAAGAAATCGCTTATGTGGATTCGTTGGTGCCGTTGACGGGTATTGACGAGGAAAATATTTTACTGTCCCTTCATGCAAGGGAAGTTTCTGATGCCAAAGTTATTACGAAGGTAAACAGGAATACTTTTCATAATCTTATTGACAAGCTTGATCTTGGCAGTGTTATTTATCCAAAATACATTACAGCAGAGGCTATTATTGCTTACGTACGGGCGAAGCAGGCTTCTATGGACAGTAATGTGGAGACATTATATCATATGTTTGACTCAAGAGCGGAGGCTATTGAGTTTCGTGTCAGTGCAAAATCCGGTGTAACGGATGTGCCGCTGAAGGATCTGGCGCTGAAGGATAATCTTCTGATTGCATGTATTAACCGGTCAGGAAAAATGATTATTCCGGGTGGTATGGACAGTATTCAGGCTGGAGATACGGTCGTCATTGTGACGACTCATACGGGTTTTCAAAATCTGGAAGATATTTTAAAATAACGGAGGCGGCAGATGAACGGAGCAATGGTTATTTATATACTTGGCAGCGTTCTCAAAGTAGAAGCATGTTTTCTGCTGTTTCCATGCCTGGTGGCATTGGTTTACGGGGAAATGGCGGGACGCTGGTTTGTTCTGACGGCTGTGATAAGTGCTGCGGTTGGATTCCTGCTGGCCAGGAAAAAGCCGGATAATACGGTTTTCTATCTGAAAGAAGGATGTGTATCTACAGCGCTTTCGTGGATCATTATGAGCGTTGTGGGCTGTCTGCCCTTTTACTGGTCAGGAGCGATTCCGTCCTTCACAGATGCACTTTTTGAGACAATTTCGGGATTTACGACCACCGGTGCCAGTATTCTTTCAGATGTGGAATGTCTTCCGTGGAGTATTCTGTTCTGGAGAAGTTTCAGTCACTGGATTGGCGGTATGGGTGTACTTGTATTTCTTCTGGCTATTATACCATTGAGCGGAGGTTCCCATATGAATCTTATGCGGGCGGAAAGCCCGGGGCCTTCTGTGGGTAAACTGGTGCCAAAAGTACGTGCCACGGCGAGAATCCTGTATATGATTTATTTCGGGTTAACGGTAGTGGAGCTGATTTTCCTGTTGATTGGCGGCATGCCTTTTCTGGAGGCAGTGATGATTTCTTTTGGAACAGCGGGAACAGGCGGCTTTGGTGTCCGGAATTCCAGTATCGGCGGTTATTCGCCATATATCCAGTGGGTTGTGGCAATTTTTATGGTTTTATTCGGGGTTAATTTTAATGCCTATTATCTTATTTTAATGAGGCGTTTTAAGCAGGCTTTCAGTATGGAAGAAATAAAAGGGTATTTTCTGATCATCGCGGCGGCCAGTGCGGTTATTTTTATTAATATTTATGATCACACAATGACGGCAGTTGATACAGTCCGTCATGTGGTATTCCAGGTGAGCTCCCTGATGACTTCCACCGGTTTTGCCACTGTGGATTTTGATCTGTGGCCAAGTGCTTCCAAAGTGATACTTATTATCATTATGTTTATTGGAGCCTGTGCGGGCAGCACGGGCGGTGGTCTGAAGGTATCCCGTGTTCTCATACTCGGTAAAAGTGTGGGACGGGAACTGAATGCTTATCTGCATCCGAAGAGTGTCAGAACAATTAAGATGGAAGATAAGCCTCTGGATCAGAGCGCAATCAGTTCAGTAGGTGTTTACTTCACTACTTTTATTCTTATATTTGGTATATCTTTTTTCCTGGTTTCGCTGGAGGGCAATGACCTGGAAACGAATTTTACAGCAGTACTGACTACCCTGAACAATATGGGACCCGGATTGGCAAAGGTAGGTCCGACACAGAATTTTGGCGGTCTGTCAACTCTGACAAAATATGTGCTGATGTTTGATATGCTGGCAGGACGTTTGGAATTGTTCCCAATGCTTGTATTATTCCATCCGGTATTGTGGAAGGAAGCCTGGGGTTCAGGAAAGCGAAGGAAAGCCATTCAAAAGAATAAAAATAAAGAGGTGAAGTGATGGGAAATTTAATTAATTTTATAACAGATGAAGGGCAGCTTATTCAGGCTATGGTCATGGGCGCTTTTGAAGATGATCTGTCGGGGAAAAATTATGTTATTTATACGGATAACTCGAAAAATGAGACAGGCAATTATAATATTTATGCTGCTTCCTTTGATCCTGACCAGGAGGATGAGCCTATACTTATCCATGCTATTGAGACTGACGAGGAATGGCAGCATATAGAATTAATGCTTCAGAAACTGAGTAACGGACCGGAAGGCTATCAGAAACAGGACTGAAATGTGGGGCTTCACAGAAATGAGGAGCCCTTTTTTTAATGGTTTCATGTGTAACGTTACTTATAAATATTTTTAGAAATATGAAACTCAGAATTAGTTGACACTTTGAAAATCAGTGTTATACTAAATTTGTAAAATTCATTAAAAACGTCGACAGAAGGAGATTCCATCTTGTCATGCAAAGAGGCATGAATTATTTTTTCATGCCGTTTTCGTTTTTAATGCACAGGTAATAAGGAGGTAGTACAATGAAAAAGTTTATGGCTCTTTTACTGACTGTCCTGATGGTTGCTTCACTGGCAGCCTGCGGCGGTTCTGAAAAGAAGGAGACAACAGCGCCTGCTGAAACCGCAGGTGAAACAGAAGCAGTTGAGACAACAGGTGAAGCTGCTGGTGAGACAGAAGCTGCAGCAACAGGAGAAGGGGTTGCTCTGGAAGATCTGAAGGTTGGCTTCATTTTTGTTGGTGATGAGAATGAAGGCTATACAGCTGCTCATTATGCAGGTGCAAAGGGTATGCAGGAAGCCCTTGGCTTATCTGATGATCAGATCATTATCAAGTGGACGATCCCGGAGGATGAGACATGCTACGATGCTGCAGTAGACCTTGCAGACCAGGGTTGTCAGATTATTTTTGCCAACAGCTTTGGCCATGAGTCCTATATGCTGCAGGCAGCAGCAGAATTCCCGGATGTTCAGTTCTGCCACGCAACAGGTTATCAGGCAGCAGGCAGCGGCCTTGCCAATATGCATAACTACTTTACATCTGTTTATGAATCCCGTTATGTATCCGGTGTTGTAGCAGGTATGAAGCTGAATGAGATGATCGCAGACGGTACAATCACAGAGGATACAGCAAAGATCGGTTATGTTGGTGCTTTCCCATATGCTGAGGTTATCAGTGGTTTTACATCCTTCTTCCTGGGTGTAAGAAGTCAGTGCCCATCTGCTACAATGGAAGTTAAATATACTAACAGCTGGGCAAGTTTTGACCTCGAGAAAGAATGTGCAGAATCTCTGATTGCAGACAACTGTGTACTGATCAGCCAGCATGCTGATACAACAGGTGCTCCTACAGCCTGTGAGGCAGCCGGTGTTCCAATTGTTGGCTACAATATTTCCATGATTGAGACAGCTCCTACATGTGCACTGACAAGTGCTTCTATCAACTGGGAGCCATATTATGAATATGCTGTACAGAGTGTCATTGACGGTACACCTATCGCAACAGACTGGTGCCAGGGCTATGCAGATGGTGCTGATAAGATCACAGAGCTGAATGAAGCAGCAGTTGCAGAAGGTACAGCAGAAAAGGTTGCAGAAGTTGAAGCAGCAATTATTGATGGAAGTCTGAAGGTATTTGATACTTCTACATGGACAGTAAACGGTGAGACACTGGATTCATGGACAGATGATTTTGGCAATGAATACATCAGCGACGGTTATTTCCATGAGTCTGAGCTGGCTTCTGCTCCGGCATTCGCTATCATTATTGATGGTATTACAGCTGTAACAGAATAATCAATTTATCTGGAGTGGGGCTGTCATAATGGCAGCCTCATTTTTTGTAACCTGAGAAATACATGTGAAAAACACATGATATTCCAAAAGGAGGGTTGATAGTGGAAGCAGTAAATGCGATTGAGTTGAAAAATATTACAAAACGGTTTGGCAAAGTTGTTGCCAATGA
>JBJEJD010000044.1:0-5321 GCA_051877705.1 Coprococcus sp. | reverse complement strand
AATCCTTTGAAAGCCAATATAAGAGCCATTGGTTCGGAACTGGCAAAGGCAAGAAAGATTGCTCCGAAGGGGATCATCGGTTTTAATATCATGGTGGCGGCGAGGGATTACGAGGCCCTTGTAAGGGCAGCAGCCGCCGCCGGCGCCGATCTGATCGTATCGGGTGCCGGACTTCCTGTGGATCTTCCGGCTTTTGTACAGGAAAGTCAAACGAAGATCGCACCCATTGTTTCCACAGAAAAATCAGCAAAAGTCATCCTGAAATACTGGGATAAAAAATACAGTCGGACGGCGGATCTGGTAGTAATTGAGGGGCCGAAGGCGGGAGGCCATCTGGGTTTTACCAGAGAGCAGCTGAATGATTTCGATGCCCTGTCCTATGACAGCGAAGTTCGAAGAATCCTTCAGGTAATCAAGTCTTATGGTGAGAAATTTGCCTGTCATATTCCGGTGGCTCTGGCAGGCGGTATTTCGAGTGCGGCTGATGTGGACCATGCTTTCAGTCTCGGGGTTGATGCGGTTCAGGTGGCTACACGATTTGTCACAACAGAGGAATGTGATGCGGATATCCGCTATAAAGAAGCCTATATGAAGGCAAAGCAGGAGGATATTCAAATTGTAAAAAGTCCGGTGGGTATGCCGGGACGTGCCATCATGAATGATTTTATGAAGCGTATCATGGATGGTGAAAAATGCCCGCCAAAGAAATGTCTGGCTTGTATGAAGGGATGTAAGCCGGCAGAAACTCCATACTGCATTACGGAGGCACTGGTTCATGCAGCCAGGGGCGAGATAGATAAAGCTTTGCTTTTCTGCGGCGCCGACGCATGGAAGGCAAATAAAATTGAGAAGGTTAAAGACGTTATGGATGCTCTGATCGGAGCATAAGTACGGGGCTGCTGCGGAATTGTTATAAGCAATTGCGCAGCAGCCTTGTTGTGTCAAGGATCATCCATGCATCTGATTAATAAATTCCTGGATTGTCTTACAACGGGCAGCCAGTTTATTCCACTGCTTTAAAATATCGGGATCTTTCTCGGACTGGATGAAAGCTTTAATATCTTCTGGTATATCACCAAGATCTGATAGTAAATCCAGTACAGCAGCAGATATTCCATCAGTTAGACCTTCTGCATGGCCTTCTGCATGGCCTTCTGCATGACCTTCTACAAGGCCTTGCGCACGACCTTCCGCTAATCCTTTTTCACGACTTTCATCCTGAAGCTTTTTTAAATGAAACTGCCAGGCATATTCTGAGAAGAGCATCGTTATCACTCCTGCTTTATTCCGAATCAGAAATTCTTTGAGAATATTGTTTTCAATACATTCATTGACAGCCTTCTCTACAGCCTTTTCCCTTTTATATCCCTCATCTATGTACTCCCGGACTTTTGCTACAAATAAAGCATAGTCATGCAGGGTGCGACACTTTTCCATAAGGACTTTATTATGTCCATAATTGATATTAAGCATCACGGCACAAACTTCTAAATGAACGTCATGTTCTGTATTATTCGGATAGGAATCACTGAGTTTTAAAACCTGACGATCAGGTTGTTCTGCTGTTCCATTATAGAAGACATAATATTGGGCTTCAGGCAGAGTCAAGCGTGCAGATGAATAAATATCCAGTCCCGTCTTTGTGATGTAAGATTCATATAATCGGGCAAAATAGAGTAAACCACGTACGGGCATGTTTGGATTAAATGTGCTTTGATGCTCATAAAGATTAAGGACAGAACCTATAATAAATGAGACATCATTTCTATATCCGAGGTAAACTGCACCGCCAAGAGTTGTGATAGTCATCTCGCTTTCATCCGAGTAGGAAGTGCCATTGATAGCGTTATACAGGGAAAGGGCTTCTGATTTGGAATTAAAAATCTGTTCAAACAGGCTTGCAAGGAAAGTCCTGTTGATTGGTTGTAGAGTATCATCTTCAACTGTAACGGCAATGTTCGTCAATGAGGTTACAGTTTTATCTTCTGTAAGCGTTGATGGTTTTCCTTTTGTCATAAAATATACTACCTCCAGTGTACCATGTAACGTTTACATTTTCAAATATAATTTATTGTCATTATGCGATGCGCTTCGCCTGTATTTATTATAAAACGTCAGAAAAATAATTTCACTCATTATTTATCGCATAATTCGACAGTATCCGACAAAATATTTTTTTGAGGATATACAGGACATTAATTATGTATAATAATGATAATAATGGTAATACCAGAGCAGGGAGGCATGATGGTAGAGATGAAAATGCGTTTGGTGGCCATGGGAACAGGCTATATATTTGGCGATTTTCTTACGGCTGATGTGGTAGCGAAGCTATGTACGGGCAAGAGAGCAGAAGAGATTGGCTCCGGCAATCCGGGAATGGCCAATATTATGAGTCATGTGGGAAAGAAAGCAGGAATTGCTGTGCTTTTGGGAGATATAGTTAAAACTTTGCTGGCCTTTATCATTGCATGGCAATTGACAGGTGCAGCGATTGATGAGGCTGCCTTTTTATGGGCAGGGATGGGGGCGGTGCTGGGGCATAATTTCCCTGTTTGGAATCATTTCCGGGGAGGTAAGGGTGTGGCTGTGACCTGTACCTGGCTTATTGTATACATGCCGTTATGGGGAACAGTTTGCTGCATTGCAGGCGGTATAATTACTCTGATGACAGGTTATCTGCCTCTGGGGGCGGTACTGATTGCCCTTTTTGCCGTTCCTGCCGCATTTCTTAGTAAAGGATGTGAAGCCGGGATATGCATGGCGGCATTTCTGCTGCTGATGATATCCCGGCATTACCGCGGATTAAAACGTATGGCAGATAAAAAGGAGAAAAAGTTTTTTCGTAAATAAGAAATGGTTTATTGTCTGCCTCTGGCGATCCACGCCGGATACCATTTCTGGAACCAGACGGTAAAAAGCCCCATGAGGATGGTCATAACATTATTCAGAATGATTAGTCCTGTGGTGAAACCGGCCTCTGACAGGAACCAGGTCCAGACGGCAATGGCAATATAGAGCATCCCCCATCCGGCGGCCAGAATATAGTTGGTACGCATGAAGATCGGATTCTTTAAAGCATCATCACCATTGTAATCGTATTTCACATAGCAGGCACATAAAGGTTCTTTAGTCAGGCAGGAACCAAGCCACAGTAATCCAAATAAAAGATAACCTGCATTGACTGCGAAAGAGCCCTGTCCCGATGCCAGTGTAAATATGGACAGCAGGGCAGCAGCGGCAATGGATATTTTGTCGTAGATGGCCAGTTCATACCGCGTCATAATCAGTGGCAGACATGCGCATACCCCAAGGGTGATCAGAGCTCCGGTCTGTGTATTGACGGAAACGGCAACCCAGAAGGTGATCCAGGCAATGAGCATGGTTGTCATAACCGGATGCTTTCCGGATTTTACGCTGCCGGAAGGAGCAGCAGGAACCTCTGTACCATCTCCGAAGAAGGTGTCCCATTTGAGCATAAGGGAGAAATCTCCTGTCACCCGGTACATCTGACGGGCCAGAGCTTCATCACCGCGAATCTCGTTCCGGGCGATGGCCAGCCAGACGGAATACGGCGTATCGATACGTGTCGTGTACTTCAGATGACCGTCGGTGAACACTTCACTTCCGTTCCTGGTCAATGCGATCTGATAGGTACAACCTCGATCCGTATAGCATATTTCCAGAACCCGGTCTTTGCCGTCGTAATTTTTGCTGTTGTATAATGCGGCCATCTGTCTTGTGAAAATCAGGCTTTCATCTTCTTTGTCTCCTGACTCTTTATCAACGCCCCAGCTGGCGTCTGCCATTTTTTCAAATACATTTTTCGGATACAGAAGTTCCTTCAGCTTTTCACGGGTTGCTGTTGTTATGCTGCCGTCGGCATATTCCGATCCTGCCTGTGTGACGATTTTCAGATAATCATCCGTTCTTGAGGATAACTCTTTGATGGAGAATAATTCCCCCTGACCGCAGAAAATGGTCTCATAATTGTTCTTGCCGCATATATGGTCGAACATGTTGCGTATACTGTCGTAATTGCCTGACGCAGAGTAAAAACCGCAGGAGGAGATAAGGACATACTTCTTGCCGCTCATGTCATATCGGGCCTCGTGGCTTCCGCTGCCGACGCCGTCTGTCCGTTCACTCATAAAAGGAAGTACCATTGGCAGCTGGCGGTCAATGAGATTCTTCAATGTGCCGGGTACATTAAAATAGTACAGAGGAAAGCTGTAGATAATCACATCTGCCCACAGAATCTTCTCGATGATCATGGTCATGTCATCATCCATACAGCAGTGCCCCGGAGTTGCCTTCCAGCAGGCGAAGCAGCCCCTGCATCCTTCAATATGTATTTTACAGACATCTATCTGTTCAACCTGCGCCTCCAGACCGGAGGCCTTTCTTTTGTCATATAATCCTTTCAAAAAAGCACTGGTCAGTTTCATGGAATTACTTCTGTTCCCTTTTGGACTGCCGTTAATCACAAGGATATTCATTGCCTGCTCCCTCCTTCCCGATTTCTTCAAGTTGTTTTATGCATCTGCCGGTCCAATCTTTCAGCATATTCATGTACATCACACCATATTCAATGGTCATACGCCAGTAGAGGGCCTTCTTAGCATCGGGAATCTCTTGTGCATACGTGGAGACCTTTATCTCCGGTTTCTCCAACTGTGAGAGGAAGGCGTCGCTGTAGGCATGTATTCTTCTGAAAAACTCAATATTCTCATCGGGCGGCAGTTCACCGCGGAAAAAGGTCTTCATCAGCAGGGGGCTTTTGGTGTCGAAGCCCGTATCATCCTCGGAAAGCCATCTGTGAAGCTCCTGTTTGCCGCTGTCTGTAATGGAGAAGACCTTCTTATCCGGACGGGCCTCCTGCGGTATCAGAACATCTGTCACCCACCCCTGTTTTTTCAGGGTCTGTAATTCTCTGTAGATCTGGCTGGTCTGGGCAGACCAGAAATACTTCAGGGAATCCCGGAAGACTTCCATAATCTCATATCCGGTCATATCACTGTAATTCAATAATCCTAAAATTCCATGTTTTAACATTGATTTCTCCTACTTACTATATTCCACTTGTTGAATATAGTATAATTCCACAAGTGGAATATGTCAAGAAAAAACGAAGGCCCGATATGTTTTCTGTCGGAATGGCAGAGAAGACATGGCGGGCCATTTTTATATCCGATGATTATTGATAGCTGTTCTCGTAAATGTCCAGAAAAATGGTTACAAAGGCGGCCTGACTGCGCTGCTCTTTGGTTCCGGTTGTTACCTGCCAGCCGTACAATTTATAGGAATCATAGGAATTTTCG
>JBJEJD010000043.1:3086-5328 GCA_051877705.1 Coprococcus sp. | reverse complement strand
ATCAAATGCAACAATTTCCCTTTTTTCATTTAAAATAACGGCATTGGTCGACGTTGAACCGCTGTCAATACCAAGTACATACATTTTTCCATCCTCCGATTTCTTCAATCCTGCCGTTCTCAGGGACGCGCCCTTTGCAATTTTCAATGATTCAATAAATGCCTCCACACGGGTTCTGATCTGGCCTTCGCACTGCTTTGTGGCATCCGTCTCCACCATCAGCACCGGAATATCCAGCCTGTCCTTCAGATCCACATATTCATAGGCATAATTATCACAGAATTTTACCGTATGATAAATAATGCCATCCAGGCGGTCACGGAAGCCCTCAAAATAATTCTCCCGGTTCACGGCCTTGACCATGCGCATACACGGCACCTGATTCAGCAGATTCCAGGTATAGGATGTCATCAAATTATCGCTGTCTACACGGAAATCCCGCTTCAGACCAGTACAGGTCAGATCAAATAAAATTTCAACACTATTATCCTCCAGCAGATTGATAATACCCTTACTGCATCTGGCTCCCATGAGCCCTACGTGAATAGACGCCTTATTCTTCGGTGCTGTCCGGAGCTTCTCTGCCTCTTCCCGGCGCACCAGAATATCCTTCAGCTTCTGCTCATCAAAGGATTTTCCGGAGTATTCCTCATAAGCATGGATCATTTTTAAAATATTATTTTTATACATCTCCGTTGAAAAGTCATTGACCTTCCTCGGAACATCCAACAAATAAAGGAATTTATCCGGGCAGTTCTCCTTCAGCACATCGTAAAGACGGCGTATGCTGTCACAGCAGGTAGTCAGCACGATGCCCTCATAATCTCCCGCCAGCACATCCTCCAGCACGGATTTTGCGAAAGAGCAGATATTTGGATGCATCAATGTATCCGCCTGGTTAAAATTGGTCACAGAAGGCTGGATTCTGCCGATTTCCACTCCCAACGCCTCAAATATCTCCACCGGCGTATATTTACATACATATCCGATCATTGGCTGAATCCTCCTCCATATTATCTATCAGCTCCAGAAAAGCCTGAAGTCTGGTCTTGATCTGCCCGTCATGGCTGTTCCTTCTGTCCATGGCATCACCGTCCAGAATCAGCATCGGAACCCCGGCCTGCCGCATTTCCTCTTTTAAAAGCATGACTCCGCCCGAAGACTGCTTGCATCCCCAATGACAGAAATTGATCACAGCATCCGAATGAAATTCCTCCACAAGCTTCCTCACCATCCGAACCTTACGCTCATAAGGGCCATTATAAATATTCAAAAGCATCTTTCGTGCCAGAGCCTCCAGCGGATGGTCAGCATCCATCTGCTCCATATAATCCAGATTCATATCGCAGGCCTGGATATAATATTTCTCCTGATAATTCAGATATTGCTGCAGCGTCTCCTGATAATAAGGCATGAGATGCACCCACAGAATACCTTTTCCATTGAACTCCGGATAGGTCTTCACGTCCTCTGCCAGACAGCGGAAGAAATCCAGTGTCTTCTGAGTTCCTATATCCAGATGGGTGGCAAAAAGCATATACAGATCCAGGGTCATGGTATTCGGATAATATTTATGCTTCTGCTCCTGGAGAAAAGCCTGATAACACGCCTTTGACTCATTCTCCCTCCGGATGGTCTCCTTCAGGGCATCCATATCCAGCTTCTTTCCCGTTTTGTGCTCCAGCATGGTGATCAATTCCTTCAGCTGCCCCACAATATAGTTCACTGCCTCCGGCGAGTACTCATTCGGCACATCAATGACATAGCTCTCCACTCCGTGTTTGACTTCCATATGACGAAAAGTATTGATATTACCGTCGCAGATCATGGAGGTGGTCACAGACATGGCCGCCTTCGGCAGAACGCCCGCATCCACACCGCCAATAAAATTTTTATGATAAGAACAAAGGGTCGGAGCAATTCCCTCATTCTCCGCATAATCAATAAGATAATCTTCTATTTTAAAGCCTGACATAAAAGAAGACAGACATTCCATGGAAATGCACTGCAGTCCAAAACATTGCATGATCTCAACCGGCGCAAAAATATTGGTCCAGCAGGACTGCTCCGGATGCTCCAGCGCAGCCAGTACACTGCCCATGGCAAGATGGGTCAGCTTGCGGAAAGCTTCCGGCATCTCCTTATTCGGAAGCAGCTTCGTTCTGGTATTCTCCGCCTTCAGGCCCAGCTTGATCATTGATCTGGCCGTATCCGGCCGGTTCACTGCCTTATCCTTAATCAG
>JBJEJD010000043.1:0-2986 GCA_051877705.1 Coprococcus sp. | reverse complement strand
GCCGTCCTCGGAACATTTTTCACCGTCAGTCTCAATGCCATGGTGTTAAATATTATTCTGCTGTGTATCATGGGATTTACGGTTATGACTCTATGGAGAAACCAGAAAAGAAAATATAATCGATAAAAAAGAATTTTTGATGATTTTATCGATTATAACGGATAAAATCATCAAATCAAGTTGTATTTCTTTTATAAATGGCATAAACTATAACCAAAGCGAAAGGAGGCATCTCAATGATTAAACGAGAAACTTATATGAAGCGTATTCGTCCTTTTATGAATAATGATTTGATTAAAGTACTTACAGGCATCCGACGCAGCGGAAAGTCAGTTATGTTGGAATTGATCAAGGAAGAACTAATCAGTTCCGGAGTTGATTCAAAACAATTTATCTCTATCAATTTTGAAGATATGCGCTATTCGAGGTTGCACACGGCAGTTACATTGCATGAAGAAATTTTAAAAAGAGCTGAAACCATTCAGGGAAAAGTTTATTTATTCTTTGATGAAATCCAGGAAGTTACAGGTTGGGAAAAATGCATTAACTCTTTAAGGGTTATTCTTGATTGTGACATCTACTTAACCGGTTCAAATGCCAGATTATTATCCGGCGAATTGGCAACTTATCTGGGTGGTCGTTATGTAGAATTTGTCATCTACCCCTTTTCTTATACGGAATTTTTAGAATTATATCATACAGTATGTCCGGACATATCGGAACAACAGGCATTTCAAAAATATATAGTTGCGGGGGGAATGCCATACCTTTCTAATCTTCGTTATGAAGAAGAACCATCCCGGCAATATTTAACAGATTTATTTAATTCCGTTCAGCTTAAAGATATTGTGAAACGCAGCAAAGTTCGAGACGTTGATCTATTAGAACGCATTATCGCTTATGTTATGGCAAACATAGGCACAACTTTTTCAGCAACAACAATTGTGAAGTTTTTGAAGAATGAACACCGCACGGTTTCAACAGATACCATTCTTAATTATATTAAATATTGTGTTGATGCATATCTTTTCTATCAGGTTAAAAGGCAGGATCTGCAGGGAAAACAAATTCTTTCAACAAACGAAAAATACTATATAGCCGACCATGGTATCCGTGAAGCGGTCTATGGCAGTAATATGAGGGACATCAATCTAATATTAGAAAACATCGTTTACATGGAACTCCTTCGCAGAGGCTACACTGTTACAGTCGGAAAAGTAAAAACAAAAGAAATTGATTTTGTATGCCAAAAGCGGAATGAAAAATTATATGTGCAGGTTACGTATTTATTAGCTTCAGAAGATACCATTCGACGTGAATTCGGCGTATATGACGAAATCAAAGACAATTTCCCTAAATACGTTGTTTCTTTAGATGAATTCGATATGAGCAGAAATGGAATTAAACATATGAATATTCGTAATTTTTTAAAAGCTGAAAGCTGGTTATGAAAAAATCCCTGAAATTCCGAATACGGAAAATCAGGGATTTTTATATTGGTATTATGATTCCGGGTTTTCTAACAGATCTTCAATCGTACAGCCAAGAACTCTTGAAAGTTTATAAACAGTTCCAGCTTGTGCCTTATCAATATCATTTACTTTTTGTTCATACATCTGAATAGAACGCAGCTTAACTCCTGAAAGTTTCGCCAGTTCAGCCTGAGAGATTCCCCGGTTTTCACGAATCGTTTTCAGCCGGGTTTCCTGTTCGACAGCATCATATTTCCTGTTCATATCTTCAATAAAGTGTTCAATATCCATTTCGTGATACACACTATACATTGAAATGATTTCTGAAAGAGTAATTCTTGAAAAAATGTCTTTAAAGCGTTTACTGGTTGCCCACTGATATTCAGCCAATGCCCAACCCGCCCAATATACATTGGAACGATCTTCTGAAAATATTCTTTCTGGAAATTCCCAATTTGGATAAGCATATATAATTACTTTTTTCGCTAATTCTATGCCGGACATGCCTGCAATAATTGCAGGGTTTCCACGTTCAAATTTGTCAGCATATCCCGATTGGACAAACAGCTTTGAAAATAAATCGGCATCAAACCTACACGTGCTTATTGCATAATCAAAGAATTCCGCTAAATTCTGTTTGGCATCACTTAGATAAGATTCGTTGTATGCGTGAATCATCATTTTTCATCTCCTCTCTGAGAATGTCCAAAACGAAGATATCATCTTTATAAGATCGTCCTCTGCGAATTTCCTTCCTGTACGTTTCTCTGGCACTGGAATCTCTTGTTATAAATTTAGGATAATAGATCGTCTTATCTGCAAGCTCTGCTCCTTCGAATTTTAAATGATTAAATGCTTTTTCTGAAATCAATACAGTCTGTTCCCCTAACTTTCCCAGCCTGAGTGCCTGATTCAGACTGCGAAGCGGCAATCCGTTTTGTACAAAGGATTCCGCTAAAGAAAAGCAAGAATCATCTGCTCGATAGCCAATTATAACATCATAATCTTTCAAATCGATTGAAAAATTATCAATAATATAATCCCGGGCATCAACAGCAATTTCACTAGAAAGTCGGAAAGTTCTGTGCTTTAATAATAATGCCATCCAATGCAAAATGTTATAATCGCTATCTAATAAATTTAAGGCTTTTAAAGAATCCTGTTCAAAAGAATATTTATTTACAAATCCATCTGTATTTTGTTTGCAGGCCCATTCCATAGCCATTGACAATTCTCGAGTACAATAAAATCCCCGGCCGTAATCATTGTTTGTTTTTCCAAGATAGAAGTCCGGTTTTTCTATAACATGATCTGAACCATGTAATAATTCAATTTTACTCATATAGCACTTCCAAACTATCATTGCGATGATAGTTGGTCAACTGCACGTCTTTTCATATTGTAACAGAAAAAAAGCACCGTCCCCGCAGTTCTAAGTCTGCAAAAACAGTGCTTCATCTGCGCCTTCAGGGGCTCGAACCCTGGACACCCTGATTAAGAGTCAGGTGCTCTAC
>JBJEJD010000042.1:0-5373 GCA_051877705.1 Coprococcus sp. | reverse complement strand
AAGATGTATCTTCCGCGCAAGAAAGATTCCAATCTTCTGGAGCAGTTTGAAGGGTATTTTGATCTGGAGGAAGTGCTCATCGAGCAGTATGACGAGAATGACTGGCCTGTACGCCCTGAAAAGCTAAATCATATGAAACGGAGCGACACACAGATCATCAAGCAGGCAGATGTTGTGATGCTGCTTCATCTGATGGGTCAGGAATTCGATGAGGATGTCCTGAAGGAAAATTACAGCTATTATGAAAAACGGACACTGCATGGTTCTTCCTTAAGTCCAAGTGTTTATTCTGTCATGGGACTGAAGGTGGGAGATTCCTCCAAGGCATACCGCTATCTGCGTCGGGCGGCCTTTATCGATCTTCTGAATCTGCAGAAGAATACAAGGGAAGGTATTCATGCGGCCAATACCGGCGGCGTATGGCAGACGGTGGTCTTTGGGTTTGCCGGTGTATCTGTGGGAGAAAACGGCACGCTCAGTATTCGTCCGAATATGCCTGAGGAATGGAAGAGCATTACCTTCCGGCTTCATTACCGGGGCTCATGGCTTGAGATTTCCATAGACCATGAGAATCAGGTGCAGGTACGAAGACTGTCCGGTAATCCGGTCGTAGTCAGCAGAAATAATATGACAGCGGAAGTATAGAGAAAGTGAGGAAATGTTCATGAAAAAATGGCTTGCCATATGCGGGCTGATTTTGGTAACGGTCATCTGGGGAGGCGGCTTTGTAGCCAGTGATATGGCTCTGGAAAGCATGAAGCCATTTCAGATTATGACCGTACGTTTCCTGCTGGCATCGGTCCTTATGGGACTGATCAGCTTCCGGTCTCTGAGGGGTATGACACGGGAAGAAATCCGGGCAGGAGTTCTGATGGGGATAGCGTTATTTGCGGCCTTTGCGCTGCAGATTATCGGTCTTCAGTATACAACTCCTTCTAAAAATGCTTTCCTGACCGCGTTGAATGTAGTGATCGTTCCTTTTATCTCTTTTTTGATTCTGAAAAAGAAGGTGGGAGCAAGAGGTATCATCGGGGCGGTTATGTCGGTGGCGGGTGTGGCCCTTTTGTCTCTGAATGAAAATTTTACACTGGGACTTGGTGACAGTCTGACCCTTTTATGTGCTGTGGGATTTGCATTTCAGATCTTCCTGACGGGGGAATTTGTGAAAAAATACCGGGCAACAGTACTGAATTTAGTTCAGATGGTGACGGCATTTATTCTTTCTTTTATAAGTCTTTTCTGCTTCGGAGAAACAAATTTTCAGGTTTCTCAAAAAGGCTGGCTGAGCGTATTGTATCTGGGTGTAATCAGTACGACGGTTTGTTATCTTCTTCAGACCGCAAGCCAGAAATATGTGGATGAGACAAAGGCAGCCATTATCTTGTCTATGGAATCGGTTTTCGGGACTCTGTTTTCCGTGATTATCCTGCATGAGGTGCTCATGCCGCGTATGGTGGTGGGCTGCGTGATCATTTTGACTGCAGTCATCATCTCCAATATGTCTGAAACACAGAAAACAGTGGAAACATGAAATCGGCGAAGTAAAGGGCTGCCAAAGGGCGGCCCTTTGTATGCCGGAGTAAAGAACAGAAAATGAAAGAGGGCATATAAAAATGAAATACAGAGCAGTAATATTTGATCTGGACGGAGTGATCTGCCATACGGATAAATATCATTATCTGGCATGGAAGGCGGTTGCAGATGAGTTGAATATTTATTTCGATGAAGTTATTAACAACCGTTTGAGAGGCGTCAGCCGTATGGAAAGCTTTAATATTATTTTAGAGCGCTATGACAAAGAAATGGATCAGAGCGAAAAAGAGTTTTATACATCAAAGAAAAATGATATTTACAAGGAATTGTTAAAAAATATGGGGCCGGAGGATCTGTCTGCGGAAGTGAAGGAAACACTGGATTTCCTCAGAGAGAAGGGATGTATGCTGGCCATCGGTTCCTCCAGCAAAAATGCCAAATTTATTCTGGGTCAGCTGGGACTGGGTACATATTTTGATGCGATCTCTGATGGCAATAATATTGTCAATTCCAAGCCAGATCCGGAGGTATTTTTGAAAGCGGCACAGTTCCTGAATGAAAAGCCGGAGGATTGTCTGGTGGTAGAAGATGCAAAGGCCGGGCTTCAGGCAGCGCTTGCCGGCGGCATGCATTGTGCGGCCATCGGGGATGCAGTGGAATGCAATCTGGCAACATATAATCTTAAGACCTTTGCAGATCTTAAAGAGTTGGTATAAAAAAGGGAAACAGATAAAATGAGAGATGAATTTCTGAATAAACTGCTGAGCTGTATATCTGTATCCGGTTATGAAGAACCGCTGCAGCAGGTCGTGGAGCAGGAGATGGCTGGCTGGGCGGATGAGATCCGGGCCGATGAGATGGAAAACAGAATTTGCGTTTTGAATCCTGGCAGTGCTGACAGAATCATGCTGTCGGCCCATGGGGATGAAATCGGACTGATGATCTCCAATATTACCGAGGACGGAGCAGTGCAGGTGGTGGACCGCGGCGGCATCATCCCCGGAACCTATCCTGGTCAGCAGGTCTGTATAAAAAATGCAGCAGGCATTGTTTATGGTGTGGTGGAAGCCTATCGCGGGCTTTTTGATAAGGAAAAACTGGCTGCCGGAGATTTTCTTATTGATATTGGAGCTGTAGATAAGGAAGATGCGTTGAAATATGTATCTGTGGGGGATCCTGTTGTGCTGGATACCCATATCCGACAGATGGCAAACGGCAGATTCTCCGCCCGAGCACTGGATGACCGTCTTGGTGTTTACATCATTATGGAGGCATTGAAGCGGGCAAAAGTAAAAGGCTGTAAGGCCGGTGTTTATGCGGCAGCAACAGTAGGAGAAGAAACCACAAAAAATGGTGCCTACTGGGCCAGCAGCAGAATCAGGCCGACGCTTGCTATCGTGGTCGATGTGACTTATACCAGTGATTGTCAGGGAATGAATGTGGCAGATTCGGGCGAAGTCAGACTGGGTAAAGGTCCTGTGCTGTGTTATAGCCCCATTGTTGCAAAAAGCCTCAACCGTAAGATGCAGGAATGTGCACAAAAAGCAGGTATTCCTGTACAGTGGGAAGTGGCCAGCCGGCTTAGCTATACGGACGGAGATCAGATCCATTTTTCCAATAATGGCGTCCCGATGGTATTGGTATCCATCCCCCTACGGTATATGCATACACCTGCGGAAGTTGCTGACTGGAAAGATGTGCAAGGCTGTATCGAATTGATAGCTACGTTCCTGTGCGAATACAATCAGCAATAGGCTGAACTGTTAGATTTTTTTGTTTTGTTGCGGATAAAATATGGATGTGTTAGAATATGTATGAATCTGTAACGGTATTGGACAGATGTTAAATTGCTTTGAATAATATCATATTATATAATGACTGGATAAAGCGAGGGGATTTCATGGCAACAATTAAGGAAATAGCGGAGCTTGCCGGTGTTTCGGTAACTACGGTTTCACGGGTTCTGAATTATGATGACACATTAAATGTACAGGATGAGACAAGAAAAAAAGTATTTGAGGCAGCGGATCAGCTGGAATATCAGATTTCAAGTAAGAAGAAGCGTAAGAAGAAACTGAAGATAGGACTGTTATGTACCTATTCGCCGGAGGAGGAACTGGAAGATACCTATTATCTTTCTCTGCGGGTTGCTATCGAGAAAATGCTTGAAGAGGAAGGCTTGAAAAAATTCCGGATATCACTGACCAGTACACCTGAAGATGTGGCGCCTTTAGATGGACTGATCTGTATGGGAACTTTCAGTGAATCGGCGGTCGAAAAAGTGAAGTCTTTTCGTAAACCGGCTGTTTTTGTAGATTCTATTGGAGATCTGGACATGTTTGATTCTGTCATGGTGGATATGAAATATTCCGTGAAAAAGGTTCTGCAGTATCTGCTGGATGCCGGACATGAAAAGATCGCTTTTATGGGAGGCTGCGATATTGACTCGGATGGAAAGACGATGCCGGATGCCAGACTTTCCCAGTTTCGTTCTTATATGAGCGCCCGAAATCTTCTTAGAGAAGAGTATATCCTGCTGGAAGGCTACACACCTAAACAGGGTTACCGCATGGGAAAGAAATTCCTGGAACTGGATGACCGTCCTACGGCAATTTTTGCTGCCAACGATGCACTGGCAGTAGGCTGCTATAAGGCCGTGCAGGAGGCAGGGTTAAAAATCTGTGAAGATATGAGTGTCGTGGGATTTAACGATATTTCCATCGCAAAGTATCTGGTACCTCCGTTGACGACAGTGCATATTCCTATTGAATTTATGGGAAGGCAGGCGGTCAGGACCCTGATTGAGAGGATTAACAGTGAAAGGGAGATCAGTCTGTATATTGCTATTCCTACAAAACTGAAGATAAGAGAAAGCGTGAGCAAAGTATCCTGAACAGGGGCTCGGGTATGATAAAAGGATCGGAGGTCGATTGACAATCCGGTCCTTTTTCGGAATTTATTGGACGGTATGCTTTAAGGTAAACTGATTCTTATGAAATTCAAGGATTCCTTCATCGCGCATACGGCCCAGCTCTTTAGAAAGGGCACTGCGGTCGAGATTCAGATAATCAGCCATCTGCTGACGGTTAAATGGTATTTCGAATGTGGTATGGCCTTCTTTCACAGACTGATAGGACAGATAGGTCAGGATCCGGGCGCGGGCCGATTTGGGTGTGGTACAGAAGATCCGGTTTGAAAGCACCAGATTTTTCTGCACAGAAGCATTGAGAATGTTTTTCATAAATTTATGCTGCCAGGAGCATTTTGAATACCGTTCATTTATCAGGATGTTCAGATTCATAAAGAGAATCTCACAGTTTTCGGCAGCTACCACATCCACCATCATGGGTTCGTGACAAAGGGCATAGGTTTCCGCAAAAATCTGACCAACGGAAACGTTGCTTAGAATACTGCGGTTTCCCTGGAAGTCATTGCTTTCGATATGGACACTTCCGACCAAGACGATGCCGATTTCATATACAACGGTGCCTGCATGGAATATAATGGCATTTTTTATATAGAATGCTTGCCGCATGCAGTGCACAGACTGCATCTCCTGCCATTCTTCATCGCTGATCCCATGGAATAAGGGCGAAAAAATTTTTTTCATACAATCTCCTTTTGTGGTTATAACCACCGAATTAATAATGCAATTATAGTATAATCCAGACATAAACGCAAGGAGGAGAAAAAATGATCAGAAGAATTATTCAAATTGATGAAGATAAATGTAATGGATGCGGCGCTTGTGCAAGCGCTTGTCATGAAAGTGCCATTGGTATGGTGGAGGGCAAGGCAAAGCTGCTTCGGGATGATTACTGTGATGGCCTGGGAGATTGT
>JBJEJD010000041.1:0-22576 GCA_051877705.1 Coprococcus sp. | reverse complement strand
AGATATCTGTTACAGTACATATCCGCAGCATCTGGTACTGCATCCCGGGGCATATCTTATATGTGTGGATGGTATCTCTGCCGGTGTTTTTGAGAATATACCGCAACAGTACGGAGCATTGCCTGTAATAGATTATTCGGAGCAGCTCATTATTCCTGGATTGTCGGATTTGCATGTTCACGCACCTCAGTATACTTACAGAGGTCTTGGGATGGATATGGAGCTGTTGGAATGGCTGGATACCTATGCCTTTCCTGAGGAATCCAAATACCAGAATATGATCTACGCGGAAAAAGCTTACAGTATGTTTGTCCATGATCTGAAATACAGTGCAACGACCCGCTTCTGTGCTTTTGCCACGATTCACACACCGGCGACGCTGAAGCTGATGCAGATGCTGGAAAAGTCAGGATTGCGGGGATATGTGGGAAAGGTCAATATGGACAGGAACAGCCCGGATTATTATATTGAGGAAAGTGCAGATGCTTCGCTGGAGGCTACGGTTCACTGGGCAGAGCAGGCATCGGAGCTGTGCCGATATGTAAAACCAATTGTAACACCGCGGTTTACGCCAAGCTGCAGTGATGAACTGATGGAGAAGCTTGGAGAACTGGCAGACAGAAAGGGCTTGAGAGTCCAGTCTCATTTGTCTGAAAATCAGGATGAGATCCGATGGGTACAGGAATTATGTCCATGGTCGGATGGTTATATTGATACCTATCAAAGATCGGGATTGATTTCAGTCGGACGGCCGTCTTTGATGGCTCATTGTGTGTATTCTGACGAAAGAGAGCTGCAGGTGATGAAGGCGAACGATGTTTTTGCAGTACATTGTCCGCAGTGTAATATGAATATTGCATCGGGAATGGCACTGGTACGGCGATGGCTGGATATGGGAATGAATATGGGGCTCGGTACAGATGTGGCCGGAGGAGCCACATTGTCGATTTTCAGAACCATGATGGAGGCCAGACAGGTCTCAAAGATGGTCTGGAGGCTGATGGATCAGAGTTTGAAGCCGTTGACACTGGAGGAGATATTCTGGATGGGAACAAAGGGCGGCGGTTCTTTTTTTGATAATGTTGGAAGTTTTGAACCGGGATATGAGGTGGATGCGTTGGTGTTGGATGAGACCCGGATGCATCATCCACAGGAACTGGATGTGCGGCAGAGACTGGAAAGATATATCTGTCTCAGCGAGAGTCAGGATATTCAGCATAAGTTTGTCGCGGGGAATTGTATTTTTTAGTGTGGTATTTTTAGCCTGATCTTCAGACGGATAGCTGAGATTAACAGCTGAAGCGGCTGAAAGCAGTTTTATTGGAGGTATGGATATGGGGATTGGTAAAAATATAAAGCGTGTGGATGCCTGGGCCAAAGTGACCGGACAGGCAAAATATACTCAGGATTTTATGAATGATCAGATGCTGGTAGCCAGGGTGATTCACAGCACGATTGCCAATGGGCGGGTCGTGGCATTTGATCTGGAAGAAGCATTGAAGGTGCCGGGAGTAGTAAAAATCGTTACCTGCTTTGATGTGCCGGAGATTGATTTTTGTACACCGGGACATCCATGGTCCGTGGAGGCATCCCATCAGGATATAAGGGATCGGCGCCTTTTGAATACCCGTGTGAGGTATTATGGAGATGATGTGGCGGCAGTTATTGCAGAAAATGAAATTGCTGCCAACAGAGCTGCCCGTCTGGTGAATGTTCAGTATGAGGTATACAGACCGCTGGTGGATGTGGCGGATGCCATGGCCGGGGACGCGCCGGCCATGCATGACAATGTGCCGGATAATGTGCTGAAGCATACGTCATTTGCTCTTGGAGATATGAGTTTTGATGAGGCAGTACAGGAAGAGGGGCTGATGCTGTTGGATAAAACCTATGATACTCAGAGGGTTCAGCACTGTCATATCGAGCTGCCTGTTTCCTATGCTTATCAGGATGGCAATGGGAAGATTACAGTTACCACATCCACTCAGATTCCCCATATTGTCCGCCGTGTTATCGGTCAGGCGCTTGGCATTCCGTGGGGACAGGTCAGAGTGATCAAGCCTTATATTGGCGGAGGTTTCGGTAATAAGCAGGATGTGCTTTACGAACCGCTGAATGCGTTTCTGTGTATGCAGGTGGGCGGACGGCCTGTACGTCTGGAACTGACAAGAGAGGAGACATTTGCCAATACGAGAGTTCGCCATGCTCTCCGGTTTCATATGCAGGCAGCTGTCAGGCCTGACGGCACACTGGTGGCCAGAAGGGTGAAGGCTTATTCCAATCAGGGAGGCTACGCTTCACATGGTCATGCCATTGTGGCCAATGCTTCCAATATGATCAAGCAGCTGTACAGAGATGAAAAAGCTTTGGAATCAGAGAGTTATACGGTTTATACCAGTACGGTGGCGGCGGGAGCCATGAGAGGGTATGGTATTCCTCAGGGAGATTTTGCTTCGGAATGTCTGATGGATGACCTGGCCAGGATGATTGATATGGATCCACTGGAATTCCGACTGAAAAACTGTATGGAAGATGGTTATAAAGATCCTCATAATGGCATCACTTTTCATAGTTATGGATTGAAGCAATGTATAGAAGCAGGAAGAAAAGCATTTCACTGGGATGAGAAAAGAAAAGCTTATACCGGTCAGACAGGGAAAAGGCGCCGGGGTGTCGGCATGGCTATTTTCTGCTACAAGACCGGCGTCTATCCGATCTCACTGGAGACGGCTTCATGCAGGATGGTACTGAATCAGGACGGTTCTGTTCAGCTCATGATGGGAGCTACGGAGATCGGTCAGGGGGCGGATACAGTCTTTACACAGATGGCTGCGGAGGTGCTTGGTATTACGGAGGACAGAGTTTATATCGTGTCCACCCAGGATACGGATGTGACACCATTCGATACGGGGGCCTATGCATCCAGACAGACCTATGTCAGCGGCAAGGCCGTAAGACAGACGGCGGAGATGCTTAAGGACAGGATACTGGAATATGCAGCCTGGATGCTCAAACTGCAGCAGAAGGAACTGGATATCAGGAATAATATGATTGTCGATACAAAGGGTGAAGAACTACTGACAATGGAGGCACTTGCCATGGAGGCATTGTACAGTCTGGAACGTTCCGTACATATTACGGCGGAATCCACCAGCCACTGTAAAGAAAATACATTTGCCAGCGGTGCATGTTTTGCTGAGGTGGAAGTGGATATGCCGTTGGGTAAAGTAGAAGTTTTGAATATTATTAATGTTCATGACAGCGGCATTCTGATCAATCCGAAGCTGGCGGCAGCTCAGGTTCACGGCGGCATGAGTATGGGACTGGGCTATGGGCTCAGTGAGGTGCTGATGTATGATGAAAAAGGCAGGCCGCTGAATAATAATCTGCTGGATTATAAGCTGCCGACGGCCATGGACACACCGGATCTGAAGGTGGAGTTTATTGAACTGCAGGATCCGACGGGACCGTTTGGCAATAAGGCCCTTGGAGAACCGCCGGCTATTCCGGTGGCGCCGGCTTTAAGAAATGCTGTGCTGCAGGCGACGGGGGTGGCTTTTGACGAGTTGCCGATGGAACCGCAGAGACTGGTTGCCGCATTCAAAAATGCGGGATTAATATAGGAGGACAGGTATATGTATGATATTGAATCTTTCTATGAAGCCACAAGTGTAGAGGATGCCATCGCAAAGCTTCAGGAGCAGCCTGATGCGGAGATTATTTCCGGCGGAAGTGATGTTCTGATCAAGATACGGGAAGGAAAGCTGGCCGGCGTCCGTCTGGTGAGTATTCATAATATACAGAGTTTAAAAGGTGTATCTATAGAAGATGATGGTACTATAGTCATTGGATCGGGCACTTCTTTCTCACATATTACGGGAAACGGACTGATCCAGCAGCACTTACCGATGTTGGGATTTGCCGTGGATCAGGTGGGAGGACCGCAGATCAGAAATATCGGCACCATTGGCGGCAATGTCTGCAATGGTGTTACCAGTGCGGACAGTGCATCATCGCTTTTTGCCTATAATGCAGTGTTGGAACTGACAGGGATGAATGGTGTTCGCAGTATAGCGATTGCTGATTTTTATACAGGACCGGGAAGGACAGTCCGCCAACATGGGGAAATTCTGACAGCCATCCGCATTGCAAAAAAGGATTATGAAGGTTATGGCGGTCATTATATCAAATATGGCAAGCGCAATGCCATGGAGATTGCTACCCTTGGCTGTGCCTGCCTGGTAAAACTGACACCGGACAAAAAACATGTGGCTGATATGCGAATTGCCTACGGCGTTGCTGCTCCAACACCGGTTCGGTGCTACAGGACGGAAGAAATGATACGCGATCAGGCAGTGAGCAAAGAAATCTTTGAAAAAGTAGGTAAGGGTGTGCTTGAAGAGGTTAATCCGAGATCATCCTGGCGTGCATCCAGGGAATTCAGACTGCAGCTGGTGGAAGAACTGGCAAAAAGAGCTATGGCTCAGGCAGTGATCAATGCGGGAGGTGAGTCGTATGCTTAAAATCATACGGATGACAGTTAATGGTAAAGAAGTGGAGCTGGCTGTCGATGACAGAGAATCTCTGCTGGAGACATTGCGTAATCATCTGGGGCTGACCAGTGTGAAGAAGGGTTGTGAAGTGGGAGAATGCGGGGCCTGTACTGTGCTGGTAGACGGTGAAGCCATTGATTCCTGTATTTATCTGACCATGTGGGCTGCAGGCAAACATATTCTCACAGTGGAAGGTCTAAGATCGCCTTCAGGCGAGCTTTCGCCGATACAGCAGGCTTTTATCGATGAGGCAGCTGTTCAGTGTGGTTTCTGCACACCTGGTATTATCATGTCAGCGGTGGAAATTATAGGGACCGGCAGAAAATATACCAGGGATGAGCTGCGCAAGCTGATTTCCGGACATCTATGTAGGTGTACAGGATATGAGAATATACTGAATGCACTGGAGAAGGTCGCAGGGAAAGTACAATGATGAATTTATCCTTGAATGACAACTCCTGGGGCCGCCTTCTGAAAATGTGTTCGTCGTAACTTTTTTCAGAGGGCGGCTCCAGGAGTTATTTTGATTTCAATATATTGCCTGTACTTCAAACTTCTCATTCATTGTCTCTGTGATTTCTTCTGTAATTTTTTGTGTGATTCCTTTTGCAATTTTATATGTGAAAATGTCTATAAGAATAAACTCGTCTGTGAAATCTGAATAAAAGAAATCGTAGAGTATCAGAAGCTGACTTTGCAGAATCAATATTTCGCTGACTGACAGCAGACCATCGGATAACTGTCTATAAAATATATTCGGTATATCATTCAGAAGTATCTGTTTCAGCTCATTCAGCGCTTTTGGAGAATGTTCTTTTATGATCTGATTGTAAAGTTTCAGCATATAAAAAGGCAGAAGAATGATCATATTAGCTTCTGTGATTTTTTTCAGGCTCATGGCACTGAAATTGCAGACAGGGATATGGCAGCAAAGACTGTTCTGACTGCCAATATTGATATTCAGATTGTATGTATTTGGAAGATAGGATTCGTCTGCTAAATAGATAACGACTGGTTCAGGAAAAATGATATGCTGATCGGATGGGGATGTATTCCGTATGATATGCTGATAATCACAGTTGACTATGGGAAAAAGATAATTATCTGTTTGATGGAACTGGAGAAGCAGTTGATAACAGTGCATGTCATTAACTGTGATTATGATGCTGCCCCATGGTTGATTGGGTGGAATGCCAATCTCTTCTATCTGATTACAGGTGACATGACTGTCAGGCGGATGGTGGGTGTCAAAACAGCTGTTGATCAGTGCAATGACGAGTCTGTCTGAAAAAGAAAAACAACGTTTAAAAACGCTGTAATAGATTTTGTCTGTTTTTGATATCATATGCGGATAAACCTCCTTTAAAGTAGTGCTAACGTTGATAATGTAATTATAGAGGAAATTCTGGCGGGTATCAATTATCATTGGTCGACAGGATTAGACAAAGCTGTCAGATAATATCGAATAATCTGAATTATATGTCAGATGAACATGGGCTAAACGGCAGCCTGTTAAATGCAGTTTAATAAAAAATATATGGAAGTGTCTTGACAATTCTGTACTAACTGTATATACTGTTTATATACAGAAATAAAGGAAGTGACAGATTGAATATATTTATTGACAATAAAAGTGGCGCTCCCATTTATGATCAGATTTATTCCCAAATCAAGGCTCAGATTATCAATGGAGCGCTGAATGAAGATGATCCGCTTCCTTCCATCAGGAGTCTGGCCAAGGATCTGCGGATCAGTGTTATTACGACGAAGAGAGCCTATGATGAACTGGAGAAGGAGGGTTTTATTTATACCATTGCCGGTAAGGGATGTTTTGTGGCACCGAAGAATGTGGAGCTTCTGAGGGAAGAGAACCTGAAGAAGATTGAAGCTTATATGCAGGAGATTACGAGGCTTGCAGCTTCCTGTGGTCTTAGCAGGGAAGATATTATCGAGATGTTCAATATTATTGGGGAGGAATAGTCTATGAACGCACTTGAAATCAGAGATTTAAGTAAGAATTATCATGACTTTCAGTTGGACCATCTGAATCTGATACTGCCGGGCGGCTGTATTATGGGTCTTATTGGAGAGAATGGGGCTGGTAAGAGTACCACCATGAAGCTGATTCTGAATATGATTCATCGGGATGGAGGAACTGTTACAATTCTTGGAAAAGATAACCGGGAAAATATGCAGCTGACGAAGGAAGATATAGGTGTTGTGCTGGATGAAGTGGGATTTCCGGAATGCCTGACGGCTATGCAGATCGAACGTATTATGAGATATACGTATAAGCGTTGGGATGGCGGGCTTTTCAGGTCATTGCTGGAGCGGCTGTCGGTTCCGGAGAGAAAATCTTTTAAGGATTTTTCCCGTGGAATGAAGATGAAGCTTGGTATAGCTGTTGCGCTGGCTCATCATCCGAAGCTTTTGCTGTTGGATGAAGCCACCAGCGGTCTGGATCCGGTGGTCAGAGATGATGTACTGGATATTTTTAATGATTTTACAAGAGATGAAGAGCATGCAGTTCTGATATCTTCCCATATTGTCAGTGATCTGGAGAAGATCTGCGATTATATCGCCTTTCTGCATCATGGCCGTTTGCTTTTGTGTGAGGAGAAGGACCGGCTGCTGGAGGAATACGGCATGATCCATTGCTCCAGGGAACAGCTTGCGGAACTGAATCAGAAGGCTATCATTGGAAGAAAGTCTTCGGCTTATGGTACAGAAGCCATTGTAAAACGGGATGCAGTGCCGGACGGGATGTCAGTCAGCCCGATCAGTATTGAAGATCTGTTTGTATTTATGGTCAAGGAGGGGAGATAAATGAAGGGATTATTATTGAAGGATTATTATATGGCTGTCAGGTACTGCCGTACATTTTTGCTTATTTCCATCGTATTTCTTGTGGCATCCCTGTTTGGTGAAGGCAATACGTTCATGCTGATTTATCCCATTGTTTTCTGTGGCATGATGCCGGTGACATTGATTGGCTATGAAGAGAGAAGTAGATGGACCTTATACAGTGAAACATTTCCTTATTCGAGAGCGCAGATTGTGTCGTGTAAATATGTGTTTACAGCCATTGTTGTTGTAAGCCTGCTACTACTTACGGCAATTGCCCAGGGGATACGGATGACAGCTGCCGGAACCATGGAAATAACGGGATATCTCAATATGATTGGTGTACTTTTTGTAATTGGTTTTGCGGCTCCTGCGATTCTTCTGCCTTTTATCTTTAAATATGGTGTGGAGAAAGGCAGGATGGGCTATTATATTATCATAGGCGCAGCATGTGCAGTCGGAGCCATACTTACAATGGAAAGTCCGGAGGCCATGTATTCGATCAGCGCGAAATGGCTGCCTGTAATCTGTATTCTGGGTGGCATGATCATATTTGCCGTATCATGGCGAATGTCAATACGGTTTTATAAGAACAGGGAATTATAAAGCAGGGCGACAGGAGGGACAGGGAAGGGACAGGGAAGGGAGGGACAGGGGACGGTTCTGTGTCCCATAACGGGACACAGAACCGTCCCCTGTCCCTCCCCCTGTCCCTCGTCGCCCTCGCTGTCTTTCCATCAATCCAAATAATGCTTAAGCAGAGCCTGTGTTCCCAGATCACCCATACCTTTTTCTGCCAGATCTTCATACATCTTCAGTACGGTCTCTGACATGGTCAGATCAACACCTGCTTCACGGCCCTCTTCTGTGGCAATTTTCATATCTTTGATATAATGTTTGATAAAGAAGCCCGGCTCAAAGTCACCTTTGAGCATACGCGGTGCTGTATTGTTCATCTGCCAGCTTCCGGCAGCCCCTTTGCTGATGCTGTCCAGCATGGTCTGTACATCCAGTCCGGTTTTTTTTGCATAAGCGATAGCTTCACAGACACCGGAGATACAGCCGGTCAGAGCGATCTGATTGGCCATCTTCGTGTGCTGTCCACATCCTGCAGGGCCTTCATAGATAATATTGGTGCCCATGGCTTCAAAAACAGGCAGTGCTTTGTCAAAGCTTGCTTTGTCGCCGCCGACCATGATACTTAAGGTACCGGCTTTGGCACCGGAGTCACCGCCGGAAACAGGAGCGTCCAGAGCTTCCAGTCCATTTTCTTTTGCTGCTTCATAGATGCGTGCCGCCAGCTTCGGACTGGATGTGGTCATATCAATCAGAACAGCCCCTTTTTTTGCATTGGCGATAATGCCGCCTTCTCCAAAATAAACTTCTTCTACATCCTTTGGAAAACCAACAATTGTGATGACAGCGTCCTGATCTTTCGCGCAGGAGGCTGCAGTATCACACCAGATGGATCCCTCTGCAATAATGTCCTCTGTCTTTGATTTTGTACGGGAATAAACCGATACGTTGAAACCTTTCTTCATCAGATTGCGGATCATGGATTTGCCCATAACACCGGCACCGATAAAACCTATATTCTGAATCATGTCAAAAACCCCTTTCGTGAAATATATAAAATTATACGATATAGCAGGAAAATTGTAAAGGAAAGAAGGTGTCATCTGTTCGGGGATGATGCCTTTTTTGCACAGAAATATATTATTTCGGACTTTACTCAGATAAAATATTAATGTGTATCAGTGAAATCTATTGACAAATAAAGGACATATTGTTAGAATAATCGTTGACGGTCATGCCGTTTTTACTATTATTCTATGGTATTGGTATGACATATGAGTCGGGGAATGGAAAGGATGTAATTAAGCATGAAAGAACGCAAGAAGATATTGACCATGCTGGTAGAGAATAATTATGGTGTTACCAGTCGTGTATCAGGTGTGTTCAGCAGACGTGGCTTTAATTTGGACAGTTTTACCGGATGTGACACGCTGAATCCGAGATATTCCCGGATTACGGTAGTTGTCCGTGGTGATGAACAGTCACTGGAACAGATTGAGAAGCAGGTCAGTAAGCTGGAGGATGTTTTATATATAAAAGATCTTACAGCGGTAGATGCTGTTTGCCGTGAGCTGATGCTGGTAAAGATCCGGGTACTTCCTGACAGCCGTCAGGCGATTATGGCTGTGGCGAATATTTTCCACGGCAAGGTTGTGGATGTGACAAGAGACTCCATGATTATTGAGCTGACAGGCAAGCAGGAGAAGCTGGATGCATTTATCAATCTGCTGGATGGCTACGAGATTCTTGAAGTGGCAAGCACCGGTCTGACGGGTCTGGAGCGCGGCTCTGAGAGCGTTGTAACTCTGAAAGAGGAAAGCTTTTAGAGTGGAACTGATAACGGAATAATAGGTATTTATATCCATTATTAATATATTTTTATACTATCAGGAGGTTTCATAACAATGGCTAAGATTTTTTATGAACAGGATTGTAATCTCTCATTATTAGAGGGCAAGACAATTGCAATCATCGGTTACGGCAGCCAGGGCCATGCCCATGCCAAGAACCTGAGTGATTCAGGATGTAAAGTCATCATTGGTCTTTACGAGGGCAGCAAGTCCTGGGCTAAGGCTGAATCAGAAGGCTTTGAAGTTTATACAGCAGCAGAAGCAGCTAAGAAGGCTGATATCATCATGATTCTTATCAACGATGAGAAACAGGCTGCACTGTACAAGAACGATATCGAGCCGAACCTGGAAGCAGGCAATATGCTGATGTTCGCTCATGGTTTCAATATTCATTTCGGTACAATCGTACCTCCAAAGGATGTTGACGTTACAATGATCGCTCCTAAGGCTCCGGGTCATACAGTTAGAAGCGAGTATGTTGCAGGTAAGGGTACACCTTGTCTGATCGCTGTTGAGCAGGATGCAACAGGTAAGGCACAGGAACTGGCTCTGGCTTATGCCCTTGGTATCGGCGGCGCAAGAGCAGGTGTCCTTGAGACAACATTCAGAATTGAGACAGAGACAGACCTCTTCGGTGAGCAGGCTGTTCTTTGTGGTGGTGTCTGCGCATTGATGCAGGCTGGTTTTGAGACACTGGTTGAAGCAGGTTATGATCCGAGAAATGCTTACTTTGAATGTATCCATGAGATGAAGCTGATCGTTGATCTGATCTATCAGTCCGGTTTTGCCGGCATGAGATACTCCATCTCCAACACAGCTGAGTACGGCGATTATATCACAGGTCCTAAGATCATTACTGAGGATACCAAGAAGGCTATGAAGCAGATCCTGTCCGATATCCAGGATGGTACATTTGCTAAAGACTTCTTACTGGATATGTCTGATGCAGGCAAGCAGGTTCACTTCAAGGCTATGAGAAAGAAAGCTGCTGAGCATCCATCAGAGAAGGTTGGCGAGGAGATCAGAAAGCTGTACAGCTGGAACGGCGAAGACAAGCTGATCAACAACTAATTCGTTTTAAATATTAAATTTTACAAAGAGGCTGGCGCAGTTTAAAGTTTCATGCGTCAGCCTTTTTTGCGCTGTAAGAAAGTCACTGTTTGCTATTGCATTATCCTGTTGGAAATGGCATGATATAATGTAGCAGATAAACAGGGAAGGGATCAGATAATGTCCAGAAACAGAATTTTAATTGTCGAGGATGAGGAAACAATTGCGAAAATGATTGCAATGAATCTGGAAGTATCCGGCTATGACACGGAGATCTATTATGATGGCAGTGAGGCCGGAAACGCACTGGGACAGGATCACAGTTATGATCTGGCTTTGCTTGATGTGATGCTGCCGGGAAGGGATGGATTTGAACTTCTGAATGATATGAACGGATATGGAATACCTGTCATTTTTCTGACGGCGAAGGATGATGTGGGGTCAAAAGTCCAGGGGCTGAAGGGTGGTGCCGAGGATTATATCGTGAAGCCCTTTGAAATTCTGGAGCTTCTTGTCCGTATTGAGAAGGTGCTGGCACGGACGCATAAATTGAGCAATGTCACCAGAATACTTGATATGGAGATTAATTTTGAGGAGCATTCCGTCAGACAGAATGGACAGGAGGTTCAATTAAAACCAAAGGAGTTTGAGCTGCTGGGGGTGCTTGTCAGAAATAAAAATATTGCCATTTCCAGAGAAAATCTTCTGTGTATGGTGTGGGGCATTGATTTTGCAGGTGAGACCCGGACGGTGGATGTGCATATTGCGCAGCTTCGTAAGAAGCTGGGACTGGCTGAACATATTAAGACCATATCCAAGATGGGTTACCGGCTGGAGGATTAGACCAGTGAAGCTTAGAACGAAAATACTGTGGATCAGCTCCCTGGCTCTTATACTGGCCTCACTGCTGGCAGGGATCCTTATTTTAAGGGTATCGCAGAGAAATCTGAAAAGTGCTGCCATCTCCAGAGCCTATCAGGGATTTTATGAGATGACCGGTGAACTGGATCAGATATTGAGTCAGGCGATATCTTTGGAAACAAAACGCAGTTATCTCGAATACTTTTTCAAAACACAAAGGAATAATCTAAACATCTGTTTTGAAGACAGGCAGAATGAGGACGGCACCAGTGCTTATGATGCGGTCTACAATCAAACCATAGTGGATGCGGGGACGCTTCTTAAACTGGATTATAAGAATATGGCCTGGGTACAGGGAAACTCCGGGGAATATGCGTATTTTACATGGGAAGGGCAGGATTATGCTGTTTTTTGTAAAGTCTATCAAAACCGGTTTCTTGTCTATCAGCTTGTAAGTATGAAGGCGGTCAATGATGATGTCCGGCAGCTGGCCGGCCGCATGCTGCTGATTGTAATGGGTGTGGCGGCATCGGCTGTCGTGATTTTGTTTTTGGTTTTAAGAAGTGTGCTGCAGCCCCTTCAGGAATTGAATGAGACGACAAAGCGAATGGCTGAAGGGGATTACAGACAGCGGATTGATGTGCAGCGCAGGGATGAGCTTGGACAGCTTGAGGACAGCTTCAATAAAATGGCTCAGGCGGTGGAGACAAGCGTCAGGAATCTGGAGGAATCAGAGAAAAAGAAAACCATGTTCATGGGCAGTCTGACCCATGAATTGAAGACACCCATGACGGCCATATCCGGTTATGCCCAGACCCTTTTAACAGCCAGGATCAGCCGGGAGAATCAGGAGGCAGCGCTGTATTACATCTATCAGGAATGTACACGACTTGAACGGCTGTCGAAAAAAATGATGAAGCTTTTAGAGCTGGATCAGGATACGGATATTCCACTCATGGATACGCCGGTGGAGCAAATTTTTCAGGCGGCGGCTGCATCCTGTGAGAAAATGCTGCAGGACAAACAGATCACATTAGAGTGTATACAGCATGGTGAGCATTTTATGATGGATTCCGATCTGATGACGGATCTTCTGATCAATCTCATCGACAATGGTATCAAGGCCAGTGATAAAGGCGGCAAAATTATTCTCCGGGCTGAAGGAAACCGCATTGAGGTGCAGGATTTTGGCAAAGGTATACCTGAGGGGGAACAGGAGAAGATACTGGAACCATTTTATATGGTGGACAAATCCAGAAGTCGGAAGAACGGCGGCGCAGGTCTCGGACTGGCCCTGTCAGCGCTCATTGCCGGGAAGCATCATATAGATATGAGAATTGAGAGCAAAGAGGGAGAAGGTACACTTATAATTTTGGAATTCTGAAGAATTTACAATTTGTTTACAACTTGTTGAATACTTGATGAATAAACTCATGATAGGATAACTGTGTAAGAAATCCTGCCATGAGTTTTCTATTTAACAGGAGGGTGAGTGAGATGAAAAGGAGATTATATATGTGCGTGCTGGCAGCAGTGCTTTTGTTGTCAGCCTGTCAGCAGAATCCGGATTCTTCCATTGTTGTGAATAAGGATATGGATCGTTTGATTGAAGAAGCAGGAAAAGAGGAGGGGGCGGCTGTTGACCTGACAGATATGGCAGAAAATTATGACAGTTATCAGACGACACTGCAGGATGATTCAATGAGAGTGACAATCAATGTGGATGCGAAGGTGGACATTCCCCAGACAGAGCAGATGTCTGTCATGCGGGTGAGACAGCAGCCTGTGAGTCAGGAATTGCTGAATCAGGTGATTGAAGAACTGGGAGAAGGCGAAACTCTCTATGATGGTGCTATGACAGTGTCGGCTCCGACCCGCAGTGATATTGAAAATGATATCAGCTCTTATAAGTCGGAAATGGAGATGCTTAAGGAGAGCCATGACGAAGATGAGATATCAGATTCGCTTGTAGAATTACAGGGGAAAATTGATGAGCTTCAGGCGGAATACGAGAATACGCCGGCGGAAATTGTATGGGAAGGCAATGAGTCTGACGGACTGATACACAGTGCGGCGGAGATGAATGAGAAGAGCGGCGGGATTGATTTTTATGATTGGGAATATTCCCTGAATCCTGACGGGGAGGTTTTTTACGGAGTCAATGATGGGGAAAACGGAACATACGCGGCATTTTTTGTACAAAATAATGAAGATTATGGTAACTGTATCCGGTACCGCCGGGGAAGGCATGGATATGAATTTGTAGCTTCGGCTAATACGAGTTCCACGGATTTTGAAAATCAGGGTTATGGGATATGGGATCCGGAAGATGATATATCGGAACAGGATGAGCATGACATGAAAGATGAAGTTGAAGATGACATGGTGGAATATACGGATGAAGCAGCAACCCTTTCGGAGACAGAGGCACGTACAGAGGCGGATACCCTTTTGGAGAAACTGGGATTTTCTGATTTTCAGTATTATGAAGGTGGATTGTATCATGAAATGGTGGATATCCGGAAAACGAATGAACACGGATACCGAAAGGTTTATATCTTCAAATATATGCGAAATATAGACGGGGCTTTTGTGACATTTGATGTGGCCGGAAAGCACGACGAAGGCTGGGATGGAAATGTTTATGTAAAAAAATACTGGCCGGTGGAATGTATTGAGATCCGGGTGAATGATGATGGTATTGTGGGCTTTGACTATAATGCGCCGCTGGCCATTGAGGAAGTGATCGTGGACAGGGCCAGTATGAAGAGCTTTGAGGAAATCAGGGATATCTTTGAGCAGATGGCAGTGGTGACGAATGCCCAGACAGAAATTGATTCAGATACACCGGAGGGCAATGTGTCGATTCGGGTGGACCGTGTCATTCTCGGTTATGCGAGGATCAGTGAGGCGGACAGCTATGATACGGGACTTTTGGTTCCGGTATGGGATTTCAGAGGCGAGATTACCAATCTATACGGATATACAGAAGCGGGCAGTGTATTGACTATTAATGCCATCGACGGATCGATCATTGACAGAAGTATTGGTTACTAGGATGAACAGTTTTGAGACAGATATGGGGCGGGCAGTACTGTCCCGGTGCTTTGGGGCGGCGGTACTGCTGCAGACAATTGTTTTGCTGACGGCGGGTTTTGATTCGGATCTGTTTCGTATATGCGTGCCGATTTTATGTACTTTCTCTTATTCGACAGCATGGCTGGAGGACTATCAGAGCGGATTTATAAAAAACTATTTGCCGAGAACGGGCATTACGGCCTATATTTATGGGAAAATCCTTGCCTGCGGTATAAGTGGCGGCGGTGCTGAGCTTCTGGGCTGTTTTATTTACATATGGATAAAACAGGATGAAGCTGTCAACTGGAGTCCGAAGCTGATATTTATATCAGGAATGCTCTGGGCCATGGCAGCCGCAGTACTGGCCGCGGTTTCATTAAGCCGTTATATCGCCTATGGAGGCGCTTTTGTCATCTATTATGCTCTGGTCATTCTCCATGAGCGATATTTCAAAACATTGTACTGCCTCTATCCTTATGAGTGGATTTCTCCGACGCACACATGGATATTCGGGGAGTGGGGTGTCGTTTTTCTGCTGACAGGGATGATACTGGTGCTTATTTCTCTGTACAACATGATTCTCCGGAGGTATATGGAAAATGTATAAAATCAGGCAAATCAGCCTTGCGGCAATGGCCAATTTCAGAAGGTGGCATAAAAATCCAAGAATTATACTGACATTTAGTCTGGGCTTTGTCCTGTGTTTTCTGCTCTCGGACAAGGTGCTGGTCTTTGCAGAGAAGCACGATACAATTCTTCAGGTGCTGGAGCCCTTCATATGGACCTTCGGGGATGCCAATTCCATCATGATGATATCACTGTTATTGCTTCTGCTTTTTGCGGACATACCCAATCTGGGAAATGAAATGCCCTTTTTCATTATCAGAATGAACCGTACCATATGGCTGATGGGGCAGATCCTATATCTGATCACAGCGACGCTGGGATTTATGTGTTTTATCCTTCTGTCCACCTGTGTGCTGGCGGGGGCGAGAGCCTATACAGCCAATTTGTGGAGTGAGACAGCTGCCATCCTCGGCTATTCAGGTATCGGTGCGGAAATAGCCATTCCTGCTTTTGTCAAAGTTCTCGAATTGTCTTTCCCGTATTCATGCACATTACACATATTTGGGCTGATGACAGGATATGCGCTGCTAATGTCCAGTCTGATATTATATCTGAACCTCTGGAAAGGAAACGGCGGTATGATCGGCGGTGTTATATTCAGCGGCTTCGGATTTGTGATGAATCCGGAGGTCATTGCCGGTATCCTGAAATTATCCCGGGAGCAAAAAAGGATAGCCAATATCATCTTCGGGTGGATATCACCGCTGAATCATGCAACCTACTATATGCATAATTTCGGGTACGATAACCTTCCGAAGCTGTGGGTCTCGTATGCATTTTTCGTTATGGGAAGTCTGATTTTGTTTGGATTTTCTCTGCAGAAGATGAAATATTATAGCTTTGATTTTACAGGTACGCAGAAATAGAACTGGTGAGAGGCGGCGGATAAATGGAACAGAAGAAAGGTATTGTCGTGGAGCATGTTTCTAAATCCTTTGGAAAAGAACAGGTGTTGAAGAATGTTCATCTGGTCATTCCACCGGGGCATATCTTCGGGGTGGTGGGTAATAATGGCAGCGGAAAAACAGTCCTGATGAAATGCATCTGTGGTTTCATGCATCCGGATTCCGGGAAAATATTTGTCAACGGGCAGCAGGTGGGGAAGGACTGTGATTTTCCCGATCATATTGGAATAATTATTGAAACACCGGGATTTTTGCCAAATCTCAGCGGTTATCAGAATCTGAAGGTTCTGGCATCATTAAAGGCCATGATAGGAAAAGAGGAGATCAGGGAAAGCCTGGTGCGGGTCGGACTGGATCCGGATATGCGCAAACCGGTCTCCAAATATTCGCTGGGTATGCGTCAGCGTCTTGGCATCGCCCAGGCTATTATGGAGAATCCGGATGTATTGATACTGGATGAGCCATTTAACGGACTGGATAAGGCTGGGGCCGCCCAGATGCGGGAACTGCTGAAACAATTGAGAAAGCAGGGGAAATCCATCCTGCTGGCAAGCCATAATGCGCAGGATATTGAAGAATTATGTGACGATGTCCATGAGATGGAGGAAGAGTGGAAATGAAGGTTTTGAAGAAAATACTGATGATGGGGATGATTCTGGCATTTACGCTGCAGTGTTTTGTCATACCTGTTCAGGCAGATCAGGCACAGGAGCAGATATTGAATATCGACAGAAAAAACCGTTATGAAGGTATGAAACAATCTTATGAGGAAGGCTATACACCGGAAATAGAAGGGGATACGGTCTGTCTGATCCTGCCTGTGCTTTGCCGGACAAAGCTTAGGGACGATATGCTCAAGGCAGTTCTGGATTTGAGCCGGGAGACGCAGGGATCGTTTGTGCCGGAGAAATATGAGAAGGAAGTGGGACTTCAGTCTGAGCGGGTGAATGATAGTGAGGAAGAAGTAAACTGCTATTTCATCACCTTTGATATCAAACTCCAAAATCAAAGGGAGAAGGGCAGTTATCCGCTGACAATTGAACTACAGGCCGTGGATGAAAATGGAGATGCGGTACGGGAGAACATAACGGTCAATGTGGTGATTGATGAGACTTTGCCATCTACAGATGAACCATCAGACGAACCGGGCGGCGGCAGCCCTTCTGGCAGTGAACCGTCCACTGATGAGCCAAATGGCAGCGACCCATCCGGTAGTGGGCCTTCCACAGGAGAACTGCCTGCCGGTGATCCCGCAGATACCTCTTCAGAGGGTACTCATGGAGATAAGGAAGATGGCGGAGAAACGGCAGCGGTGGTGGATAATTATTATGGCGGCGGATCATCCTCCGGGGAGACACCCACATTTTCTCCGAAGATGATTGTTCAGTCATGTGAGGTTTCTAAAGACGGGATTCCGGCAAAAGATGAAATTCTGGCAGGAGATGAGATTATTCTGAAGATTACCCTTCTAAATACGAGCAGTTCAGAGAAAATCAGGAATATGACAGTGACGGTCAGCGAGGACAGCCAATATCTGGATCTGCTGAGTGAGACAGATACGGTCTATGTGGATGCCGTTTCGGCGGGTGATACCTGTGTCGTGACCTATAAGTATAAAATTCAGGCATCTGCTCCCCAGGGACAGTATGAAATGATGGTGACGATGGATTATGCCGATTCTAAGGGAAACTCTCAGAATGCGGGCGGAAAGGTGCGATTGACAGTCAGTCAGCCGGTGGAACTGCAGTTTGATCCCCTTGTTCTGGATTCAGAGGTCGAGGTGGCCGATGTGGTGACAGCCGGGATTCAGGCAATGAATCTGGGCAGGATCAAAGTACATAATGTCCGCGCGGTCATTGAGGCAGACGGGCTGATACCGGAGGGTACGCTTTTCATTGGTGATATTGAACCGGGGACAACAGCATCGGGAAGTGTGAATATATCTGTGACCAGCCTGTCTCAGGGAACAGCCCTCTATGGAGAGACGAAGGGAACCGTGACAATGCTGTATGAGGATGAAGATGGCAATTCTTATGAAGAATCCATGGAATTTGTCACAAATATAAAGTCTCCGTTTTCGGATACATCAGTGGAGCCGGAAGATAATACCAATCAGTGGTGGGTGATGATGACTATAATCGGAGGTGTTCTGGTTGTCTTTCTGGCAGCTTTTGGCACCCGTCGGATCCGGTTACAAAGGCAGAGGAAGAATTGACATCTGTTGTCAAAATATACGGAAGGAGATGGAACAATGAGATCACTTGTCAGATGCTGGTGCAGCTTCCTGAGATTACGTAAACAGAATGATTGCGTCAAGGTGATGCTGATTTTTCTCCTGGTCGGTCTTGGGTTTCTATTCTATTCCTTTTATAGTGGGATTCAGGTTTATACTATGATGAAAGCACCGGTGGAATATGTTATTTGTGGCGATGGGAATATAAAAGATATAGAAAAGATGGAAAATGGAGCGGCAGTAAGTGTTCAGAAAATGTCTTCTTTGTTATTGTCCGGTCCCTGGGGGGAGATGACGATGCAATGTCTGGAATTGTCAGAATCCTATCTGGAGCAGGCTTATGCTGTTTCGGAGAAGGGGGCCATGAAAGTTATCTATTTGAATCAGGCCGCCTTCGAACAGATTTCCCGGATGCAGGACAGGAAGGGACAATCATTGAAGATTTCAGATGCGGCAGGAGAGGAGTTGATTGTGTCATATTGGCTGGACGAAGATGAGTCAGGGAAGGCAAAGATAAAAATATGGACAGATAGTACAGTGGATGAGACACCATGTGCATTTTGTGCAGCCAACAGTGCACGATTGTCTGAGAATGATGGCACATTGCGTGTATGGATGCCGGAGCAGGATCTGGATGGCAGCAATCTTCGGCATCTGGCGGATATGGGGTTTAATATTGTTAATTCATGTGATGTTGAGAAAAATGCACTGACACTCGAAATGCAGCTGATGCAGATTAGGTACGGATTTTTGATGGCAGCCCTAAGTCTGATGGCTGTTCTGGCATTAAAAAAATGGTGCTTTTTTTAATTAATATACAATTCTCATACAGATTCCCTGCGGATAGTCTCCGTACTTTTCTCCAAATATATTGATGCCTCCGATATTCCGGGCATCATCTTTGATCTTAATCTCAAAAGAAATGTAAAGGTGTTCAAACAGGTCCACGTTATCCAAAGTAGTCAGTGGATTGACCAGTTCTTCGTTGATATAGCCGCCGTCGTGACGTAGTGAGATGGTAGTCAGAAGCCCGTACTGAGTCCGCCCCAAAGGCCAGACATCCGGCGTTAGCTTCCCTCTGCGCACACCAAAATCTCCGGGACAGGTATAGGTCCCGATTTCATGGCCATTGATCAGAAATGAAATGTCGGATGGCCAGTTTTCGCAGTATCCGGGAGCCTCAGAGCAGAGCTCCAGTGAAAAAGAAAGTTCCTGCATGGTCAGCAGACGATTAATCTTGTTGGGAAAACGATACTCAAGAAAGCCTTTGTTGAACCAGATCAGCTGTGCAGAAAGACGCTCCGGTGAATAGAAGGATATAGGGGTATCGTATGCATCGATGATGCCATTCTCCCCGGCCAGGCCACATGTAGGCTGAACATCAAAAGCAGAATAATTACCAACAGGCATGTTAAAAAGCTGGGTATTGTCTCTTGCGTCATTATCTGTATCATAAGCTTCCAGATGAAAGGTAAGGAAGCCACACATACAGACACGCATGGAGCCGCGGATACCCGGCTGATTTTCCGTAGTAATAAGATGGGCTTCCTCAAGACATCGGATATGCATGGCTGTGGAGGACAGGGGGATATCCAGCAGGCGTGAGATTTCCTGAAGAGGCAGAGGCTTGACTTTGATGAGATTCAGGATATCAATACGTATTGGAGATGACAGTGCCTTGCCAATGGCGGTGATATAGGGCTTGTGAGAAGCGGTTGCCAGATTGAATTCAAGATTTTTATCTCCGATAACCTTTGGAGTGATTTTTGTTGATGACATCGCAGCTGTTCCTTTCAATAAAAATGTTATTATGTGTTGTAATAAGTTTTATTTATTTCATTATATATGAAATAAATAAAAAAGTCAAGGAGAATTGCACAAATTGACCATATATAAATTGTGTAAATGATAAAAAATATATTATTTATACAAATGTTTCTGTAAAAATATTGAAATAATTATCAATTGATACTATAATTAAGAAAAAAGATTGGAAACAAAAAAAGTCTAAAATGTTATCAAAAATAAATTATTTCAAAAAAAATGAAATAAATAGAAGAGATTTGTTTCAAAATAATTGAAAAAAGAAGGGTGGTGTTGTATGAGAAATGAATATCCACGACCGGATTTTGTGAGGGAGCAATGGCAGACCCTGAATGGCAGCTGGGATTTTGGAGAAGGATTCTTTGTTGAACCGGGTGTGAAGATAGAGGTGCCCTTTGTACCCCAGAGTGAGCTTAGCGGAGTAAATCGGGTTCTGAAATCTGACAAAATTGTGTATGAACGTATGTTTGAGGTGCCGGAATCCTGGAAAGGCAGCCGGATCCTGATTCATTTTGGAGCTGTGGATTATGAATGCTCTGTATGGCTTAATGGAAATTGTGTGGGGAGTCATGAGGGCGGACAGACACCATTTACTTTTGATATTACAGAGAATCTGAAGGGTGGAAAAGAGATCCTTCGGGTATGCGTGAAGGATTTTCTGGAAGATGAATGTGTACCGAGGGGGAAACAGTTCTGGAAGCCAAAGGGTGAGTTCATCTGGTATACCCAGAGCAGCGGTATCTGGCAGTCAGTCTGGCTGGAACCTGTTGCACCGTCCCATATTGAATGGATGCGTTTTAAACCGGATATTGATGACGGGACTGTGGAGATTACCTATCAGGTATCGGACTATACGCCTCAAAACTATGATTTGATACTGGATATTTCTTTTGATGGAACGGAGGTTTATCATGGAAGAGTTTCCGGTGAAGGAAAAAGGGGACGTCTGATTGCGGATGTTTTTGACAACAGAGCCATGAGAGGAAGCTTTCATTTTACGGGATGGTACTGGTCTCCGGAGCAGCCGTCGCTGTTTGATGTCAAGGCAGAGCTTGTGGCAGACGGTAAAACCACAGATCTGATTTCTTCTTATTTTGGCATGAGGAAGATAGAAGTCAGAGAAGGTAAGGTTTATCTGAACAACAGTCCTTATTATCAGAAGCTCGTGCTGGATCAGGGATACTGGAAGGAGAGTCTGATGACAGCTCCGTCGGAGGAAGCATATATTGATGATATCCGCAAGATGAAGGCCATGGGATTTAATGGCTGCCGCAAGCATGAGAAGGTGGAGGATCCGGTATTTCTGTATTGGGCAGACCGCCTGGGATTTCTGGTGTGGGAGAGCATGTCCAGCTTCTGGAGCTTTACGCCTCAGTATGCGGCCGCTTTTTCGGCAGAATGGAGCAGAGTGATCCTCAGAGATTACAGCCATCCATGTATTGTTGTCTGGAATATGCTGAATGAGAGCTGGGGCGTACCGGGACTTTATGATAACAGGATGCGTCAGCATTATGCCAGAAGTCTTTACCATCTGGCACGCGGGCTTGATGATACGCGGCTTGTCATTGCCAATGATGGATGGGAACTGACGGAAAATGATATCTGTGCATTCCATACATATAAACATGGTGATAAGGCACATCCGCAGCAGCAGGAAAAGTTCAGACAGGGACTGCAGTCTCTGGAGGGACTGAAAGAACTTGTGGAGAAGCCATTGTTTGCGAAAGGATTTTCTTATGGAGGACAGCCTGTCATGCTGACAGAAATAGGCGGCATGTCCCTTGGCAGCAGTGGGGATATGAATGGAGATGGAGGCAGCTGGGGATATACGGATGCTGCGAATGAAGCTGAGTATCTGGAAGATTATGAGAAGCTGATTGACAGTATTTATGCATCGGATCTGATCTGTGGATTCTGTTATACGCAGCTGTCTGATATAGAGCAGGAGAAGAACGGGCTTCTCGATGAAGGACATCAATTCAAGATTGATGCGGGAAAAATTAAACTGGTCAACGATAAAAAGGGATGTCCATCGGCATTTTTTGTTTCATCAAAGAACAGTTTATCTGATTGTTAGCATGCAGATTGGATCTGCTTTTATAGATGCTATGCTTTTACTTTAAAAGGAGCTTCTTGTATAATTCAAATATAAGGAATTCCGAGAAAGAAGGTTGA
>JBJEJD010000040.1:0-5447 GCA_051877705.1 Coprococcus sp. | reverse complement strand
CATTATTTAAAAGGGATTTCAAAATCAGTCTCAAACTGTGGCTGGTTATTACAACAGTAATGGCTCTCCTACTGCTTGCTTTATTCTATGCCACCTCCGGTATGGACGGCAGCGGTGCCATGGTAATCCAGCAATTCTACACCCTCTTTGCGGCGCTGATTCCGGTATTTTTTATCGGAACAACAGGCACCAAGCTTATTGCTGCTCAGGTCGACAATGGTTCCTTTTCCTACGTTATGTCTGCTCCTATAAAAAGACGAACAGTCGCATTTACTCAGGCATTCTTTCTTATTATCTCAGTATTGGCTATGTATGTTATTTTCATTGCCGTAGGACTGATTGCTTTTGCTCTGTGGGGAGAAATGCTGGAATTAAAGGTGTTTTTTCTTCTAACCCTCGGCTCTCTGCTGTTTAATCTGATGATCAGCGGTATCGCCTATTTTGCCACCTGCATATTCAACTCCTCGGCAATGGCCACCTCCATGGGAACCGGTCTGCCGCTTGTATTCTTCCTGCTCTATATCGTTGCAACCTTCTTTGGCAGCAATAAACTGCTCAGCTATTGTAAATATTTTACGATCAATTTCTTATATAACCCAGCAGATATCATCGCCTGCAATTCCAATATGGTCTGGCAGTTTCTCGCAATGTTTACCATAGCTGCAGTACTCTATTTTACCGGAATGACCATATTTAAAAAGAAAGATCTGCCGCTTTGATTAACCTGCCTGTATTTGTCATCGGACAACCACAGGCAGGCTAATATTATTTAGTCTCAGAAAGGAGGTTTCTTTGCGATAATGTCTGCTCTGACAACCATTTTTTCAAAAGTAAACACCGCAATTCGGAAAAAAATTGAAAACAGCTTTGTTGTAAAGAAAATATCCAGTTATCCGCTGGGTAACCGTATCCTGAACGATATTTTTTTTCGCGCTAAAGTATCGTTAAATCTGGGATTACTTATTAATCTCACATATGGCGCTGTTCAGTTTTTTACCAGTCTCCGCTATCATTCCGTCTGGATCGGTTCCCTCGCAATTTATCACATTCTGTTGGCAGCTATTCGATTTTTATTATTGAGATATGCCGGCAAAAATGCAGTTGGAGAAAATCAGAAAGCAGAGCTGCGGCAAACCCGCCTCTGTGGTATCGCCCTGCTTCTTATGACTCCGGTTTTTGCCGGAATTCTGATTCTTGTAGTACATAAAAATAATCACGCCGGTTATTCCGGAATACTCATCTATATTGTGGCAATCTACACCTTCTGCAAAATCGGAATTGCTATTTCAAATACAATAAAATTCAAAAAATACGGAAGTCCCGTTATGTGCGCTGCTAAGGATGTCAGTCTGATTGCTGCGCTAATCTCCATATTAACACTGGAAACAGCGGTTCTCTCCCGCTATGGCAATATGCAAAATCCTGCATTTTATCAGGGAATGCTTGGAACAGTCGGTGGTTCAATCTGCATGTTTACACTGGGAAAAGCCTTTTTTATGATTACTCACGCAACTAAACAGCTGAGAAACGACTACGGAGTTTAATACTCAGATCCAGAATCTCAATACCTTCTCATTTTACATTTTCAGCTTGCCGGCATAATACTTCATAAGCAAAGTCAAAAGCATTTTTAAACCATGCGGTAAAAGCTTCCGGTGTATGACTCATCCATGCCTTTAACTCCTCTATGGTTACCCACTTCATTTCTTCAACTTCATCCGGATTAAAAATAAAATCTGATTTTGAAAAGTGCTCAATGACCGGACTATACAGAAAAACATGGTCTATTTCATGCTCACTCAGATTTCCAAATGGCGCATAATACTTAAATGAGCCACAGCTATATATAACATCCCTGCCATGTACAAGAAGCGCGCATTCATCAGGGTCAACAATATGCGCACTTATATTTAAGCCTAATTCTTCTTTTAATCTGCTATTGAGACAGGCATCCATCGTCTCACCTTTTCTTGGATGAGAACAACAGGCATTTGTCCACAAACCGCCAGAGTGATATTTGCCGGATGCTCTTCGCTGCAAAAGCATCTTATGATCTGACCAATCAAAAATGAATATAGAAAATGCCCTGTGAAGTAAATCTTTCTGATGTACCTCCAGCTTTTCCCCATATCCTATTTCATTATCCTGTTCATCTACCAAAATAATATAATCTTTCATTACGTTTCAAAGTCCTTTCCGTTTCTGCAGGCCTATAGACCGAATCAATTAACCGAATCTTTTACAAAGCCAGTTTCTGAAAAAATCCAGCTCTGAATCCGTATGAAACCAGTGCTCACCATCTTTTTGTTCTGTAAGCTCACATCCAAAACGCTCTGCAAAATCCCGTACATAATTGTATTCACACAAGGTGTCTTTTTCTCCGCGAAGTATATATGTATTATGATCCCATTTGCTTATAGGATGCTTTTTAACATACTCATAATACGGATAATACAAAAGCTCTATATCGTTTTCCACCTTAATTCTATCCTTAAATTCTTCTTCTGTGATATGGCAATACTCCATAAGATTGTAAATAATCCTTTCCATATCTGTCACAGTAGAAAGAAACCACGCATTGATTCTTTGCTCAGTTTATCATGTTAATTATAAGCCATTCAGCAGTTGAGAGATAGAATCATAATATATAACAATATGTCAATTATATAGAAGTTATCTGCATAGATTCTCAGGACGATGTCCTATTCCACGTTCATAATCAATTAATTGTCTTCGAAGATAATCTGCCATATTTACATTGCCCATATTTTTCCACGCCTCTATTTGTATTTCCATTAAAGGCCTTGTAACTCTCATCGGAACCTCATCCACATTACTAATAGCCAACCATGGAAACGCCCTATATTTTTGAGTATCACCAATTATAAACATATAGCCTATCAACTGTTCTTTTCTGAAAACGAAATAAAATTGCGGCATATCTCCAGCAACGGATTTATCCATTATCTTTTTCATCGTCTTTTCTTTCCCATATGCAGGATAAAAGCCAATACTTTTTAATTCTTTCAAAGCATTTTCTCTCTGTTCTTCTGACATCTCCAAATAATTAAGAATTCGTTCCTCCATACCACTTATCTCCATAATTCCTGATTTATATTGTGGGGAATAAATCAAATATCATAATCTTTTCCCGCGGATCATTCCCCGGAAATAAATCTCTGCAGTCAATCTCATCAGAAAACGCCATCTGATCCACCGTCATCAGATATGAAATATACTCGTCAGACGGATAGTAAAAAAACAGCTGAATAAGCCTGTTCTTCTTGAAATAGGAATCCAGAATTCTGGAAATCACCTTCTGCAGGATTTCGACAGAAAAGGGATTAAAGAAATAAATCCTGTCTGCGTTTTCCGGAACCATAAAATTCTCTGCATTGGCAAGTTCAATAGACACCCTGGAGGAAGATATTGCCGTTTCTTTATTCTGTATCGCCTTTTCATAAATCCGTTCATCATATTCTATGCCTATGGACTGGCATCTGGTCTGATATGACAGAAAAAAATCTACTCTCCCTTTTCCGCATCCATAATCCAGCAGCGTATTCCCTTTTCGAATTAAACCACAGTTAGCCAGACGCTCCAATACAGAATAGGGTGTTGGTTCATAAGGATATCGATACTGATCTGCGTTGGAATCATCTCTGCCCATTGTCCGGATCTGCAAAAGCTTATCCCATCTTGTTTCTTTTTTACTCTCTTTCATTATATTTGATTCGTACTCCTTATTTTTATCTTTCTTCCTATTCCCGTTCCTCGGCACGCTGCAGAAACATGCATCATATCTAAAATCATATAATCATTGTTGAGACGCCTTTTTAGTCCAATAAAACCAATAACAGCATCATCGTCCAAAGCAATATACGAAACGTATTCATCACTGCTGATAGCCTTTGCAACCTGCCGTTTTCTTACATATGAATCTAAAGAATACTCATTAAAATTATTTTCAGATAGCAATTCAATTTTAACCAATTTGTTCCCTCCTGCACAACCAGTGTGCTTCGCCTGCCTCCATTATTTACCTTCAATCAGAACATAATGATATAAACTGTCATCAGTATACCACAGATGGGAAGGATATCGTACACCAACCACTGATTTTTACCGTATATCCAATTCTTTTAATCTTCCAGCCAATCTCTGTAATCTGATTCACTGGCGAAGAGCTGATACTCTCCGTCTACATATCCCATATAACCATTCTCTGTTTACTTTTTTCTGCAGCATGCTATGGTTCTGGCAAACAATGGATTTGTCTTCCACATAGGCGTATGCAATCTTTCACAAACCTGATCAACTAATGCCGACAGCTCCATACCATGATCTATGTCACAAACGATTCCTTCCAGCTCATTGACAATTTCTTTTGCGTCGGCTAATTTTTTTCTCATCATTTCCAAAGAATAGGTCTGATCCCACGCCGGGTAAAATATTTCGATGCCGGACAGCTTTTCCAGAACCGCCAGTGAATATCTGGCTGCTTCCAGATTAATAAAAATGGGAATATCTCCCCTGACCGGCACAGTATCTCCAATAAAGGCCACATCTCCTATACGATAAGATACCTCGGCGGCAGAATGGCCCGGAGTTCCGATGACTTCCAAGTATATACCATCTGACAGAAAGATTTTATCCCCATCCTTCACAACCTGATCTACAATCGTGGACTTTCCTGCAAGGTTATAAAAATTGGGTATTGGACGTTCTTTGAACTGCAAATCAATATTTTCAATCCAGGCACGCTCCCCTTCACTGGCATATATCCTGGATCCATATTTTTCCCGAAAATAGCCGGCAGTACCGATATGATCCGGATGAGCATGTGTTATATAAACAGCTTTTATCTCACCAGGATCATGACCGCTTTCTAATATGGCTTTTTCAATCATTGTCTCACTCCCCGCAACACCGGAATCAATCAGTATACAGCCTGACCCTGTTTCAACAAGATATACATACACGAATCGTTTAATTTCCTTTGTAACATAAAACTCAATTTTAATTTGTTTTACTCTCATCTTCTCCTCCTCCATTTTGCAAGTATTCACTTGCGTCAAAGTTATTTTTAAACGTGCCTACTTTCCATTCAGCACGTTTTATTCAAGATATATGCTATTCTCCGCAGATGCCTGACACAAAGACCTTAATACTATTCCTGATATATTCCGCTTTTGAAACACCAATCAATTTGTCGCCAAAGGAAGCATCCAAAAATACAAAACCAAAATTCATGGCGATAAACTGCAGCGAAATACTCTCAACATTACAATCACGCATTTTCCCATTTGTAATCATTTGCGTAAAGTAATTGACCAATACTTTCTTAAAAACCAGAGGAACCTTCATAATTCCCGGGAGCGCTGCTCCCTGCAGTTCTGCTGACCTGAGACCAATAGACACCTTTACCATCTGCGGCGTCACCTTGC
>JBJEJD010000039.1:43492-76890 GCA_051877705.1 Coprococcus sp. | reverse complement strand
CCGGGGAAAAGATATTATAATATGGTTTTAGATGCAGATGGGTAGATGCTATAAAATAAAAACGTACATCTCATGAGTTGAGGGGATGTACGTTTTTATTATCTGTATATTTTACCAGCGGCCGAATTCGGATAATTCCAGACCTTTATTTTTGTCAAGGACGGTCTGTACTGCCCACTCATGAATGAAGAGGAGCAGCGGATTGCCTTTCAGATCTTTAATGCGTTTCATATCGGAGGTTCCGATAATCTTATTCGTATCAATTTCGTCTTTGTTGGCAATCCAGCGGATATATTCATGCGGCATGGATTCAAGTCGAATCTCAACACCATATTCGTTCTGCAGACGGTGTCTGAGAACATCAAACTGAAGAACACCTACAACACCAACGATGATTTCTTCCATACCTGTATTATATTCCTGGAATATCTGGATAGCACCTTCCTGAGCAATCTGCGACACGCCTTTTATGAACTGTTTTCTTTTCATGGTATCGACCTGACGTACTTTGGCAAAATGTTCCGGAGCAAAGGTAGGAATACCTTCAAAGGCAAATTTTTTGCCTGGTGCACAGACTGTATCGCCGATGGAGAAAATACCCGGGTCAAAGACACCGATAATGTCACCTGCATAAGCCTCACTGATTACTTTTCGTTCCTGGGCCATCAGCTGCTGAGGCTGGGATAAACGAAGCTTTTTATTGCCCTGTACATGATAGACCTCTTTTTCTGCGTCAAATTTGCCGGAGCAGATACGCATAAAGGCAATTCTGTCACGATGGGCTTTGTTCATATTGGCCTGAATCTTGAAAACAAAGGCAGAAAAATCCGGGCTGAAGGTGTCAATCAGACCATCGCTGGATTTTCTAGGGAGAGGTGAACTGGTCATCTCAAGAAAATAATTCAGGAACAGTTCAATACCAAAGTTGTTGAGCGCAGAACCAAAGAATACAGGAGACAGCTGACCATTGGATACGGCATCCATGTCAAGTTCGTCACTGGCACCATCTAAAAGTTCGATATCATCCACAAGGCGTTCATAAAGTTCTGATCCCAACTCCTGTTCAAGATCTGGAGAATCCATGGTCAGGTCTCTGTCGGAGGCTGCCTTCATACCGTTATTGTTTTCTGTATAAGCGTGGATATGTCGTGTCTGTCGGTCGTAAACACCACGGAAATCCTTGCCGCTTCCAATCGGCCAGTTAATCGGGCAGGTGTGGATACCGAGGACTGATTCAATATCTTCCATCAGGTCGAATGGATCCTGAGCCTCCCGATCCAGTTTGTTGATAAAGGTAAAAATAGGGATGTGTCGAAGAACACAAACCTTAAAAAGTTTGATAGTCTGTGCTTCTACTCCCTTGGAAGCATCAATAACCATGACAGCTGAATCGGCAGCCATCAATGTACGATAGGTATCTTCTGAGAAATCCTGATGTCCCGGAGTATCCAGGATATTGATACAATAATCTTTGTAATTAAACTGCATAACAGAAGAGGTAACGGAAATACCTCTTTCTTTTTCTATTTCCATCCAGTCGGAGACAGCGTGCTTGGCCGTCTTCTTTCCTTTAACAGAGCCGGCCAGATTAATAGCACCGCCATAGAGCAGGAACTTCTCAGTCAATGTCGTTTTACCGGCATCTGGATGAGAAATAATTGCAAAAGTCCGGCGCCTTTCAATTTCTTTTTTAAAATCAGCCATTTTAAATCCTCCAATCAATCTCTGATATTTTAGCGTGAACAGGGTATACTTGTCAAGGCTGGCATTGCAATATAGCGGTCAATAATCTGTCTGAATGACTTGCAAAATTCAGGGTTTTAAGGTATATTTAACGGGTAAGAATTTTTATGATGAAAGGGGAGTTTTGATGGCACGAGTTGCGATTATGACAGATAGTAACAGCGGTATTACTCAGAATGAAGGAAAAGAACTTGGGATATTTGTATTACCGATGCCTTTTGATATAGATGGACAGCAGTATTTTGAGGATATCACATTAAGTCAGGAAGCTTTTTATGAGAAGCTTGGTACAGATGTGGCAGTTTCCACATCCCAACCGTCTCCGGATGCTGTGATGTCCATGTGGAATGACTTGTTGAAAAATGGATATGAAGAGATCGTTCATATTCCGATGTCCAGCGGGCTGAGCAGTTCCTGTGAGACAGCTATGATGCTGGCACAGGATTATGACGGTAAGGTCCAGGTGGTAAATAATCAGAGAATATCAGTTACACAGCGGCAGTCGGTCATGGATGCTATGGATATGGCAAAAGCAGGATTATCTGCTGCAGATATTAAGAGAATCCTGGAAGAACAGAAGTATGATTCCAGTATTTACATTATGGTAGATACATTGAAGTATCTGAAACGGGGCGGCAGAATCACGCCAGCGGCGGCAGCTCTTGGAACGATTCTTCGTTTGAAACCGGTGCTTCAGATACAGGGCGAAAAACTGGATGCTTTTGCAAAGGCCAGGACAGTGAAACAGGCTAAGAGCATGATGATCAATGCCATTAAAAAAGATATGGAGACAAGAATTGGAAAATCTTCTGCCGGCGAGCATGTACATATTGCTGTAGCATATACGCCGGGTGAAGGTGTGGCTGACTGGGTTCAGGAGGTACAGGATGCCTTTCCGGATCAGGAGCTTCTGGTGAATCCGCTTTCACTGAGTGTAGCCTGTCATATTGGACCGGGAGCACTGGCAATTACAGTTACAAAGGAGACAGAATATTAAGATGAGTACATATGTCCATGTGGTTCATGACCTGGCACCGGTCTATGATGCCCGTTCGAGGATATTAATACTTGGATCACTGCCCTCAGTTAAATCACGGGGGCAGTTTTTTTACAATCATCCGCAGAATCGCTTTTGGAAAGTTCTGGCTGGCATTGCAGATCACGAGATGCTTGCCAATATTGAAGAAAAGAGACAGTTTTTGCTGGATTATGGTATTGCCCTTTGGGATGTTATTGCCAGCTGTGATATCATTGGTTCCAGTGACAGCAGTATACGGAATGTAGTGCCAAATGATATCAGACTGATTTTGAATGCTGCACCTATTCAGAATATTTATGTCAATGGGCAGACTGCTTTTAAACTATATAAAAAATATCTGCTGCCTGTAACGGGAATCATGCCAGTTTGTCTGCCCTCAACCAGTCCTGCCAATGCGGCGTGGTCGCTTGACAGACTGATCGAGGCATGGGGAAAGAGTATTATATTATCATTACATTGTCAAAACTTAGACAACAATGGATCCGATTGAGAATTATATGCAGGTATAGAATTCCTTCATTTACAGATACTAGATGCATAATGATGTATGTTTCTAAGTCTGTTAAAATGGAGGAATTTTTTATGAAAGCAACAGGAATAGTGAGACGTATTGATGATCTTGGAAGAGTAGTGGTGCCGAAGGAAATCCGTCGAACTCTTCGGATAAGGGAAGGAGATCCCCTTGAAATATATACGGACAGGGACGGAGAGATTATTTTGAAGAAGTATTCACCCATAGGTGAACTGAGCCAGTTTTCAAGGCAGTATGCAGAGGCTCTGTCACAAAATACCGGCTATGTCGTCAGTATTACGGACCGGGATCAGCATATTGCCGTAGCTGGCCCGGGGAAAAGGGAACTGGCGTCAAAACCCATTAGTAAACAGTTGGATAGTTTGATGAATGAACGGGAAAATATATTGGCACATAAGGGTGATAAGAAGTTTATTGCCATTACAGACGAGCAGAATGAAGGTTATATGGCACAGGTTATTTATCCGATCATTGCGGAGGGGGATTCCATTGGTTCAGTGATTCTGACTACAAGAGATGAGAAGACAAGGATGGGTGAAATGGAGGCGAAATTGGCGGCATCAGCTGCAAGTTTTCTGGGGCGGCAGCTGGAGCAATAAAAGTGATTTTATAAAAATATTGAGAGGCTGGTGCATATATTTGCCATTTCAAGCAGCAAATACAAGGCAAATGTGACAAATTCTGCGCCAGCCCAGTTTATATACAGCATTTTGCTGTATTTTTAATAGTACAAAAGCTGTTTTTTTTAGTAGTGCTTTGAAGTGATATATGGTAATATATATATATCCAAAGTTTTATTAAATCAGGGGGATAAAAGAATGGGCAAAGAATTAATTGCAATGCTCCTTGCCGGTGGTCAGGGTTCCAGACTTTATGCACTGACTCATAAGCTTGCCAAACCGGCGGTACCTTTTGGTGGAAAATATCGCATTATTGATTTTCCACTGTCAAATTGTGTCAATTCTGGTATCGATACAGTAGGTATACTGACCCAGTATCAGCCTTTAGTGCTGAATGAGTATATTGGTAATGGTCAGCCTTGGGATCTGGACCGTCTTTATGGCGGCGTTCATGTATTACCGCCATATCAGAAGGCAACTGGTTCTGACTGGTATAAAGGAACAGCTAATGCTATTTACCAGAATATTGCTTTTATTGAGAGATATGATCCGGAATATGTTATTATTCTTTCCGGTGACCAGATCTGCAAACAGGATTACAGTGATTTCCTCCGTTTTCATAAGGAGAAGAATGCTGAATTCAGTGTAGCTGTAATGGAGGTTCCATGGGAAGAAGCGTCCAGATTCGGTTTGATGGTGGCTGATGAGGATGACAAGATTACTGAATTCCAGGAAAAGCCGAAGAATCCGAAATCCAATCTGGCTTCCATGGGTATATATATATTCAACTGGGATATTTTGAAGAAGTACCTTGTGGAGGACGAAGAGGATCCTGAATCTGAGAATGATTTCGGCAATAATATTATCCCGAATCTTCTGCGTGACGGACGTCGTATGTATGCATATCATTTTGACGGGTACTGGAAGGATGTAGGAACCATTTCTTCGCTTTGGGAAGCTAATATGGAGGTATTGGATCCTGAACACAGCGGTATCAATTTGTTTGATGACAAATGGAAGATTTACAGCCGAAACAGCGGTATGACGGGTCATAAGATCAATGCCGGAGCTGTAGTCGAGAATTCCATGATTACCGATGGATGCAGAGTGTCAGGAACGGTACGTCATTCTATTTTGTTTGCAGGTGTCAGGGTTGAACCGGGGGCTGTAGTTGAAGATGCAGTTGTCATGGGCGGAACCATTATTAAAGCAGGTGCTGTTGTAAAGCATTGTATCGTTGCGGAAAATGTTGTTATAGGGGAGAATGCCGTAGTAGGAGCCATGCCATCAGAAGCTGGTGCCGGTGTGGCCACCATAGGTTCCGGTGTTTACATAGGTGACAATGCCAAGATAGGACCAAATGCCATGATTAGTGAAAATGTGAAGGACGGTGAAGAAAGATGTTAAATGCGAATACAGATGCAATGGGTATCATTTTCCCGAATATGTATGATAAATTGGTGCCGGAGCTGGTCAGTGAACGTCTGATGGCTTCCATACCTTTTGCAAGCCGTTATCGTATGATAGATTTTCTTTTGTCCAGCATGGTGAATTGCGGCATTGATAATATTACGATTCTGGCCCGTAAGAATTACTTCTCACTGATTGACCATCTTGGCTCAGGCCGTGAATGGGATCTGACCCGTAAGAATGGTGGTTTGAATATTTTCCCGCCTTATGCGGAGAAAACGATGGGTATGTTTGGCGAGAGAATCGAAGGTTTGGAGAGTCTCCTGACTTTTCTCAGGGATCAGAAGGAAAAATATGTTGTTATGTCCGATGCCAATATTGCCATGAATTTTGATTTTGATGCACTTCTGAAAGCTCACGTTGCCAGTGGTGCTGATGTAACTATCGCTTATAAAAAAGAACCGCTGCCTGACAAGTTCATTCAGGCGGAGGATTTAGGCAAGACACGCTATTTTACACTGGATTTGGATGGAAATCGTGTAAAACAGATCAATATTAATTCCAGGGCTGAGGGTATTCAGAATTTCTCTATGAATATTTACGTGGCAGAGCGTGAATGGCTGATCAAGGCTGTAGATGATGCGTTTATGCGTGGTGGAATCTATTTTGAAAGAGATATCCTGATACCTGCCATTGACAGCCTCAGAATATGCGGTTTTGAGTATACCGGTTATACAGCCCGTATCACAGATATGAAGAGTTATTTTGATGAGAATATGAAACTTCTGGATGATGAGAATCTGGAGGCATTATTCTCAGGTCATCAGATATATACAAAGATTCGTGATGATAACCCTACTCGTTACATTGGTGATGCGAAGGCCAGCAATGTGATGGTAGCTGATGGTTGTATCATAGAGGGCGAGATTGAGAACAGTCTTTTATTCCGTGGTGTCAGAATTGGTAAAGGTGCCAAAGTGAAGAATTGTATTCTGATGCAGGATACAGTTGTAGAAGATGGTGCCAGTCTTGAATATGTAGTGACTGACAAGCGTGTTACCATTAAGACCGGTACAGAACTGAAGGGCAATGGCAACTTCCCTATATTTATTGCAAAGGGGCAGACTGTATAAAAATTCTGAAATAACGCAGAATTCATAGGATAAGGTCCGGATGCCGTAGAATATGACAGGCATCCGGACTTTTTGCAGCAACTGGAAGTCGTTTTCAGGAACAGTTTGAAGCAGGTTTGGAGAAACAGTTATGCGTTTGTATTTTGCACCAATGGAAGGGATTACAGGCAGCGTGTACAGATGTGCTCATCACAGGGTATTCGGATGTGTGGACAGATATTATGCCCCGTTTATTTTTACTAATCCCGGTGGAAAAATCAGTAAAAAAGAATATATGGAAATAGCTCCGGAGTATAATGAGGATTGCCCTGTAATCCCGCAGCTTTTGTCCAATTGCGCAGAGGATTTTATAGCTACTGCCAGGACTTTAAAGTCCATGGGATATGAGGAAGTGAATCTGAATCTGGGATGTCCATCCAATACGGTGGTTTCTAAGGGACGTGGCGCCGGTTTTCTGGGTAATATGGAGGAACTCGAGATCTTTCTGGACAGGATTTTTGAAAAACTTGATATGAAGGTATCTGTCAAGACTCGTATCGGTCTGTATTCTGCGGATGAGTTTGAGAAGCTGCTGAAGATATATGGCTTATTTCCGATAGCAGAATTGATTGTCCATCCAAGACTCCGCAGTGATTACTACAGCGGCAGACCGGATTTAAAAACTTATGGACAGGCTGTGGAAAGATTAACAATACCGGTGTGCTATAATGGTGATATATTCACAGTTGATGATTTCCAGAGAATAAAAGCATTATTCCAAAAGACAGATCATTGGATGCTGGGACGTGGACTTTTGTCTAATCCCGCCCTCTGCCGGGAGATAAAAGGCGGAGAACCGCCTGTCAGAGAAGAGCTAGCAGCATTATATGGTGAGATATTGAAGGGGTACGATCAGCGTCTGAACGGAAGCAAAAAGGTTATCTTTCTTATGAAAGAATTCTGGCATTTCATCGGTCGTATCCTGTCAGAGGAAGATCAGAAATATGTGGACAGGCTTATACATATGGAAGACAGAAACGAATTCCTCAAACTGGCCGACGAAATACTCACCCATTGCACTATTATTCCGGGTCAAGGTTATGGCTCCCGGTGATAACCCAGGGTAGACTATAAAAAACCGTTCAGCACATTTTCATTTGGAAAAGCACAGGTGCGACAGATTTCTACCTGAAAACCGTTGAAAACCGTGTTTGAAGGCAGAAACTGTTCGCAATATGCTTCAAAGAGCAAAATGGCTGAACGGAGCAGAAATTATTTATTGACATCAATATAACTGTACAGCGTATATTTTGAAATACCAAAGAAGCTGGAAATCTTATCGCCTGATTTGGTGATAAGAAAAGCACCTGCATCGTTCAGGAACTGAATAGCACGGACTTTGTCATCTTTGGTCATCATAGCCACAGGTTTACCGACAAGGGCGACGGACTGGCGGATCAGATCTTCCAAAAGATCGTTGACATTCTGAGGAATGCGCTCTGGTTCCTTTTTATCATCTTCATTTGCTATCAATGATTTGATGGCTTCTTCAGCCATGAGCATGCGTGTAATATCATAATTGATGGATAATATACCGATGACCTTCTCGTCGTTATCGTCATGAATATAGATGGTGCTTGACTTGAGAATGCGTCCATCGCTGGTTTTGGTCAGATAGGCCAGATGGTCATCAGGAATATTTGAATGATATTTCAGGGCTTCCAGCACTACGTGAGATGGGCCGTCTCCAACAGCACGGTGAGTTACATGGCCGTTCTCCACCAGAACAACGGAATGCTCAATATCAGGAGATGTCAGGTCATGAAGGACAATTTCACAGTTGTTACCGAACTGTTTGGCAAGGGCTTTGGCCAATTGCCGGAAAAAGAGAAGATTAAGCGTCATAATAGGTCTCCTTCATGTAAAATAAAATACTTACTAAATTGTATGTATACACTATAGCAATTTTTAGTTAATTTTGCAAGAAAAAGCAAAAAATTTTATTAGATAGCAAAAAAATGTATTGAACGGAATAAAAAGAGGGAATGATATGCAGTATTATGGAACACTGGGGCCGGCATGTGCCAATGAAAAAATTTTGACAGCTATGTTTAAAGAGGGAATGACGGGGATGCGGCTTAATACCTCCCATGGGCGTCTGGCTGATATGGCCGGATGGATAGAAATAGCCGGAAGAGCAGCCATGCAGGCGGGCAGAGATTGGGAATTGCTGATTGATCTGAAGGGACCTGAACTTAGAATTGGTCATGTGAATGCACCTATGGAACTGGAGAAGGGCAGAAGAGTTATAATGACGGTGCCGGGGTATGTTAATGGTGGTGGAAGCACAGGGGAAAAGGAATGGATGTGGGAAAAATGTATTCCTATTCCGGTACAGGTATTGAATGCGGTTGATTCCGGAAGGGTTCTGTGGTTGGATGACAGCCGGCTGAAATTGAAAGTAGTGACAGTTGACAGAGAAAATGGCTGGTTAGAGGCGGAAATTCTGCACGGAGGTTTGCTGCAGTCTGACAAAAGTATGGCTGTTGATGGTCTGGAGATTGATATGCCGGCATTGACACCCATGGATATTGAAAATATTCGATATGGAGCAGCCAATGATATTGGGTTGATGGCAGTTATGCAGCCATTTGTCAGGAACAGTCAGGATTTGATGGATGTAAGAAAGGTTCTTGACGATAATGGATGCAGTCATGTGAGGATCATGGCAAAAATTGAAAATCTCAGTGGTGTACGGGCTTTACCTGAGCTGCTTCCATACTGTGATATGGTGGTTATTGCGAGGGGGGATCTGGGCACAGCCGTTTCTCTTTCTCAGCTTCCTGTAGTGCAGAAAAAAATTGAATCTATCTGCCATCAGGCATCAAAGCCTTATATGGTTGTAACCCAGATGCTGGATTCCATGATGCGTTCACCGGTCCCAACAAGGGCAGAGGTGTCTGATATTGCGCATGCTGTGTTTTGCGGGGCAGATGCTTTAATGCTGACCGGGGAGACAGCGGCCGGAAAATATCCTGTAGAAGCGATGCATTATCTGATTGAGACGGCGGAGAATGCAGAGAAATATATGTGTCAATAAATGTTTAGAAATTTCCGTTCTTAATCGGTGCAAGATTGAATCATTTTTATAAAGTCTAAAGTAATATAAAATTACTTAAGAGTTTGCATAAAAAGCTTGCCATTCTTATTAAAATATGATAATCTTTCAGAAGACAAAGGCGTCTGGAGAAGGCGTTCTTTGTCTTTTTTTGTTCCTGTGAGAGTAATAATATTTTAAAGTTATACAGGAGATCAGGATGAATGCGGCACATGAGTGTTGATAATAGAGAGAAAGGATAGTGAGTGATGATGGGACAGCAGATAAAACCGGCTTTGTATGATTCGTCTTTTGAACATGATGCATGTGGTATCGGTGCGGTTGTAAATATTAAAGGTATTAAGACCCATAAAACCGTGGAGGATGCCCTGACAATTGTTGAGACGCTGGAACACCGTGCGGGCAAGGATGCCGAAGGTAAGACCGGCGACGGTGTTGGTATTATGCTTCAGATTTCTCATAAGTTTTTTAAAAAAGTGACAGAAGAACTTGGCTTCGATATCGGAGGAGAGAGAGAATATGGTATCGGTATGTTTTTCTTCCCTCATGATGAATTGCGCAAGAATCAGGCAAAGAAAATGTTTGAGATAATTGTTGCAAAAGAAGGTCTGGAATTTCTGGGATGGCGTACTGTTCCGACTCATCCCGAGGTATTGGGTCAGAAAGCATTGGATAAGATGCCTTATATCATGCAGGGCTTTGTAAGAAAGCCGGCAGAGATTGATAAGGGCATCGATTTTGACAGAAAACTGTATATTGTGAGGCGTGTGTTTGAGCAGAGTAATGATAATACATATGTCTGTTCTTTGTCCAGTCGAACGATTGTTTATAAAGGTATGTTTTTAGTAGGGGAGCTTAGACAGTTCTTTGATGACCTGCAGGATGGAGCCTACGAGTCTGCCATTGCGACTGTTCATTCACGTTTCAGTACTAATACTAATCCGAGCTGGATGCGTGCTCACCCGAACCGCCTGATTGTTCATAATGGTGAAATCAATACCATCAGAGGTAATGCTGATACGATGCTTGCCAGGGAAGAAACAATGTCTTCGGGGCTTCTGAAGGGTGAGATGCATAAAGTGCTTCCTGTTATCAATTCATCAGGTTCTGATTCAGCCATGCTTGATAATACACTGGAATTTTTGATGATGAGTGGAATGCCGCTGCCAAAGGCTGTTATGATAACCATTCCCGAACCATGGGAAAATGATAAGAGCATGAGCCAGACAAAGAGAGATTTTTATCAGTATTATGCGACGATGATGGAACCATGGGATGGCCCTGCTTCCATCGTATTTTCTGATGGAGATCTCCTTGGCGCAGTTCTTGACCGTAATGGCCTGAGACCATCCAGATACTATGTAACAGACGATGATTATATGATACTCTCATCTGAGGTTGGCGCTCTTCCTGTTGCGCAGGAGCATATTATTATGAAGGATCGTCTGCGTCCGGGTAAAATGCTCCTGGTCGATACTGTTCAGGGACGTCTCATTTCTGATGACGAGCTGAAGGAGACTTATGCCCAGAGTCAGCCTTATGGAGAATGGGTGGATGCGAATCTGGTCAAACTGAAAGATCTGAAGATCCCGAATGAGAGAGTACCGGAGTATACAAGAGATGAGCGTGTACGCCTTCAGAAAGCTTTTGGATATACATATGAAGAATTGAAGGACAGCATTCTTCCAATGGCTAAAAACGGTGCTGAGCCGATTGCTGCCATGGGTGTGGATACACCACTGTCTGTCCTCAGCAATCAGCCGAAGCCGCTTTTTTCCTATTTTAAACAGATGTTTGCTCAGGTAACAAATCCGCCGATAGATGCTATACGTGAGGAAATTGTTACTTCCACTACCGTTTATATCGGGCCGGATGGCAACCTCCTGGAAGAAAAAGCTGAGAACTGTAAAATGGTGCAGATTCATAATCCTATTCTGACCAATACGGATCTGTTGAAGATTAAATCCATGAATATTGAGGGATTTAAGGTGGCTACAATTCCGATTATTTATTATGTCAATACACCGCTGGAACGTGCCCTGGATCATCTTTTTGTTGAAGTTGACCGCGCGTACAGAGATGGCGCAAATATTCTGATTCTTTCCGACAGAGGGATCGACGAGAATCATGTAGCTATTCCATCACTGTTAGCTGTATCGGCTCTTGAGCATTATCTTGTACGAACCAAGAAACGTACAGCTGTTGCTGTGATTCTGGAAAGCGGTGAGCCGAGAGAGGTGCATCATTTTGCAACACTGTTGGGTTATGGCGCCTGTGCCATCAATCCATACCTGGCACAGGAGTCCATCAAGGAATTGATTGATGCGCATATGCTGGATAAGGATTATTATGCAGCTGTAGATGACTATAATTCGGCTGTGCTCCATGGCATTGTCAAAATTGCTTCAAAGATGGGTATCTCTACTATTCAGTCCTATCAGGGATCTCAGATATTTGAGGCTATCGGTATCAGTAAAGAGGTTGTTGATCAGTATTTCACTAATACAGTGAGCCGCATTGGCGGTATTACATTAAAGGATATTGAAAAGGATGTGGATGCCTGGCATATGCGTGCCTTTGATCCTCTGGGTATGGATGTGGATCTGTCGCTGGACAGTGTGGGCAGTCATAAGCTGAGAAGCGGCAAGGAAGAACATCTTTACAATGCAAGAACGATCCATCTGCTTCAGGAGTCCACAAAGCGTGGAGATTACAGAATGTTCAAGGAATATTCCCGCTGCATCAATGAAGAGACCCGTCTCATGAATCTGAGAGGGCTGCTGGAATTTAAATTTGATGAAGCCGGTGGTGTTCCGCTGGAGGAAGTAGAGAGTGTTGATGAAATCGTCAAACGTTTCAAGACAGGTGCTATGTCCTATGGTTCTATCTCTCAGGAGGCCCATGAGACACTGGCCATTGCCATGAACATGATTCATGGTAAATCCAATTCCGGTGAGGGTGGTGAGAGTCTCGAACGTCTGACTATAGGACCGGATGGATTAAATAGATGCTCTGCTATCAAACAGGTGGCTTCTGGTCGCTTCGGCGTTACTTCCAGATATCTTGTGAGTGCCAATGAGATTCAGATCAAGATGGCTCAGGGTGCAAAGCCTGGAGAGGGTGGTCATCTTCCGGGTGGTAAAGTATATCCGTGGATTGCCAAAACAAGACTTTCTACACCAGGTGTTGCGTTGATTTCCCCTCCTCCGCATCATGATATTTATTCCATCGAGGATCTGGCACAGCTGATCTACGATCTGAAGAATGCCAATCGTGCGGCCCGGATCTCTGTTAAGCTGGTTTCAGAGGCTGGTGTTGGAACTGTTGCTGCCGGTGTTGCCAAAGCAGGAGCTCAGGTTATTCTCATATCCGGTTATGATGGCGGTACAGGCGCTGCACCTAGAACTTCTATTCATAATGCGGGACTTCCTTGGGAGATTGGTCTGGCTGAGACCCATCAGACACTGATTATGAACGGACTTCGTTCCAGAGTACGTCTGGAGACAGATGGTAAGCTGATGACAGGCCGCGATGTGGCTATGGCAGCCATATTCGGAGCAGAAGAATATGGATTTGCAACAGCTCCGCTTGTAACCATGGGATGTGTTATGATGAGAGTATGTAATCTGGATACATGTCCGGTGGGTGTCGCTACTCAGAATCCTGAACTGCGCAAACGTTTCAAGGGTAAACCGGAATATGTGGTGAACTTTATGAAGTTCATAGCTCAGGAATTGCGCGAGATTATGGCAAAACTGGGTGTGCGTCATGTGGATGAACTTATTGGCCGTTCAGATCTGATCAAAGTCAGAGAAGGTGTGGATCCTCATATTTATGGCAAGCTGGATCTTTCTGCCATTGTGGATAATCCGTATCTGAACGAAGAGAAGCATCTGTTTATACCGCAGGATATTTATGATTTCGAACTTGAAAAAACGATTGATGAGAAGATCCTGCTGAAGGAATTTAAATCGGCACTGGCAAGTAAGAAGAAAAAGAAAATAGAAATTAATGTATCCAATACGGATCGTACGCTGGGAACTATTTTCGGTTCAGAGATTACAAAGAGACATGGAGATACATTGCCGGAGGATACATATACTGTAAAGTGTAATGGCAGCGGTGGTCAGAGCTTTGGTGCGTTCATACCGAAGGGATTGACCCTTGAGCTGGTGGGAGACAGTAATGATTATTTTGGTAAAGGACTGTCTGGCGGTAAACTGATTTTATATCCGCCAAAAAATATCCAGTTTGAACCGCATGAGAATATTATTGTCGGTAATGTGGCACTTTATGGAGCTACAAGTGGTAAAGCCTATATCAGCGGTGTGGCCGGTGAGAGATTCTGTGTACGTAATTCCGGTGCGACAGCTGTTGTTGAGGGTGTCGGTGATCATGGATGTGAATACATGACAGGCGGACGCGTCGTTGTTCTGGGCCCTACAGGCAAAAACTTTGCAGCCGGTATGAGCGGCGGTATAGCTTATGTTCTGGATGAGCACAGAGATTTATATAAACGTGTTAATAAGGAATTGGTTTCCATAGATACAGTGACATCCAAATATGATGTTATGGAACTGCGCGGAATGATTCAGGATCATGTAGATTACACTGGTTCTGCCATTGGACGTGAGATTCTTGATAATTTCTCGGAATATCTGCCGAAGTTCAAGAAAATAATTCCTCATGATTACAGCCGGATGCAGACCGCCATTGTACATATGGAAGAAAAAGGTCTTACATTCGACCAGGCACAGATAGAAGCATTTTATGCAAGCAAGAGAGGTTAGGAGGGATAAAAATGGGAAAACCAACGGGATTTTTAGAATATGAGAGGGAAACAGGCCGTGTGATTCCGCCTGAAGAACGTATTCAGAATTTTAAGGAGTTTCATATCCCTCTGAGTCGTAAAATGCAGCAAAAACAGGGAGCAAGATGTATGGAGTGCGGTGTGCCTTTCTGTCAGTCAGGTATGATCATTGGCGGCATGGCATCAGGGTGTCCGTTAAACAATCTGATTCCTGAATGGAATGATCTGATCTATACTGGCAACTGGGAGCAGGCATGGCGCCGGCTCCTGAAGACCAACAGCTTTCCTGAGTTTACTTCAAGAGTATGCCCGTCTCCATGTGAGGCGGCATGTACCTGCAACCTTAATGGAAAGCCGGTATCCATTAAGGAGAACGAATACGGTATTATTGAATATGGTTATGCCAATGGACTGATGAAGCCGGAACCGCCAAAAGCAAGAACAGGCAAGAGAGTGGCCATTGTAGGATCCGGGCCTTCCGGGCTTGCAGCAGCTGACCAGTTGAATAAGCGTGGACATCAGGTAACGGTTTTTGAAAGAAATGATCGTGTCGGGGGATTGCTCATGTATGGTATTCCAAACATGAAGCTGGATAAATCTATTATTGAAAGACGTATTCAACTCATGAAGGATGAAGGTGTTGAATTTATTACCAATGCCGATGTAGGTGCCAATTATAAGGCCTCCCGTTTGCTGAAGGAATATGACAGTGTTGTGCTGGCCTGCGGTGCATCCAATCCGAGAGATATCAATGTTCCGGGACGTGAATCAAAGGGGATTTACTTTGCGGTTGATTTCCTGAAGATGACAACAAAAAGTCTGCTGGATTCCAATTTTGAGGATAATAATTATGTTTCTGCTAAAGGTAAGAGTGTGCTGGTCATCGGTGGCGGCGATACGGGGAATGACTGTGTAGGAACTTCCATACGTATGGGTGCTCAGAATGTGACCCAGCTGGAGATGATGCCAAAGGCTCCGGATACGCGGGCGGATAACAATCCGTGGCCGGAATGGCCAAAAATCTGTAAGACAGATTACGGTCAGGAAGAAGCCATTGCTGTCTATGGTCATGACCCGAGAATCTATGAAACGACGGTAAAAGCGTTCATTCCAAATGAGAATGGCGATGTATGTGCGGCAGAGATCGTAAAATTGTCCTGGCAGAAGGATCCTGAGTCAGGGAGAATGACCATGCAGGAGATTGAGGGCAGCAATGAGATCATTCCAGTGGATCTGGTACTGATCGCAGCAGGTTTTCTTGGAAGCCAGAGTTATGTCACGGAAGCTTTTGGTGTAGAGGTAGACGGAAGAACAAATGTGAAGACTGAACCGGGACATTATCATACAAGTGCCGATAATGTCTATGTTGCCGGAGATATGCACAGAGGACAGTCTCTGGTGGTATGGGCTATCCGTGAAGGTCGTGAAGCTGCTCAGTGTGTGGATATCAATCTGATGGGTTATACGAATTTAGACTAATAGATAAATAATTCACTGGCAAGTTAAAAGAATAACATTGCAGAGTGCAATATTGAAAAAAGCTATATATAAAAGCTCTGGAATTTGAATGTCTTTCTTTCAGAAACAAACTGTGAATATATAAGGGAAAAGTCCGTTGTATAGATACAGATATTGATTTTTGAGAGTGCTGGCATTAAAATTCCGGAGCTTTTTAGGCACAAAAAAGTGACTTACAGGAAAAAAATCCTAACAAATGTGTTAAAGAATAAACATTGTTTTTAAACGCTAACACTTGACAACTTGTATAAAATCTATTATTATTATCACTAAATAAACGCTTAAATTGTATACAATTACAATTTTGCGGCGGGGTGGTTTTGTAAAAAACATAAAAATGCATAATTAAAATGCAGGGAAAGGGGTTTCGTTATGAATCTAATGTACGTAGCCGTCGTCGCGGCAATTGTCGCACTGGTATTTGCTTTTGTGCAGAATCAGAAGGTGTCGAAGGTGGAAGAAGGCACTGACCGCATGAAAGAGATTGCTTCAGCTATTGCTGAAGGTGCGAGAGCATTCCTTTTTGCTGAATACAAGATTTTGATTGTATTCGCTATTGTATTGTTTGTTTTGATATGTCTCTTGAGAGGGCCGCTGACAGCGATCTGTTTCCTGTGTGGTGCGCTGCTTTCTGTTATTGCGGGTTATTGTGGTATGACAGTTGCAACAAAGGCCAATGTCAGAACGGCCAATGCAGCCAGAATCGGCGGCATGAACAAAGCGCTGACTGTAGCTTTTTCAGGCGGTGCAGTTATGGGTATGTGTGTGGCAGGTTTTGGTCTGCTGGGTGTCAGTGTTCTTTATGCAGTGACAGGTGATGCAGAGATATTGTTTGGTTTCAGCCTTGGAGCTTCTTCTATCGCGCTGTTTGCCCGTGTTGGTGGTGGTATTTATACGAAGGCTGCTGATGTCGGTGCTGACCTGGTAGGTAAGGTAGAAGCGGGTATTCCTGAAGATGACCCGAGAAATCCGGCTGTTATTGCAGATAATGTAGGTGATAATGTAGGCGATGTTGCCGGTATGGGAGCGGATCTTTTTGAATCCTATGCAGGTTCTCTGATTTCTGCTATTACTCTTGGTATTGTATGGGCAGGATCCAATGAAGTCCTTATTGAGAATGGTGCCGCTATTTTCCCTGCGATTCTTTCTGCACTTGGTATTATTGCAGCAATTATCGGTACATTTCTTGTTAAAGGAAAGGATGGAGAGAATCCGCAGAAGGCACTTAACAGAGGATCCTATACGGCAGCTGTTATTGTTATCATAGGTTCAGTTGTTTTAAGCAAGGTATTCTTCGGTAATTTCTCACCGGCACTGGCTATTATTGCCGGACTTATTGTTGGTTTGGTCATTGGTATTATTACTGAGGTATATACATCCGGTGATTATAAATCTGTTAAGAAGATTGCAGAACAGTCTGAGACTGGTTCCGCTACAACGGTTATTTCCGGTCTTGCAGTTGGTATGCAGTCTACGGCTATTCCGATCCTTCTGATCTGTATCGGTATTTTCGTTTCCTATAAATGCTGCGGCCTCTATGGTATTGCGCTGGCGGCAGTCGGAATGCTTTCTACAACAGGTATTACTGTTGCTGTTGATGCGTATGGCCCAATCGCTGATAATGCGGGCGGTATTGCTGAGATGTCTGGTCTGGAAGAACATGTTCGTGAGATTACAGACTCTCTGGATGCCGTTGGTAATACAACAGCAGCCATGGGTAAAGGTTTTGCCATTGGTTCAGCAGCTCTGACAGCTATGGCATTGTTCATGTCCTATGCAGATGCTGTGAAGCTGAGTTCAATCAATATTCTGTCTTATACAACAATCATCGGTCTTTTGGTTGGTGGTATGCTGCCGTTTTTGTTCTCTGCATTTACAATGGAGTCCGTATCAAAAGCAGCTTATAAGATGATCGAGGAAGTAAGACGCCAGTTCCGTGAGATTCCTGGCATTATGGAAGGTAAAGGCAGACCGGATTATGCGAAGTGTGTAGATATTTCAACAAAGGCGGCACTGCATGAGATGATCATTCCGGGTATTATGGCCGTTGCAGCTCCGATTCTGGTTGGCGTCCTGCTTGGTGCTGAGGCTGTTGGCGGTATGCTGGCCGGTTCGCTGGTGACAGGTGTTCTGATGGCAATCTTTATGTCAAACTCGGGCGGTGCATGGGATAACGCCAAGAAATATATCGAAAATGGCAACCATGGCGGCAAAGGCAGTCCTGCCCATGCAGCAGCCGTTGTCGGTGATACGGTTGGTGACCCGTTCAAGGATACGTCAGGTCCATCCATTAACATACTTATTAAACTGATGACAATTGTGGCTCTTGTATTCTATACATGCTTTATCGGTATAATCAGTTAGATTATTTATGTACATAAGAATATTGAAGTATTCGTATTGACGCAACATACGGGAGTTGTATTATTTGATTTGATATGCACCTGCTGCCAGCAATGGCAGCAGGTTTTTTGGCACAGGAAAATCTGTTGCAGGTATTATTTGTATTGTTTCAAATAAGGAGGTTTCAATGATGAGTGAAGTAATGAAGAATATTCTGACTAGAAGAAGTATACGCAAGTATAAACCGGATATGGTGCCGGAAGATGTTCTTGAAAGGATTATTCAGGCAGGAACATATGCTGCTACAGGAGCGGGTAAACAGTCTCCGATTATTATTGCTGTAACAAACAAGGAACTGAGAGATCAGCTGTCTGCGATGAATGCGCGGATTATGGGAAAGGATATGGATCCTTTTTATGGCGCTCCGGTTGTATTGATTGTACTGGCTGACAGATCGAAACCGACTTATATTTACGATGGCAGCCTGGTAATTGGCAATCTGATGCTGGCTGCTCATGACGAGGGTATTGGCAGCTGCTGGATTCATCGTGCAAAGGAAGAATTTGAGTCTGAAGAGGGAAAAGCTATTCTCAAATCTCTTGGTATTGAAGGTGATTATGAGGGTATTGGTCACTGCGTACTGGGATATGCAGAAGGGGATGAGCCAAAAGCAGCAGAGCGTAAGAAGGATTATGTATATTACATCCGATAGGATTGTGTATACATGAAGTTGATAAAACAGATAATAACTAAAGAAAATAAAAGAAAAAGAGGAAATTAAAATGAGAGCTTATGAACGTCTGCTGAAATATGTTGTGATTCATACTGCCAGTGATGAGAATAGTGAGGCAACGCCGACAACTGAACGTCAGTTTGATCTTGCGCGCCTTTTAGTAGAAGAAATGCAGAAACTGGGTATTCAGGATGCCAGAGTGGATGAAAAATGTTATGTGTATGGTACTTTGCCTGCCACACCGGGACTTGAGAAAGCACCTGCCATTGGACTGATCGCTCACCTGGATACAGTGCCGGATTTTTGCGGAGAGAATGTGAAACCAAGAGTGATCGAGAATTATGACGGCGAAGCTGTTGTTTTGGGTGAAAGCGGACGCGTGCTGAGCCGGGAAAGGTTTCCGCATCTGCCATCTCTGAGGGGCAGAACATTGATCGTAACAGACGGTACAACGGTACTGGGAGCGGATGACAAAGCAGGTATTGCTGAGATTATGACTGTTGTAGAAAGGCTGATCAGTGAAAATATTCCCCACGGGAAGATATGTATTGGTTTTACACCTGATGAGGAAGTGGGCAGCGGTGCTTATGCGCTGGATATAGATGCCTTTGGCGCAGATTTTGCCTATACAATTGACGGCGGTGAGGAAGGCGAGATTACTTATGAGAATTTTAATGCCTGCAGCGCCCAATTTGTTGTGAATGGGTTTAATGTTCACCCGGGAAGTGCCAAGGATACGATGGTCAATTCTCTCGTTGTTGCCTGTGAGATCAATCAGATGCTTCCTGCAGCGGACAGACCGGAGCATACAGAAGGCTATGAAGGATTCTATCATCTGACAGATATGAGCGGCAATGTGGAGAAAACAGTTATGTCCTATATTGTCCGTGACCACAGTATGCCATCCTTTGAAGCGAGAAAGGCAGAACTGCGTCATATAGAAAAGGTACTGAATGAGCGCTATGGTGCGGGAACAGTGGAATTGACCATTACTGAGCAATACCGCAATATGTCGGAAAAAATCATGCCGCATTTTCATCTGATTGAGAATGCGAAGGCTGCTGCAGAAGAGATTGGCCTGGAACCGCTGATCGTGCCTGTACGTGGCGGTACCGACGGCGCTCAGCTGAGTTTTCGCGGATTGCCTTGCCCGGATCTGGGAACAGGCGGCTATGCTTATCATGGACCTTATGAGCATATTACAGCAGAAGGCATGGACAAATCTGTAGATCTGATTCTTGGAATACTGCGCCGCTATGCGGATGTGCAGGAGGGTGAGTAGTCCATGCAGCGGGAAATATCTTTTCGAATGGAAAGGCCGAATCTTCTGAAAGCAGGAGATGAAGTGGAGATGAGTGAATCCAGATTGAATACTCTGGCAGGAACCATGTATTACTATACGATTGAACCTGCTCTGGCTATGAGCGACAATATTCCTGCTGCCCGGAGACTTACCAGCCTGAAGGCAACAGTTAAAGAAGTTATTGAAGCCAACAGCGTATTTACTGTTGTTGCATATTGCGAATAGCCATAAAGCCGAGGCCATAAAAAGGCGAATACTGCGATACTTTTATAGTACCGATGCAGGCAGGAATTGCCAATTTCGTTTGACTTTCAGAAATAAGTATGCTATGCTGATGGTGCTGTGAGAATAACCTGCAGCACGATTTAGTTTAATTTTTTTGGAGGACTTTGGAATGAACAAAGGTACAGTAAAGTGGTTCAATAACCAGAAGGGCTTCGGTTTTATTTCCGATGAGCAGGGCAACGATGTATTTGTACACTATTCCGGCATTCAGTCAGATGGCTTCAAGTCACTGGAAGAAGGTCAGGCTGTAGAGTATGATATCATCCAGGGCCAGAAGGGACCACAGGCAGTCAATGTCGTTAAGTTATAATCCTTAATTCAGTGTGCCTTTTCTAAGATATAATATATTGATTACGTAATTTGTATTTTTTATTTTGTACTAGAATAAGCATTTGTTTAGAGAGATTATAAAAAAACTCCGGTAACCGTCAGTAAGGATACCGGAGTTTTTTTGTGATAATTGATAATTTGTTTCTGCTATGGTATGATAAGACATAAGAGCGACGATTATTAATGAAAAGAGAGAATTGCATGATTAAGGAATATTTGATCAAGATAGAAAAAGATCTGGATGTAAGACAGAATCTTATAGAATTAAGGAAGCTGTTGAAGACGGAACAGGGAAAGAAAGAGTGGAATCTGATTCAGAGGAATTATTTTCAGCTGCTGACAGAATTGCTGCAGCATGCAGATGCCAAAGTACGGAAGAATGCGGCATTGATTCTTGGAGAAACAGGAGCTCAGCAGGCTCTTCAGCAATTGTTTGAGGCATATCGGGAGGAAAAGCAGCTTTTTGTGCGGGGCGCCTATCTGACAGCCATGAGCAATCTGGATTACCGGCCTTATCTTAGAGTGTTTGAAGAACGGATACAGGAGATTATGAATACAGTCATGACACCGGAGAATCAGAAGCACCTCAATGAAGAATTAAAATTGCTGCGGGAGATGCTGCTTACGATGGAAGCTCCGAAAAAGCATCGATTTACCGGCTTTTCAGTACCATCAGAGTTGATTTTGCTGACAAGTCCGGGCTTTGAACAGTTGACTGTGGACGGAATGCCGGCAGCTTGTCAGCGGACGGCCCATATCATGAATGGGGGCGTACGGGTGATGACGGAAAGACCCGGAGCTTTGATGGAACTGCGTACAGTGAAGGGGATTCTTTTCCGCTTTTGTAAAAATCCTCTTGCATCCAATGATTATCGGACAGTAGCGGCTGCTATTATGGAAGCCGGACTCCTGGAATATCTGCAGAAGCGTCATGAAGGCCAGACACCTTTTTATTTCAGAATAGATCTGCGGACCCGGCTGGTATTGAACGAGAAGAGTCAGTATGTGAAGCGCCTGGCGGGGGAGCTGGAACGGCTGTCAGAGCATCGGCTGCAGAACTCCGCATCCAATTATGAATGCGAGCTTCGAATCACAGAAAATAAACAGGGACTGTACAGCGTATATTTGGTGCTGCATACATTTCCGGATACCCGGTTTGCTTACAGGAGAAATGCATTGGCTACGTCCATGCACCCTGTGCGGGCGGCAGAGATAGTGGCATTGGCTGATGAATATCTGGCAGAGGAGGCCACAGTTCTGGATCCATTCTGCGGAACGGGAACATTGCTGATTGAGAGATACAGAAGGAAGAAAGCTGCCAATCTTTACGGTGTGGATATCTATGGTAAAGCTATAGAACTGGGACGTGAAAATGCGCAGCTGGCTCATGTGCCTGTCTATTTTATTAACAGGGATTTTAAGGATTTTACCCACAGCTATCAATTTGATGAGATTATAACGGAGTTTCCGGCGCGGTCAGATAAGATGACGTCGGATATGCTCTATGAATTGTATAAGACTTTTATTGGAAAGCTGCAGGGATGGATGAAGGATGCCGGACAGGTGATTGTCTGTACGACGGAAGAAGAGTGGTTATCCAGGTTGGCGGCTAAGAGCGGTTATCTGAAAATGGAGGCAGTTTATCATCTGTCCGGGAAAAGAGAGACAGCTCTGGTTATTATGAAGTACAGAGGTTAGTGGGATGCAGACTTTATACTCAATCGGGGAAGTGCATCAGATGACCGGATTCACTGTCCCGACGCTGCGGTATTATGCTGACATGGGCATCATTGTACCGGAAAAGGTGGATGCGCAGACCGGTTATCGCTATTATAGCTTTGATGATATACGTCGTCTGGAGACAGTGGGATATCTTAAAAAGGCTGGATTTTCCCTGAATGAAATTGCGGCGATAATGCAGGATGGCACTGATCGTGGTGGAATCCTTGGTAAACGTTTGGAGCAGACCAGACAGCAGCTCCAGTCACTACAGGAAAAGATCGATCTGCTGGAATGGCTTTCTATGGAGGATTATTGTGACGGAGCCGGAGAGACTCAGGATTCAGGTCATGGATATAGGATCAGTCAGAAATCTTTTGAATCCCGGCAGGTTTTGCTGACAGAGGCTGAAGAATCCTGCGGTGTGGAAGAAATTTACCGTCAGGCCTGCAGGCAGTGGCAGCGGATTGGCATTGTTTCGGGACAGCGGTCGTCAGGTTATCTGATCAATGAGAACGCTTTTATGAGAGATAAGCGGCTTGAGCTGGATGGACAGTTTCTTGTGACGGATCAGGACGTTGTTCTGAACAGAACTGCTTCCTATATGATTCCCAAGGGCAATTATATATGTATGACGACGCCTGTATTCAGGGATGACAGATGGATCAGGGCATTATCCAGATATTTTGCAGAAAGAGATATCCGGCCCAGAAATATTCTGGCTGTATTGAAACGACGGGATTTTTATGATTGGAAGCAATCCTTATATGAAGTTCAGATATTGATTTAATATGGAGATAGAAAGAATAATGAATATACAGCTTTTGGGCATCAGCCATAAAACAGCGCCGGTACAGATACGGGCATTGTTTGCATTTACGGAGGAGAAACGGCGCTCTCTGATGGAAGCACTGCTGATGGAAAATGGTATTACAGAATGTGTTGTACTGGCAACCTGCAATAGAACGGAGATTTATACTGTCAGTGATCCGAAAGTGCCGGTCTGGCAGGTGATGACCGCCATGCAGAGATGCGTGCTGGATGCTGTTGAGATGGATGATACAGTTGATGGTGCCAGTCTGCTGCGTTTTTATAAGGGGAGCCAGGCGGTACGCCATCTTTTTTTTGTGGCTGCAGGACTGGATTCAATGGTTATGGGAGAAGACCAGATTCTGGGACAGGTGAAGGAGGCTCACCGACAGGCTATGGAGGGTGGTTTTTGCAGTACATATGCCAATGGCTTATTCCGTATGGCTGTGACTGCTGCAAAAAAAGTAAAGACGGAGACGAGGTTATCGGGAATATCGGTTTCTACGGCAACTTTAGCTATTAAAGCTGCGGAGGAATATATTGGAGATCTGGATGGAAAAAATGTACTGCTCATTGGCGCAACGGGCAGGATTGGGCAAATTGTTATGAAAAATATGATTTCCGATCATTCAGTGAATCTCTATGTGACTTCACGAAGGATTCATTCTGAACAGGTGAACCGGATTGGTACGGATACGCTGGCAGGCAGGCATTGCAGCGGCAGACATTTTCGAACGACGGAATATGAAGCTATTGCTTTTGAGCAGCGGTATAGATATGCGGATGTTATGGACGTTATTATCAGTGCAACGGCCAGTCCTCATTACACATTAACAAAGGAACGCTGGGAAGCTGCCATTGTATCGGAGAAACCGCGTATACTTATCGATATGGCGGTTCCTATGGATATAGAGAGCAGTATTGATGATGGCCATATGACGAGAGTCTGCCATCTGGATGATCTGACGGAAGTGGCGGACCGTAATCAGAATATCCGCCTGCAGGCGGCTGATCAGGCCAGGGAGATGCTGGAAGAAGAGATTGCACAGTTTGAGAGGTGGATGATCTTTCAGGAGCATTTGCCGCTCATGCGTTCTGTCAGAGACAGAATTCTGGATGACACAACCGGTAAAGCTATTGATAAATTATTTTACAGAGTGAGGGAAAGTGCGTCGCCTCAGCAGCTGAAGGTTTTTTATGATGTGCTGGAACAGTCAGAGAAGGAAGGATAGAATGGCCAGATTTCCATTATATATAGACATAGAGGATAAAAAAACTCTGATTATCGGCGGCGGCAGGGTTGCTTTGCGAAAAGCTGAGATACTGGCTGATTTTGGGGCGGATATCTGTGTGATTAGTCCAAAGATCTGTGACGGGCTGAAGCTGATGGATAATAGAGGCCGGCTGTGCTGTGAACAGAAGACTCTGAATTTCGGAGAATTTGACAGACTAAATTCGGCTTTTATGGTCGTATGCGCAACGGATGATCGTCAACTGAACCATGAGATTGCCTGTTATTGCCGCAAACAGCATATATGGGTGAATTGTTCAGACTCTGAGGCAGATTCCAGTTTTCTGTTTCCTTCTGTTGTGCGGAGAAATCAAATTATTATTGGTATCAGCAGTTCAGGGGGTGTGCCTGCATTAACCAGGCACCTGCGTCAGATAATAGAGCGGGCAGTACCTGAATGGTATGGGGATCTGGAGCAGTCCCTCAGGGCCAGAAGAGATGTACTGAAGCGAAGTAATTTGAATCACGAACAAAAGCGGGAGAAGCTGCAGCAGATGATAGAAGATGAAGAGAGGAGACGGTCAGAATGGTAATAGGGACAAGAAAGAGCCTATTGGCGCTCGCACAGACAGAGCTGGTTGTGGCCGCTTTAAAAAAGAAGCTTCCGGGGATGAAAGTGGAACTGGCTGAATATGATACAAAGGGAGATCGTCATCTGGAGCGGTCATTGGCTGATTTCGGCGGTAAGGGAGCTTTTACCCGGGATATAGAGCGGGCCATGCTGGAGGGGCGTATCGATATGGCTGTACACAGTGCCAAAGACATGCCCCTGGAGCTGCCGGAAGGACTTGATATTGTTGCTGTGCTGAAACGGGAAGACAGCCGGGATGTATGGGTCACATGTCATCAGGAACGGCTGGAAGAATGTCCGGGCCGAACCATTGCCGGAACAGGCAGCCGACGACGGGCTATCCAGGCAATGGAGCTGAATCCGGCACTAATTATTAAAGATATACGGGGAAATGTGCCGACGAGATTGCATAAGTTGTCTGATGGACAGTATGATGGCATCATTCTGGCAGCGGCCGGATTGAAGCGCCTTGGATATATATCGACCTCAGACGATGATCGAGGAAGTTTTTTGTTGGACGGCAGTCGTTATTATTATGAATTTTTGCCGGAGGAGCAGTTTCTTCCTGCGGCAGGGCAGGGGATCATCGCCGTGGAAGCGGGACGGGGCGAAGACTGCTGGCTGCTGGAGACTATCAATGATGAAGAAACATGGCTCCTCTTTACGGCAGAGAGAGCCTTTTTGAAAGGAATCGGCGGCGGATGCAATGAGGCTGCAGCCATAGCTTCCCGGATAGAGGATGGAAAGCTGTATATAAAAGCACGGTATGCCGGAAGGTATGGCAGGATGAGGACGATCATTGAGGAGCGGACGCTTACAAACTTTCGGTATGAGAACAGGCAGATAGCCTCTGATGCGGGACATTGGGCTGCCTGCCGGCTGTTGGAACAGGAGGAGCGGGAATGACAGGAATGGTTTATCTCATAGGAGCAGGGCCGGGAGATGCAGGGCTGATTACCGTGAAAGGTCTGGAAGCACTTCGCAGGGCAGATGTGATTGTTTATGATCATCTGGCCAGTGAATCCCTTTTAAATGAGACGAGACCGGAGGCTGAATGGATAAATGCAGGAAAATATGCCGGCAATCACCGTATGAAGCAGGGAGAAATCGAGCAGGTTCTGATTGAACGGGCTAAACAGGGACTGCAGGTTGCGCGACTAAAGGGCGGGGATCCGTTTATTTTTGGCCGGGGCGGTGAAGAAGCATTGGCGCTGTCTGCTGCAGGAATTCCATTTATTGTGATTCCCGGGGTATCTTCTTCTTATGCTGCTGCAGCCTATGCAGGAATTCCCGTTACACATCGACGGGTGGCATCTTCCTTTCATGTGATCACGGGCCATGAGGATCCAACAAAGGAATCCAGTTCTCTGGATTATGAAACTCTGGCCCGGGAGGAGGGGACACTGGTATTTCTTATGGGACTTTCACGCATTCGAGATATATGCCGAATGCTGATAGAGCATGGAAAAGATCCTTTTACCCCGTCAGCAGTGATTGCTTCAGGAACGACTGCGCGGCAGCAATGTATCATAGCCCCGCTCAATGAAATAGCCGATAAAACGGAGAAAGATGGAATCAGGCCGCCGGCCATTTTGCTGGTGGGCAATGTGGCGGGGCTTCAGCCTCAGGTAGAGTGGAAGAAGAGGGGACCGTTGACCGGACAGAGGATACTTGTGACTGCTACAAAGGCTATGGCCGGCAGGCTCGGGCAATTGATTTCTTCTCTGGGCGGTGAGCCGGTATTATTGAGTCTTATAGAAGTGAGACTGATAGAAAATTTGAACATAAAGCCTGTTTTGAGTCAGGCTCCTGCCGGTGGATGGATCGTTTTCACCAGCAGGAATGGTGTACAGATGTTTTTTGAGCAGATGAAAAATGAACAGGTGGATATCCGTTTGCTTGGAGATAAAAAGATAGCTGCTATGGGCAGCGGGACGAAGAGGGCATTGGAAGATTATGGATATTATGCCGATTTAATACCGGAACAGTCATGCAGTGAATCTCTGGCGGAAGCTCTGTGCCGGGAAATTGTACAAAACAGGACAGATGAACAAACAGCAGAGCAGCCGAAGGTATTGATGTTCCGGGCACAGGAAGCGTCGGGAGTATTGTGCACAGCATTGGACAGAGCAGGGATCCATTATGTGGATATCCCACTTTATGTGACAGAAAGGCAGTGGAAAAAGGCAGGATTATTGAATCAGATACTGGAAAATGTGGATGTTGTGACCTTCTGCAGTGCCTCTGCGGTGGATGCTTTTCATGCCATGACGAAAGGACAGGAAATAAAAGGAAAGACAATATGTATTGGTCCGGTGACGGCAAAAGCTGCCTGTGAAAGGGGTATCCGGGTAGATGGTCAGGCAGAAAAGTATGATCTGGGTGGCCTGATACAATGTATGTGTGATAAAATATATGAAAAATAGAAATTAAGAGGTGAGGCAGATGGATATAATCCGAAGACCGAGGAGACTGCGCCAGTCTTCCCAGATCAGAAATATGGTACATGAAGTGGATGTGCAGATTGATGATCTGATTTATCCGATTTTTGTGACGGAAGGAGAGAATGTCAGATCGCCCATTGCGTCCATGCCGGGAATCTATCATTATTCCCTGGATCAGTTGGCTGTTCATTTGAAGGAAATTTGGGAAAAAGGTGTGCGTGCCGTGATTTTCTTTGGCGTTCCTGACCATAAGGATGCCTGCGGCAGCGGTGCTTATGATCCCGATGGTATTGTGCAGCGCGCACTTCGTTTGACAAAATCGCTGTATCCGAATATGATCTGTATTGCAGATATTTGTTTGTGTGAGTATACAGATCATGGTCATTGCGGTATGATCAGGGGCAATGAAATATTAAATGATGAAACATTGGAACTTCTGTCGAAGGCAGCGTTGAGCTGTGCAAAAGCCGGTGCGGATGTGGTGGCACCTTCGGATATGATGGATGGCAGGATCGGCCATATGCGTCGTGTACTGGATGAAGCGGGCTGTCAGAATACATTGATTATGGCTTACAGTGTGAAATATGCTTCGTCCTTTTATGGTCCCTTCAGGGAGGCGGCAGATTCTGCACCTGCATTTGGTGACAGAAAGACTTATCAGATGGATTACCGCAACCGCAGGGAGGCTTTGATTGAGACGGAGCTGGATGTTATGGAAGGAGCGGATATCATCATGGTTAAACCGGCATTGGCCTATCTGGATATTGTCCGGATGATCCATGATAATTTTGATCTTCCGCTTTGTACTTATAGTGTAAGCGGTGAATATGCCATGATGAAGGCTGCGGCGGCCAATGGCTGGATCGATGAGCAAAGGGTGGTCATGGAAAGTATGACGGCCATGAAAAGAGCCGGTGCCAAGATGATCATTACCTATTATGCGCCGCAGATCGCGGAATGGATTCGGGATGAAAAATAAGAAGAACTGTGTTTAAGCGGGATGAGGAGAAAAATGGATGAATAGTGAAAAGATTTTCGAAAAGGCCTGTGAGCTTATGCCTGGTGGTGTCAACAGTCCGGTGAGGGCTTACAGGGCTGTGGGCATGACGCCTCCATTTATCGATCATGCCCGGGGATCGCGTATCTATGATATAGACGGTAATTGCTATATTGATTATGTAGGTTCCTGGGGACCGATGATCCTGGGACATGCCAGGGAAGAGGTGGTTCAGGCTGTAACAGAGGCTGCAGCAAGGGGAACCAGCTATGGTGCACCGACGACGGCGGAGGTGGAACTGGCTGAGATGATACAGCAGGCTGTTCCGTCCATGGAAATGCTGCGAATGGTCAATTCCGGAACGGAGGCAGTCATGAGTGCTATCCGGGCGGCCAGAGGTTATACTGGAAGAGAATTGATCGTAAAATTTGAAGGCTGTTATCATGGCCATTCTGACGGACTGCTGGTAAAAGCCGGATCAGGACTTCTGACAGAAAATGTGCCGGACAGTGCCGGGGTGCCCGCAGCATTTGCTGAGACGACACTTATTGCCGGATATAATAACCTGGAAAGTGTGAAAAGCCTGTTTCAGCATTATGGAGAAAGGATAGCAGCGCTGATCGTGGAGCCTGTGGCTGCCAATATGGGGGTTGTTCCTCCGGAACCGGGATTTCTTGAAGGTCTGAGAGAGATTACCAGAAAATATGGGGCAGTTCTTATATTCGATGAAGTTATTACTGGATTCAGGCTGGGCTATGGCGGTGCACAGCAGTATTATGGGGTTATTCCTGATATGACTACATTTGGTAAGATCGTTGGAGGCGGTATGCCGATGGCTGTGTATGGCGGCAGAAAGGATATCATGGCCTGTGTTTCTCCAGTGGGACCGGTATATCAGGCGGGAACCCTTTCCGGTAATCCGGTAGCTGTGGCGGCGGGAAAAGCCATGCTGAAGCTTCTGAGAGATGATCCGGCAATTTATGACAGACTGGAAGAAAGATCAATTCGGATAGAGAAAGCCTTCAGGGATGCCATCAAACGATATCAGGTCAAAGCGGTGATAAACAGAGTCGGCTCTTTAATGAGTATCTTTTTTACAGGAAATCCGGTGAAATGTTTTGAAGATGTTATGACGTCCGATCTTGACAGGTTCAGACAGTATTTTGCTGCAATGAAATCGTGGGGCATGTATATTGCTCCTTCTCAGTTTGAAGCATTTTTCGTCAATGATGCTCTGACGGAAGAAGATCTGCAGATGACGGAAAGAGCCATTGACAGGGCACTTTCTATATGGAAGGAGTGATTGAATGCGACGGATTATATTGATGGTATTGAAATGTATCTATATAGTGCCATACTGGTTCTGGAACATCTGTCGGTTTGCGAAGGATACTGGTGAAGAAAAATACAGTCTGGAGACCAAATATGGATTTATCCGGGGAATTGTGAAAAAGGTCAACAGGTCAGGACGTGTGGATATTGTCAGCAGCGGCCTGGAAAATATACCGGAAAAGGATGGCTTTGTCATGTATCCCAATCATCAGGGAATGTATGATATGCTGGCAGTCATAGAAACGCTTCCAAGGCCCTATGCGGTTGTATTTAAGATTGAGGTTGAGAATATTATCCTGCTCAAACAGATTAAAGAGGCACTCCATTATATTCCAATGGATAGAAGTGATCTGAAGCAGTCCATGAAGGTAATACTGGAGGTTGCAAAGAGGGTTAAAGCCGGAGAGAATTTTCTTATCTTTGCTGAAGGCACAAGAAGCAGAAAGGGTAATGAGATTCAGACATTTAAGGCAGGAGCATTCAAGGCAGTCACCAAATCAAAGGCGCCGATTGTACCGGTCGCTCTTCTCAATAGTTTTGAGCCGTTCGATAAAAAGACGATCAAGCCCGTGACGGTGCAGGTACATTATCTGAAACCAATGTATTATGATGAATACGCAGGAATGAATACCACTGAGATTGCTCAGGAGGTGGAGAGAAGGATCAGAGAAGCCATAGATTTTCATAGTAGTCAGGTTGATAGTGTAAAATTATAAAAAAGAAAACAGCGCAGCTGAAATAGCTGCGCTGTTAAAATAATCATTTATGTAGAATATTGGATTATAACCCAAGAACACCTACAAGGATGAAACCGATGATAACGATGACACCACTGAGTAACAGGTCGATTACGCAGTAGCCCATGATATCTCTTGCGCCCAGACCAGCGATACCAAGTGCCGGCAGAGCCCAGAATGGCTGTAACATATTTGTCCAAGCATCGCCCCATGCAATACCCATCAGAGCAACACCAGGTTTAACACCAAGTGCTACAGAAGCAGGACCAACGATAGGACCCTGAACTGTCCACTGTCCACCACCTGATGGTACGAAGAAGTTAACGATACCTGCGCTGAGGAATGTCCATACAGGGAATGTAACTGTGTTGGAGATAGCTACGAAGAAGTTACTGATAAGACCTGCGAGGGAGTTACCACCTTCAAGATGACCAACCATCAGAGCCTGGATACCAGCATAGAATGGGAACTGAAGGATAATACCAGCGGCACCCTTTGCTGCGTCTGTGATAGCTCTTACATAGTTGATAGGAGTACCATGTAACAGAACACCGATTACAAGGAAGATCAGGTTAACAATGTTCAGAGAAAGAGCATTCAGGATATTGCCTGAAGCAGCGAAATACTGAACAAGGTAAACAACACCGAGAACAACAACGATGATTGATAAGATTCTTGAATTCTCAAGCTTCTCAGCAATTGTCTCAGCCTTCTTTTCTACAACTTCTTCTTCAACAAGAAGCTTAGGATCAACGGTTACAACATTTGCTGCATCCGGATGCATCTTGGCATTAACCAGAGGCATAAGGATCAGGATAGCAAGGCAGATAACCAGGTTCCATGGAGAAAGAACTGTTTCGCTCATAGGAACACCTTCTGTGATAGCACCAGCTGTCTTAGCAGCAACGTTGTCAGCAACAACGATATCCAGAGGGATGGAGCCTGACAGACCTGCATGCCATACGATGAAACCTGAATATGCGGAAGCGATCAGCAGACGGTAGTCAATACCTTTAACTTTCTTGGCAATGGATTTTGCAAGAAGAGCACCAACAACCAGACCGAAGCCCCAGTTTAACCAGCAGGCAATTGTGGAAACAACAGTTACAAGAACGATACCTGATGCAGGAGTCTTAGCCATACCTGCGATGTTGTCAAGAAGTTTCTTGACTGGCTTGGAAGAAGCCATTGCGTTACCAAGAACCAATACAAGTGCCATCTGCATGGAGAAAGCAAGAAGGTTCCATACGCCGCTGCCCCACCACATAGCAAGTGTAAGCGGACCAGCTCCTGTCGCAAAGATATCTGCGACAAATACAATGATTGTCAAAAGAATACAGAAAATAAAAGGATCTGGCAAGAAATTCTGTACAATTTTAACAGATGCATTAGAGATTTTTTTGAGCATAAAAAAATTCCTCCCTTATTAGTGTATAGTTGCCCATTGTTTTTTTGCAAACAATCTGGTATTATTATAAAACTTTTCTAAAGAAAATGAAACTCTAAAATAATATAAAAATGTTGAATATATGAACATTATAGGCGGAAAAATATATGATAATTGAAAAAATTACAGAAAAAAAAGATAATTATAGGCTTTTAAGTCTATTTGTTGATAAAATAACAAAGTTTCATGTGGCTCATGAGAAACATCCGGAAACTGTTCTGGACAGCTATATCATTATGGTTGTAAGGATGGGTATGATCAATCTTAAAGTTGATGACTGGGATATTAAGTTAAAAACTAATGATGCATTGCTCATTAAAAAAGGTAAAAGGCTGACACTTCAGGGTCTGCCTGGAGAAGAGTGCTGGATTGTAACAGTAAATTTTGATGGCAGTGGAGTTCCGGGAATGCTTCGATATCTTCAGTTTCTAGATGTGTCAAAATTCAACGTGTCTGGGAATCTGCTGGCGGCATGTCTGGACAGTATGATCCAGGCATGGGAAGCAGGAGAATATTTTAGATCGGCAATTATGCTTCAGACTTTGTTGATTAGTATTAAAGATACTGAAAAAAAAGATTATAAAGTTTCTAATTTAAATGAAATTTACCAATATATACAGGAGCATTATGCCGAACCGTTGGATCTGAATCATCTGGCACGGATATACGGTACAAGTGTCAGTTATTTTTCACGGGCTTTTAAACAGCATTTTGGGATTGCCCCCATGGCTTTTGTCAATAAAATACGTATTCATTATGCTCGTCTATTTTTGGTTACCAGCAATATGAGAATTCATGATATAGCCCATCGGTGCGGTTTTGAAAAAATGGAATATTTTTGTTATGTTTTTAAAAAAAGCGAGGGATGTACACCGTCCCAGTATCGTGCCAATCGAAAAAATGCTGATAAGTTAAAAGACAGAGAAGTTTTAGAATAATTTAAGAATTGCCTATAGACTTTAACTCTGTAAAATGTTACAATGTGCTTATGTATTCAGAACAGCAGCAGACGGTAAAATAGCCGTTGCAAGCTGGCTTGCATAAGGGTATTTTTAACGGCTGCTATTGGGCGGAACGCCCATCAGTCGCAGACAGGAGCTGCGGCAGCAGCGGATAGCCTGCAGAAGCAGGCGGGTCTGCGACATGCTGTTCGT
>JBJEJD010000039.1:0-43392 GCA_051877705.1 Coprococcus sp. | reverse complement strand
TGCGGCAGCAGCGGATAGCCTGCAGAAGCAGGCGGGTCTGCGACATGCTGTTCGTTTGGAAAAACAGCGGCAGGCGGAACAGCTGCGGCAGCAGCGGATAGCCTGCAGAAGCAGGCGGGTCTGCGACATGCTGTTCGTATGAAAAACAGCGGCAAACAGGAGCTGCGGCAGCAGCGGATAGCCTGCAGAGCAAGTATATCTGCAGCATGCTGTACGAAGGAAATAGAATAATATAATTTAATAAAAAGGGGATTTTTGCCAATGAACAAGAAAATTAAGACGCCAGAGGTTGAGCAGTTATTCAGAGCAATGCTTTGCCTGAAAGATGTGGAAGAATGTTATGAGTTTTTTGAAGATATATGCACTATTAATGAACTGTTGTCTCTGTCACAGCGTTTTGAAGTGGCAAGGATGCTCAGGGAAAGGAAAACGTACCTTGAGATTGCTGAGAAGACTGGCGCTTCTACAGCAACAATCAGTCGTGTAAACCGTTCATTGAATTATGGCAATGATGGTTATGATATGGTACTGGAACGACTAAAAGATAATCAATAATAAACTGATATAAGGGTGCACGGCAGATGCTGTGACACCCTTATATTATGTTTATTTATGATCTATGATTGTTTCGATCAATTGTTTTTTGATATAAATATCAAGACTCAGAATACAAATAAAAGAAAATTCCCGAAGAAATTGCTGGTCCTGTTTTGGTGCTTCTGCAAATATATCACCCGATATTTCATATTCTTTCAGAATGTTTTCATAGTAATTATCTCTATATGTTGATTCCTTTGAAAAAAGTGTACTATATATATATTCCAGATTTATTTCACTGCCATTGTGGAAATATTGCTCTGTCAGAGGAGCAAGAATGGTCTGGATATCGCTGATTGAAAGGAAGTTTTTAAAGTAATAAATAAAGATCAACAATAAAATATGGTCTTTAGAATATTTTTTCTTCTCTGGAGGCGGCAACAGATGATTTTTGGTGTAATTATTGATCATGGTTTTGGTCATTATTTTGTCGTCTTCATTTCGTGTTGTCCTGGTCAGGTGCTGAGTCAGAAAGGTAGTGATCTGATCCACATACAGATCCAGATCCGGCAGCATGGAAGCTTTGATGTAACTGTTATCAGTATATCGGTCAAAAACTTCTCTGATAATTTGCTGTATATCTATTGAGGCATTATTGTGGGATTCCTGTTCCATAATTTATCAATCCTTCCATAAAATTAAGCAGATTCTGATTTTAGATAAATGATACAGAATATAGAGGTTTTTCTGTATATTTATATTATATAGTATAGTCCTTCAAATGGGGAAAGGTCAATAAAAAAGTGTAGTATGTAGTAATCAAAACCGTTATACCTGTGCTTGCAATATATTTCTTTAGATGTTATTCTAGAGAAAGAAAGCTGAAGAAAAGTGATGAATGGCAGCTTTTGATTTTATATACAGGAGGTATCATAATTATGATTAAACGAGCAGAAGATATGGTGAATTTATTTAATGAACATATGCGCGGTGGAGAGGGAACAGTACATGTCATTCGTTATCTTGAGCCGTCAGAATATAATGGCAATGCTAAAATGATTGCCAAACTTATTTTCAATCCCGGATGTTCTATAGGAGAACATATGCATGAAGGTGAGGAAGAAATTATCTGTATTTCTAAAGGAACAGCAGAGTACAATGATAATGGTACGATTGTGACGCTGCATGAAGGAGACTCCTGTGTCTGTCTTGGCGGTCAGAGCCATGGTATTAGAAATGCTTCAGAGACAGATGTATTGGAAGTTTTTGCTGTTATCTTGCTGTATTAGGATATTGGACAGGTGATAGAAGATGAAGGTCAAAAGATTAATGGGAGCGGTGCTCCTCATACTGCTGATGTTTTTTTTAATTGGCTGCGGGAAGGAAAAGGATACCGGGAATGAACAGAAGGATGTACTGGTATCAGAGATCCCTATAGACATTGTGTCTGAGATAGCAGGAACTGTCAGCGAGCAGGAAAAAACATTTTCGATGGACGATGAGCAGAAAAAAAGTTATAAAGTGCTGCTGGATGGATGTCCGGATCAGGATGCAGTGTACTATTTGTATGATATCACCGGAGATGGTTCGCCGGAATTGATTGTGGGAAAAGATGCTATGAGCGTTTATTCCTTTAATCAGGGTGAAGTAATGACCATTGGTACGCTGACACTGCAGAATATGTATCTGTCGGGGCAGTATGGACTTCTTGCCTTTATTATTAATGATGGAACATATGAGCTGAGACAATATCAATATGATGGTGAGATGATTACAGAAAAGGTATTTGTGTCTGCGTCAAATTCAGCTGATTATGACAACCAGACGGCTGATTATATGAAGGATGCAAAAGAAGTCACACCATATGAATTAACAGATCGTACACCTTTTGAATAAAACAGAATAATCCATTATACGTTAGAGCTGCCGCATTATTTATTTGGGCACCTCCGCATCCGTTGTTTTGTTTGCTTCTTGAAATAACATGGATGACAGAGTGACTTTATAAAAAATGCGGCAGCATTATTTTTATGTCCTGGGTATGTCAGATGATTTGCAAGCGGCGGTGTGTGTGTCTGTTTATTTTTCCTGCAGACATTTTTGGGCAAAGGAAGGATCGACAAGTGTCTGGTAGTCGACTCTTTCGGTGAGTTCACCAGCCTGATCAAGAATATTCTGCAGCAAAGTGAAGGCTTCTTCTGTAAAAATACAATCTGTTTTCCATGTGTCCTGGGATGCATATCGATCAATGATGGTGACAAGGGTATCTGTATCAGTCTCTTTAAATTGTGGTTGGATAATTTTTGCAATTTCCATCGGTGTGTGGCTGTTGACATAGTCCAGCCCTTTTTGGATACCGTTGGTAAAGTTTTGGATGATATCCGGATTTTCCTGAATATATTTTTCAAGAGCAGAAAAGCAGGTGTACGGGACATAACCGGAATCCTCACCAAGGGAGGCAATCACGTAACCATTCCCGTTTTTTTCCAGAGATGTGGCAAATGGTTCAAATTCGACAGTATAGTCGGCAGTACCGCTGGAAAAGGCTTCGGCCGTCAGCCCAAAATCAATATTCTGAATGATGGTCAAATCTGTTTTAGGATCGATGTTATGGAGCTTTAGGACATATTCGAAAATCATTTGAGGCATGCCGCCTGGTCTGCCTCCGAGGACAGTTTTTCCTTTCAGATCCTGCCATGTGAAATTATCTTCGGGAGAGCGGGAAACAAGGAAGTTTCCGGCGCGCTGGGTCAGTTGGGCAAAGTTGACAGCATAGTTCTGGGCCCCCTGATTGTAAACATAGACAGTTGCCTCCGGTCCCATAAAGCCAATATCTGCGTCTCCGGATATCAGAGAGGTCATGACATTATCAGCACCTGCGCCATTAATCAGCTTAATATCCAATCCCTCTTCTTTAAAATAACCATTTTCAATAGCCACGTACATTGGGGCATAAAAAATGGAGTGGGCTACTTCGTTGAGAGTTACAGGTGTCAGCCCGGGCTGAGTCTGTCTGCAGCCGATGAGAAGCAGACAAATGCAGGATAAGATCAGAATTGAGGAAATTATTTTTTTCATGAAAAGCACCTCCTGGAATTTCTATCCTTATATTATGCATCATTTAAAAAAAGTTGCATGTATAGTGAAAACGCACAAATATAAGAGCGAAATGCATTTGTAATTGTGCTGAATTTCTAAAAAGTGCTTACGAAGCTTATTTTTAGATGATAAAATAAAATTACAAATGAAAGGATGGTGTTTTTGATGCGCAGAATAACAAGTGCATGTTTACTGCAGACGATGAGGTTTGACACGACCAATGATGCGGATCCTGAAAAGGAATTTGCTGTTTATTGCGGCAAGCTGGATCGTAAAAAGACTGTTTATGTAGTTGAGGAGACTTATAAGGAACCCGATGGATCACTGATCGTGAAAATCAGAAAGCAATATAATACTTATAAAACGGATGGATATATTCGAACAAAGGATGCTGAAAATGTTTAAAACTGGTGATTTTGTAATCTTTGGTGGGTATGGTGTCTGTGAAGTGACTCATATCGGCAGTTTAGATATAGATGGCGTCAGCAAAGACAGATTATATTATACATTGAGACCTTATTATTCTAAAGGAAGTGTTCTTTATACACCCGTGGACAATCAAAAGGAACTGATCCGTCCAATTATGGGCAAGGAGGAAGCTCAGGCATTAATTAAGGATATTACGAGCATTGATTATCTGTGGGTGAATGATGAAAGGAAGAGGGAACGGGATTATAAAGAGGCTCTGCACAGCTGTGACTGCAGGGAGCTGATTAAAATTATCAAAACCATCTATATGCGGAAGAAACGCCGTACGGAAAGCGGAAAGGCGTTGACGGCCATAGACAAGAAGTATTTCAGTATGGCTGAGGAAAACTTGTACGGGGAACTGGCTGTCTCGTTGGGAATACCAAAAGAAGAAGTTAAAGATTATATTGTACGGACGGTTTCATAAAGCTTTAATTGTCATTTCCTCTTCACTGTGTTATAATGTGCGCGTAAGCAATGAGCCGTGCAAAAATAAAAACGGGCAAAGAGACTGCTTGCAGGAACAAATGCACGTTTTTATTTTTATAAGGCGAAGCCCGCGAGTGAGGAAAACCGGAGGTTTTCCGAACATGGCGGCGAATTGCGTCGGGGTATGCGAGCAAAAATAAAAACGGGCAAAGAGACTGCTTGCAGGAACAAATGCACGTTTTTATTTTTATAAGGCGAAGCCCGCGAGTGAGGAAAACCGGAGGTTTTCCGAACATGGCGGCGAATTGCGTCGGGGTATGCGAGCAAAAATAAAAACGGGCAATGAGGGGAAGTGGCAGATGGATGTCTGAGAATAATAAAGTATCGATTAAGGCAGAGATTTTCAGTTGGATTAAAGTAATTTTGTCAGCTGTAATTATAGCATTTATTGTAGATTCCTTTATTATAGCCAATGCGGTTGTTCCAACGGGGTCCATGGAGACGACAATACCCGCTGGATCAAGAATTATGGGTTTTCGGCTGTATTATTATTTTGCAGAACCGGAGCGAGGGGATATCGTTATTTTTAAATACCCCGATGACGAGAAGATAGATTATCTGAAACGGATCATAGGACTTCCGGGAGAAACGGTGGAGATTATCAGAGGTAGAGTTTACATTGATGGTGAATTATTGGAGGAACCCTATCTGAGTGAAGAGCCGACTGGTGATTTTGGACCTTATGAAGTGCCGGAGGGTTGTTATTTTATGCTTGGAGATAATCGTGCGGTATCTAAAGATGCGCGTTATTGGGAGAATACGTATGTTTCCAGAGATAAGATTATAGCAAAAGCTTTTTTTATGTATTATCCGTCGTTGAGATGGCTGGATAATTAGATGAGGCGAGTATAAAACAAAAGCTGCCGAATGAACGGCAGCTTTTGTTTTATACAAATGGTCTGTATATTAATCTAATTTGATATTGGCAAGTAATGATGCAAGACCAGTTGTTGCCTTGCCTTCTTCCTTGTAATTGAAAGCAGGTTCCTTAGCAGCAGCCGGCTGACTGTCAGAATCAAGTGCAGCCTTCATGCTGAGACTGATCTTACCTTCTTTATTGCCAATAACCTTTACTTTTACTTCATCACCGACTTTGACAACTTCGTTCGGAGACTCAATACGCTTGTTGGCCATCTGGGAAATGTGAACAAGGCCGGATAAACCATCTGCAAAACCAACGAAAGCACCAAAGGATGTGATTCTTTCAACTTTGCCATCGTAAATCTCGCCTACAGTAACTGCGGCAATCTTGGCGGCTTTTTCTTCAGCAGCTTTGTCAAGTTCCACAGCTTTACCTGAAAGAACAAGACGCTTATTCTCAGGCTCAACGGTAATAACCTTAACTTCGATAGATTTATCAACCCATTCATTTAAGTCTTCGACATAAGCGATGGATAATAAAGAAGCAGGAATAAATCCGCGAATGCCCTTTACATATGAGATGACACCGGCATTAACAGCAGCATTGATCTTAACTGTTAAGACTTCACCGCTTTCCTGTGCAGCCTTTAATTCTTCCCATACAGCAGGATCAACCGGCTTACGAGGCTTTCTTGCAGGTTTTTTAGGTGCTTCTGTGGATGTTACTTCTAATTCTTTTTCTTCTGTACTCATGTTGTTATCTCCTTTTTATAAACTGCCGTGTAGACAGCAGTATTATTGATGTGTTTTATTATTCGTCGGACAGTTTATCCTGGTCTGATTCCTCAGAAGCAGGTTCCTTTTCGACTTCCGGTTCTTCAGCCACAGGAAGATCAGCATCTCCTTCAGCAGGAGGATTCTCCTCTTCGGCAGGAGCAGTAGGATGGATATTCACATATTCGCGTGAATCCGGTGTACTGTTTTCTTCTTCATCGAAATCATCAAAGTCATCGTCGAAATCGTCATCAAAATCGTCGGCAAGGTCTTCATGATTCAATTTATCTTTGAATAAGTAAACGGCAGTACCAATGCCTGCTGCAACAGCAGTAAGTGCAGCCATCGCTTTGAAAGCCTTTTTTAACTTCATGATATTCACCCTTTCATAATTGCAAAATAGAAATAAATGGCTCTAAAACCAGAGTATATGATTTATAATACCACAAATATGAAAAAATAAAAATAAATTTTTTATATTTTTTCTAAAAAGAATACTTGCATTTTTACGCCATATGATGTAGTATACACTAGTGAAAAACAAATGTGTTTCTTGTACGGACACTTAGCGATAGGAGTAATAATTATGGAAAAAAAGTTAAAAGTTGGTATTCTCGGAGCAACAGGTATGGTAGGTCAGCGGTTTATAAGTCTGCTGGAGAACCATCCATGGTTTGAAGTGACTGCTGTTGCAGCAAGTCCACGTTCTGCTGGTAAGCGTTATGAAGAAGCTGTAGGAGGACGCTGGAAGATGGACACACCGATGCCTGAGAGAGTGAAAGATCTGATAGTGAGAAATGTACTTGAAGTAGAAGATATGTGTAAAGACATAGATTTTGTTTTCAGCGCTGTAGATATGTCAAAAGATGAGATCCGCAGAATAGAGGAAGCTTATGCAAAATGTGAAACACCGGTTGTTTCAAATAACAGTGCTCATCGATGGACACCAGATGTTCCAATGGTTGTTCCGGAGATTAATCCGGAGCATTTTGAAATCATTAAGGATCAGAAGAAACGTCTCGGTACGGTCCGCGGTTTTATTGCTGTTAAGCCGAATTGTTCCATTCAGAGCTATGCCCCTGTTTTAACGGCGTGGAAGGAATTTGAACCGACGGAGGTTGTTGTGACAACTTATCAGGCTATTTCCGGAGCAGGCAAAACATTTAAAGACTGGCCGGAGATGATGGGGAATATTATTCCTTATATTGGCGGCGAAGAAGAAAAATCTGAAATGGAACCGCTGAGACTGTGGGGACATATCGAAAATGGAGAGATTGTAAAGGCAGAAACACCACTGATCACTTCTCAATGTATCCGTGTTCCTGTTTTAAATGGTCATACAGCTGCTGTATTTGTTAAGTTTGCAAAAAAACCTACAAAGGAGCAGTTGATTGAGAAGATGATAAGCTTTTCTGGAGTTCCACAGGAGCTGAAGCTCCCAAGTGCCCCAAAACAGTTTATCCAGTATCTTGAGGAAGATAATCGCCCGCAGGTAACAGCGGATGTAGATTATGAGAAAGGTATGGGTATATCTGTGGGGCGGCTGAGAGAAGACAAGATTTATGATTATAAATTTGTCGGTCTTTCCCATAACACAGTCCGCGGTGCTGCAGGAGGAGCAGTGCTTTGTGCAGAACTGTTGACAGCTCAGGGATATATTACGGCTAAAGAGCTGAATTGTTAATAATATGTTTATAAAAGAAGCGGGTGGCTGAGCGGAAGCCGCCTGCTTCTTTTTTTACCAAAAATTGTTATGATTTCTTAAGAAAATCGGTCATTTTTTTTCAAGAATCTATGGTATGATAATAATACTTAAACATAGAATCAATATGAATCAGATAGGGGAGATCATGTATGAAAGCAGTGAAAAAAAAGGCGGTGATTATTGGTGCTGTTATTATTCTGGCACTGGCAGCAGGAGTTGGTGGCTGGTATTTTTCAACAGTATACAATTCTTATAAAAGTGTATTCTATCCGGGAACAACATTGAATAAAATGGATATTTCAGGACTGACTGTGGATGAGGTAAGGACACAGCTGGAGAAGAAGGCTGCGGATTATAAGCTGACAATTTCATTCAAAGATGAACAGTATACAATAACATCTTCTGATATTAAAATGCAGTATAATGAAGCAGTGGATATTCAGACATTAAAGGATCAGCAAAATCAGGTAAAATACGATGAAACTTCTGAAGAGGAACTGGTGCTGACAGCGGATAAGCTTTTTACATATGATGATGCTGCACTGAAGGCAGTGTTAAATCAATGTGACTCCATGGATCCGTCAAAGATGACAGCGCCTGAAAATGCAAAACTTGTCTATGATGAGGAAAAGCAGACTTTTTCACTTGAGGATGGTGAACAGGGCAACACATTGGATGTGAAGGCCGTCTATACAGCTGTTCAGGATGCCATTGAACATCAGAAATCAGAGATCAATGCAGAGGATGCCGGACTTTATGAACTTGCAGTGCTCAGAACAGATTCGGATAATGCACAGATGATACTTGATGAAGCCTGCAAATATCTGGATATATCGCTTAAGTATGTTTTTAATCAGAATCAGGAAGAGATTATTGATAAGAAACAGATTGGCCCATGGATTTATGTGGACGATAATCAGGAAATTCAGTTTGATCGTGATAAAGTACAGGAGCTCGTTAATACATATGCAGAGAAATACACTTCCAATCGTGTCAATATGGATTTTACAACAACGGGAGGCAGTGTGATCTCTCTGAAAGTACCGGTAAGTGGGGAAACAATTGATAACAATGCTTTATTTGAAGATATTGTGAAATGTCTGGAGGATAAAACTTCTGGTGACCGGGAGGTACCTTATACAGAAAATGCTTCAAAAATCGGCAATAATTTTGGGGGTAATTATATAGAAGTAGACCTGACGAATCAGAAACTTTATTTGTATAAAGGAGGTTCGCTGGTGATGTCATCCAATATTGTATCAGGCAGTGTCAGCGAGAAACATATGACACCGACAGGGGTTTATCAGGTCTATAGTATGGAGAAAAATGTGGTGCTTCGTGGTGCGGATTATGCGTCTCCTGTTACCTATTGGATGCCGTTTAACGGAGGTGTAGGTTTTCATGATGCCACATGGAGAAGCAGCTTTGGAGGTACCATTTATCAGTATAATGGTTCTCATGGCTGTATCAACATGCCATATGAGAAGGCGAAGACTTTGTATAATACGATTAATACCGGTTATTATGTGGTAGTTTACGGTGGTGTAACCTATGTTCCGGGACAGTCATCAGGCAATGAGAGCGGTTCTTCTGAGGAAACCAAGAAGGAAACGGAAAAACCGACAGAAACGAAACCGACTGAGACGAAACCGACAGAAACGAAACCGACCGAGACGAACCCACCGGAGACAAAACCAACTGAGACGGATCCGCCGGAGACAAAACCGATAGAGACAGATCCGCCGGAAACGAATCCACCGGAAACAAAACCAGTAGAGACGGATCCGCCGGAAACGGATTCACCTGAGACGAATTCTTCGGAGAGCGGTTGGACAGGAATCTGGCCATAGCCGGAAGAAAACTGTATATTGAAGTTTGGAGGAACAGCGTGGAGAATCAGCAAGTTCATAAGAGACGGGTGCGTTATAAAGGAACGCACCCGAGACATTATAATGAAAAATATAAAGAATTGAATCCGGAGAAGTATGGAGAGACTGTTGAGAAGGTGATCCAGAAAGGCGGAACGCCTGCCGGGATGCATATTTCTATAATGGTGCAGGAGATTCTGGATTTTTTTCAGATTCAGCCGGGGCAGCGTGGACTGGATGCGACACTGGGCTATGGTGGGCATACTCGTGCCATGCTTCAGTGTCTGAAAGGACAGGGCCATTTGACAGCGCTTGATATAGATCCTCTGGAAATGGTCAAAACACAGGAAAGGCTTCGGAATTTGGGCTATGGTCCTGAGATTTTGACTATACGTCAGATTAATTTCGCCGATGTGGACAAGGTAGCGGCTGAAGTTGGAAAGTTTGATTTTGTACTGGCTGATCTGGGGGTATCGTCCATGCAGATTGACAATCCTGAAAGGGGATTTTCTTATAAATACGATGGCCCGCTGGATCTTCGACTGAATCCGCAGAAGGGAGAATCGGCATCAGAACGCCTGAGGCATGTGACTCAGGATGAACTGGAAGGGATGCTGGTGGAAAACGCGGATGAACCCTATGCAGCGGAAATAGCCAGAGTGATAGCCCGGGAGATAAAAAAGGGCAATTCCGTTGATACCACAGGAAAACTGCGGGAATTAGTAGAGAAGGCGCTGGTACATATTCCGGCTGCCCAGCGAAAGGAAGCAGTAAAAAAATCCTGTGCCAGAACCTTTCAGGCACTGCGTATTGATGTGAATAGTGAGTTTGAGGTATTGGAGGCATTTCTTCAGAAAATGCCGGATATACTGAATCCGGGCGGCAGAGTTGCGGTCCTGACTTTTCACTCGGGAGAGGATCGCCTGGTTAAAAAATATTTTAAGGAATATTATAGAGAAGGCATATACAGTGATATAGCCAGAGATGTGGTTCGCCCATCGGCGGAAGAGTGCAGACGCAACAGCCGCGCACATTCCACCAAGATGCGATGGGCCATCAGGGCCTAGAAGAAAGTCTGAGGATGGAGGATTTCTATAATGGAAACATTTACAATGGAAAATGACAGACTGTTAGTGGCAATTGCAGATTTTGGTGCAGAACTGATCAGTATTTTTGATAAGCATTATCAGCGGGAGATTATCTGGCAGGCAGATCCTGTCTTCTGGAAGCGCCATGCACCAGTGTTGTTTCCTAATGTAGGTAAGTATTATCATGGAGAATTTTTGTACAATGGAAAACATTATAAAGAAGGACAGCATGGTTTTGCCAGAGACATGGTCTTTGACAGGATTTCGTCAGGAAAAGATTATGTGACCTATCGTCTGGCATCTGATGAAGATACTAAGAGAAGATATCCTTTTGATTTTGTTCTTGAGATAACCCACCGATTGGAAGGCCAGGATATAGAAGTGCTGTGGAAGGTTGTAAATATAGGAGAATCTCCAATGTATTTTACCATCGGCGGGCATCCGGCTTTCAATGTACCGGTGTTGCCTGATACAAAGTTCAGCGATTATTATCTGACTTTTGCAGAAGATAAAGAGACTCTGGAATATATTCTGATCGATTTGAATACGGGAACTGCTGTGCCTGATCAGATTTTTCATCTGGAACTTAATGATCATATGTATCGGTTAAGAGATGATATGTTTGACAGAGATGCTCTGGTATTTGATAATGGTCAGATAGGATGGGCAGGAATAGCTCTGCCGGATGGAACGCCTTATGTATCTATGACATGTGAAGGGTTTCCGAACTTCGGTATCTGGTCCGTGCCGGGAGCACCCTATGTTTGTCTGGAGCCATGGTGTGGAAGGTGTGATAACAGAGGTTTCGAAGGTGATATATCTGATAAAGCAGGTATCAACAGACTGGAGAGTGGTCAGCTTTTTGAGAAATCATACAAGATCACAATTTGGTAGTTAACGATAAAAAGCCCGATTGAATAGTTCAATCGGGCTTTTTGAGCAAGCGGAGACGATGGGATTCGAACCCATGTGCCGGTTACCCGACAACTTGATTTCGAGTCAAGCTCGTTATGGCCACTTCGATACGTCTCCAGTGCTATCTATCATACTATACTTTTAATAAGATTTCAAATACTTTTTACAGAAATTTAGTAGGAGTTTTCATGAAAATATATTAAAATAGAATGGATACATAATTTATCTAAAAAAGGATTTGATATAGATGAGTAAAATAGTGACAGGCATTCTGGCCCATGTGGATGCCGGGAAGACAACTTTATCGGAGAGCATTCTGTATTTGAGCGGCAGTATACGCAAACTGGGTCGAGTGGATAATAAAGATGCTTTCCTGGATACATATGCTCTGGAGAAGGAACGAGGTATTACGATTTTCTCCAAGCAGGCAGAAATTCAACTGGGAGATCAGGTATTTACATTACTTGATACACCAGGACATGTGGATTTTTCAGCGGAGATGGAGAGAACGTTACAGGTGCTTGACTATGGTATTCTGGTCATCAGTGGTGCTGACGGAGTACAGGGTCATACGCAGACTTTGTGGCAGCTGTTGAGACGGTATCAGATACCGGTATTTATTTTTGTAAATAAAATGGATCAGAATGGTACAGACCGTCATGCCCTAATGAAGGATATTCATCAGCGTTTGGGTGATAATTGCATTGATTTTGGGGAAGCGGCAGATATTCTGGCAGAGAATCTGGCCATGTGTGACGAACAGGTATTGGAACATTATCTGGATAGTGGCAGGATTGAGCAAAGGGCTATTGCAGATATGATCGCGCAGCGTAAAGTTTTTCCGTGTTATTTTGGTTCGGCATTAAAATTAACAGGTGTGAAGGAATTTCTGGAGGGATTTCTATCCTATACACTTGCTCAGGAATATGGAAATGATTTTGGGGCCAGGGTGTTTAAAATTGCAAGAGATACACAGGGAAACCGTCTCACTTATATGAAGATTACAGGTGGATGTCTGAAGGTGCGGTCTCTGCTGTGCGGTCAGCTGCGGATACAGGAGTCGGGCGGTGTCAATGGACAGGCAGACCGGGTATGGGAGGAAAAAGTCAATCAGATCCGGATTTATAATGGTATTAAATATGAGACAGTGGAGGAAGCGGCTGCCGGAACAGTCTGTGCTGTTACAGGACTGAACTATACACGGGTCGGTGATGGACTGGGAACGGAAGAAGAGCATACACTGCCGTTGCTGGAACCGGTATTGACTTATCGTATTGTGCTGCCGGAAGGCACAGATGTACACAAAACTTTATTGCAGTTGCGTCAGCTGGAGGAGGAAGAACCTGAGCTGCATATTATTTGGGAGGAACTGTCTGGAGAAATACTGGTGCAGCTGATGGGAGAGATACAGACAGAGGTTCTGCAGCAGCTGATTCAGGAACGGTTCCATCTGGAAGTGCGTTTTGGCAGTGGACATATAGTTTATAAAGAAACTATTGCAGAACCGGTGGAAGGCGTGGGACATTTTGAGCCGTTGAGGCATTATGCAGAAGTTCATTTGCTGATGGAACCCGGTGAACCGGGCAGCGGACTTTTATTTGCCAGTACATGCAGTGAAAATCAGCTGGACCGCAATTGGCAGAGGCTGATCCTCACCCATCTGGAAGAAAAGATGCATAAAGGGGTTCTCACCGGTTCACCTATTACGGATATGCGCATAACATTGATTGCAGGACGGGCTCATCTGAAGCATACGGAGGGCGGGGATTTCCGCCAGGCTACCTATCGGGCAGTACGCCAGGGACTGAAAAAGGCGAAAAATGTGCTATTGGAGCCATGGTACCGATTCCGGTTGGAGCTTCCACAGAAGCTGGTGGGACATGCCATGACAGATATTGAAAAAATGAGCGGTACGTTTGAATTATCAGAGGGAACTGGCGAAGAGGCTGTGCTGACGGGAATGGCACCGGTGGCTACGATGCGTGAGTATCAGAAGGAAGTAGCTGCTTATACTGGCGGCAGTGGACGGCTTTTCTGCAGTATGGCGGGATATTTCCCATGTCATAATACGGATGAAATACTGGCGATATCAGACTATGATTCGGAGAGGGATCTGGAAAATCCAACAGGATCCGTGTTCTGTGCTCATGGAGCAGGATTTATGGTGCCGTGGTATGACGTGGAACGATATATGCATCTTGAGGGAGCCGGACTGGATGATGATGTGAATGGGAAAACAATGGAAAAGGCAGAGGGCATAAGAAATACTTCCCGTTCTGAGGGACTTTCTCTGGTAGATGACAAAGAGCTGGAAGCCATATTTGTGCGAACTTATGGTGAAATCAAGCGGAGAGATCCGGGGCAGGAACGGGTTATCAGGGTTTCGGCAGACAAGGAGAGGGCCTATCCGAAACGTAAAAAGGAGACGGAACAACAGCCTCATTATCTGCTGATAGATGGATATAATATTATTTTTGCCTGGGAGGATCTCCGCGAATTATCAGAGCATAGTATGGATGCTGCACGAAGTAAACTGATGGATATTCTTTCAAATTATCAGGGATATACGCAGATGAAGGTGATTCTTGTATTTGATGCCTATAAAGTGGAGGGATTTTCAGGCGAAGTGACGAGATGGCACAATATAGATGTGGTATTTACAAAAGAGGCAGAAACAGCAGATCAGTATATTGAAAAAACAGCTCATGAAATCGGCCGCAGATACAAAGTGACGGTGGCTACTTCTGATGGACTTGAGCAGGTCATTATTCGAAGTCAGGGCTGCCTGCTTATGTCGGCCAGAGAACTGTTGGATGAAATCGAACGGGTCAATGCGGAGATACGCCGGGAGCATCTGAACAGGAATAAGGAGAGAGGCAACTATCTGCTGAATTATCTTCCGGAGGAAGAAGCGGAACGTATGGAAGCTATTCGCCAGGGGTTGATTCCAGCAGAAAACGTGTAAACCAGCAAAAACGTAGAAAGCCTTTCTTTACAATATCCTTCTGTCGCGGTATAATCGAGGTGCTGCAGTGTAAAGCGGCATATTTTATATGTAATTATTATTTTGAAAACAGACAGGAAATGAGGTATAGATAATGAAGATTGTTGTGTTGGCAGGCGGCATCAGTACGGAGCGTGATGTTTCTCTTGTTTCAGGTATGGGTATTTACAGAGCATTGAAAAGTAAGAATCATCAGGTTATGCTGCTGGATGTATTCCTTGGCTATAATGGAGAGGATTGGCGGGATGTATTTGAAAAAGATGTGGACTGGGCAGGTTCCATAGATGCCATTAAGGAGCAGAATCCTGATATTGAGGAGGTTAAAGCGCTGCGTCCGGATTGGAAGAAAAATTTCTTTGGACCGCATGTCATTGAAATTTGTCAGAATGCGGATATAGTATTTATGGCTCTGCACGGTGAGAATGGTGAAAATGGCAAGATACAGGCTTGTTTTGATCTGAATGGTATCAGGTATACCGGTACGGATTATGTCAGCTCCGCTATTTGTATGAATAAAGCTATTGCAAAAGATCTCTTTATATCCGCCGGCGTCCCGACTCCGGCAGGTATTCGGCTGAGAAAGGGCGGAGATACAGCCAAACAGGTGCCGTATCCATGTGTTGTCAAAGCCTGCTGCGGCGGCTCCAGTGTAGGTGTTTTTATGGTGCACAACGATGACGAATATGAACACGCTTTGGAAGAGGCATTCCAATATGATGATGAGATCGTGGTAGAACAGTATATTAAAGGAAGAGAATTCTCTGTTGGCGTTGTGGATGGGAAGGCTTATCCGGTGATAGAGATTGCACCGCTTCATGGATTTTATGATTATAAAAATAAATATCAGGCAGGTTCTACCGTTGAAACATGTCCTGCGCAATTAAGTGAAGAAAAGACAAAGGCGATGCAGAAGGCTGCAGAACTGGCTTTTAAGGTGCTGCGGCTGAAACATTACGCCCGTATGGATTTTATGATGGATGAGAATGAGAATTTCTACTGCCTTGAAGCGAATACACTGCCGGGAATGACGCCAATGTCTTTGCTTCCTCAGGAAGCAAAGGTGCTGGGGCTGGACTATGCAGATTTATGCCAGCTGCTGATTGATCTGTCCATGCGCGATTAAATGGCTGCAGGTGAGGGAGGAATGATATTATAATGAGGAATATGACTTTGGAAAATATAACGAAAGCCTGTGACGGACAGCTTTTTTATATGAAGGAATGCTTTTCGGATAAGACAGCAGAGGGGGTTGTGATTGATTCAAGACAGATCAAACCGGGCTTTATATTTGTTGCTGCAAAGGGGGAGCGGGTGGATGGACATCGCTTTATTCCTGACGTATTTGAAAAGGGAGCACTGGCGGTTATCTGTGAGACGCTTCCGGACACGGATATGGGGCCATGTATTCTTGTGAAGGACAGCTTTATGGCTTTGAAACGGGCTGCGGCATTTTACCGCCAGCAGCTGAATATTCAGGTTGTGGGTATTACGGGAAGTGTAGGCAAGACCAGTACAAAAGAGTTCATTGCAGCTGTTCTGGCTGAACGGTATAAAGTTCATAAAACAGCAGGCAATTATAATAATGAAGTGGGGCTGCCCCTGACTATTTTTGGTATTCAGGACAGTGACGAGATTGCCGTTCTTGAGATGGGTATCAATAGCTTTGGGGAGATGCACCGCCTGAGTGAGGTTGCCAGACCGGATATTTGTGTCATGACGAATATAGGACAGTGCCATCTGGAAAATTTAATTGACAGAGACGGGATACTGAGGGCAAAATCAGAGATTTTTGATTTTATGAATCCTAAGGGGACAGTTGTTGTCAATGGGGATGATGATAAGCTGTCCACTATTCGTGAGGTTTATGGGAAGGCACCTGTAACCTTTGGTATGAATCCATCCAATCAGATATGGGCGGATAGTATTGAGAATCTTGGCCTGTTTGGCAGCAGGGCTGTGCTGCATATGGAACAGGAGACATTGATTGCCGATATACCGCTTCCGGGAGGACATATGATCTACAATGCCATGGCAGCGGCTGCTGTGGGCAGACAGTTTGGTATGAGTGCCGGGGAGATAGCAGCTGGTGTCGGCCATGTGGAGGCCGTTGCGGGAAGGAGTCATCTGATTAAAACTGCTGATAAAGTCATCATTGATGACTGTTACAATGCCAATCCGGTATCCATGAAGGCGGCCATTGATCTGCTGGCTATGGCAGACACAAGAAAGGTTGCCGTCCTTGGTGATATGTTTGAACTGGGTGAAGGAGAACTGGATATGCATGCCGGTGTGGGGCTTTATGGAGCGGAGGCCGGTATTGATTGTATGATATGCGTCGGAAGTCTTTCAAAGGCCATGTATGATGCGGCAGTAAAAGCCGGCGGTCATGCGTATTATTTTGAGACAAGGGATACATTAATGGAAAATCTGCCTGGTCTTATTCAGCCGGGCGATACCGTTCTTGTAAAAGCATCTCACAGCATGGAATTTGAGAAGATTGTTGCTTTGCTGCAGCAGTAACAGATATTTGAAGGGATGGAGAGAAAATGAAAAAGATGAAGTGGGCTGCGGGTCTGCTGATTACCGTTATGCTTTTATGTACGGCCTGTGGTCAGGGAAGTGTTAAAGAGAAAGAGACTGTAAAAACAGAAAGCGAAAATGCCGGAGAGACAATGGCTCAGGCAGAATCTGAACAGGGTGAAACTGTAACTTCAATTAAAGAACTGAAGATCGCTTTTGCACCTTATGATGCTTCGGAGACAATTCTGGCTGCAACGGAACCGTTGGAAGAGATACTCAGAAAAGAACTGGCACAGAGAGGCTATGAAGTAGATGAAGTCAACATGTCTGTAGGCGCTTCTTATGAGGCTGTCGGAGAGGCATTAAGTGCAGGTACGGCCGATGTCGGTTTTATATCCGGCGGTACATATGTATTATATGATAATGAATGTGAGGTATTGCTGACGGCTCTTCGTTCAGCATATAGTAAGGATTCGGAGAATCCTGCAGACTGGAATGACGGCAGCGAGGGAACCTATACAGGTGAAATGTCAAAATATTATCGTTCTGTTATTCTGGCGGGGCCGAGTGATAAGGGAAGGGCTCTGGCTGATAAGGTTAATAATGGCGGGGAATTGTCATGGGAAGATCTGGACGATGCCACATGGGCTGTCATGAGTGCGTCATCTGCATCGGGCTATATTTATCCAAGTCTCTGGCTGTTAGACAGATATGGTAAAGGGATTAATGATCTCTCTCATGTGATTGAATCTGATTCCTATGCTACCAGTATGGCAAGGCTTGCATCGGGTCAGGCGGATATTCTGGTGAGCTTTGGACATGTACAGAATAAATTTGCTGACCAATGGCAGACAGATTTTGGCGGAGAGAATTCTGTCTGGGAAGATACCAATGTCATTGGTGTGACAGAAGGTATTTATAATGATACGATCAGTGTCAGTAAGGCTTCAGAAATCATGACGGATGATTTTAAGGAAGCGTTGGCGGATTCTCTGATTTCCATTGGCGAGACGGAGGAAGGCCTGAAGATTATTTCCACGTTTTCACATAAAGGCTATGTCAGAGCAAATTCCGGGGATTATGACGGAGAGCGCGATGCGCAGGCTCTGCTAAAAGAATTACAGTAGTGGTGTCAAATGGTTATACTTGAGAATATAACAAAACAATATGACAGCAATGGAACCGGAGTACATTCGGTTTCATTGCATGTGGAGAAGGGAAGTTTTGTTTCTGTCATTGGTCCAAGCGGGGCAGGGAAATCTACACTGCTGCGCTGCATCAATGGGATGCTGCAGGTAACAGAAGGAAAGATTCTGGTGGACGGCAGATGTATTTCTGCAGCGAAAGGGAGACAGAAGAGAGAAATACAGAGAAAAATCGGTATGATATTCCAGAATTTCTGTCTTGTTAATGAGACAACGGCTCTGGAGAATGTACTGAACGCACGTCTTTATGAGTATCCCTTCTGGCGGATGATGACAGGATGCTTTCCGGATGAGGCATGTCGGGAGGGCATGGAATGTCTGGACAAGGTGGGGCTTTTAGACAAAGCAGGTCAAAGGGCTGCCCTGTTATCCGGCGGTGAACAGCAGAGAACAGCCATTGCCAGGGCATTGATGCAGCATTGCTCCCTTTTGCTGGCGGATGAACCTGTGGCTTCTCTTGATCCGGTCAATGCGGATGCTATATTGGCTCTTCTCAAAAAGATGCAGCAGGAACAGGGGATGACGATCATTATGAACAGTCATAATGTGACACAGGCAGCAGAGGTTTCTGACAGAGTGATCGGACTGCGGGAGGGAAAGATTCTGTTCGATGGCAGCCCGAAGGAACTGGATGGAGACGTGCTTGATGCAATTTACGGGAAGGAGCCGGTGACATGAGAACTGTGAATGTAATCAGGCGATGTCTGATTCCGGCTGTAGTTCTGCTGTCTCTGTGGTTCTGCGGTTTTAGCCTGACTGTTCTGTTAAAAAGGGGCGGACAGGCTTTTGTTATACTTGGACAGATGATCCCGCCGGAGATATCCTATATTCCCAAAATTCTGCATCCTTTAGCAGCCACTGTGAAAATGTCCATCGCAGGAAGTTTTGTGGGAGCTTTTCTGGCATTACCTGTGGGAGCACTGGCATGTCCCAGAATAACCGGTAACCGGGGGCTGGCGATTACTTTGCGATGTCTGGTAAATGTAATCAGGGCGATCCCTGTTTTGGTAGCAGCGCTGGCCGCATCATTTATTCTCGGAACGGGGGCTTTGGCCGGAACTTCAGCCATTGCTTTTTTTACTTTTGGTATTGTGGCCCGTATGACCTGGGAGAAGCTGGATCATATGGATTATACGGCTTTTGAAGCCCTTCTGGCCGCAGGGAACGGAAGGATGGCGGTTTTCAGACATTCTGTGTGGCCGAAGCTGCTGCCCGTATATCTTTCAGACAGTTTGTATGCTCTGGAGATTAATATTCGTCATGCTGCTATTCTGGGATATGTGGGAGCCGGAGGCGTGGGGCTTCTGTTGAATGAAAAGATTGCGTGGCGGGAATATGCCAAGACGGGTATGATTCTGCTGCTGTTATTTGTTGTTGTACTGTTTGTTGAGCAGACAGGTGAATATCTGCGTATAAAGTTAAAGGAGCCTGAGAGCATGAAGACATCCGTCAGATATTTGCTGGTGACTGCAGGTCTTGCTGTCACAGGGTGGAGTTTGTCAGGCATGGAATGGAATGGGATTCCTGAAAAGGGAGGAAGGATACTGGCAGGGATTGTTGATGGCCTTTTGCATCCGGACTGGTCATTGATATTGAATATGACAGGCAATGGCGTACCATGGCTGCTTCTGGAAACTCTCTGCATTGCCATTGGAGGTACTGCCATCGGAGCACTGCTGGCTCTTCCTGCTGCAATGATAGGCAGTTACGCTATATCCCCGCGGGTTCCGGCATTTTGTATGAGGATTCTGGCAGCGGCGGTCCGAACACTCCCGGCAATCATTGCCGGTTTGATTTTTATAAGAGTGACTGGACCTGGAGCCTTTGCCGGTGTGATGACGATGGCATTATTGAGCTTTGGTATGTGCTGCCGTATGTTCATCAATACGCTGGATCGGACTGATCGGGAATTACTGGCAGCTTTCCGAACGATGGGCTGCGGATGGGCTGCCCGTATGCGTCATGTTGTTTGGCCGGAATGCAGGAAAGCGCTGGCAGCAGATGTCTGGTATCGGTTGGATGTCAATCTGAGAGATGCCTCAGTGCTGGGATTTGTCGGCGCCGGCGGTATTGGTGCACCGCTGCTTTTTTCGATGAACGGTTATGTCTGGAACATGGCTGGGGCTTATCTGCTGGGGTTGTTGATACTTGTGTTGGCCGCGGATGTTTTTTCGGCAAAAGTATCAAAAAGATAAATTGGTCTGACCAATTTGTACAAAAAAAGTGAAAATTTTTGTTAATTTTTTAATTATCGTCTAAGCCATTGCAATCTGGAAAAAAAGTGATAAATTATATATTGTGAGAATGTCTGAGGACATATTGTTAAGGAGGAACATATATGAGCAAAAATATGCAGGGTTTCCGTATGATGATTAATAAATTAAAACAGGACCCGAAGAAGATAGTATTTACAGAAGGTACAGACGAGCGTATTCTTGAAGCTGCTTCACGTCTGCTGGCTTCCAATTTCCTGACACCTATTCTTGTCGGTAATCCGGAAGAGGTACTGGAAGCTGCAGAGGAATATGGTTATAATATCAGAGGCGCAGTCATTGTTGATCCTGATCATTTCGATAGAATGGATGAAATGGTTGAGATGTTCTGTGAGCTGCGTAAGGGCAAGAATATGCAGCCGGATGAAGCTCGTAAGATCTTAAGCCAGGGCAACTATTTCGGTACGATGCTTGTAAAGATGGGTGTTGCAGATGCCCTTCTCGGCGGTGCTACCTATTCCACAGCCGATACAGTACGTCCTGCATTGCAGCTGATCAAGACAAAACCGGGCAACAAGATCGTTTCTTCCTGTTTCATCATGGTACGTCCTGCTGCTACAGGTGAGAGAGTTGTACTGGCAATGGGTGACTGTGCCATCAACATTAAGCCAACAGCTGAAGAACTGGTGGAGATCGCAACAGAGACAGCTGAATGTGGTAAGATCTTCGGTATTGATCCAAAGGTTGCATTCCTGAGTTACTCTACATTTGGTTCAGGCAAAGGCGAAGATGTTGATAAGATGCGCGAGGCAGCTAAGATGACAAAGGCAAAGAATCCGGATCTTCCTGTAGAAGGTGAACTTCAGTTTGACGCTGCTGTTTCTCCGCGTGTTGCACGTACAAAATGCCCGAACAGCGAAGTTGCAGGTCATGCCAATGTATTTATTTTCCCGGATATCAATGCAGGTAATATCGGTTACAAGATTGCTCAGCGCTTTGGTAATTTCGAAGCATATGGTCCTATTCTCCTGGGTCTGAATGCTCCGATTAACGATTTGTCCCGTGGATGCAATGCTGAGGAGGTTTATTCCATGGCTATCATTACAGCTGCTCTGGCTGACTAATTGATAATAGATGAATCTGAAAAGCCGTATCATGTTGTTCAGGATATGAATATTCCTGACCGGCATGATATGGCTTTTTTCTGTAAATAGCAGTATAATATAAGGGATACAGGTTTACTAAATTAATTGTTTTTTTATTAACAGAGGAGGCAGGGATGGAAGAAAGTACAGTGGCAATTGAAAAGGGGTTGGATCTGGAGACGGTCGTTCTTCAGGATATAGATTTTGCTGAAAATATTGGCGCTTTCAGAGAAGTAGCCAAGCAGTTCGAAGAGCTGATGATGATGTACAGCAGTGCTATCCGGGAGGTACGTACGAAGCTGGAAGTTTTGAATGATGAATTCCAGGTAAAAAGGAGTCATAATCCTATTGCCTATATCAAATATCGTGTTAAAAAACCGGCAAGTATCATTGAGAAACTGCAGAGAAGGGGCTATCCTGTCACATTGCAGTCAGTGGAGGAGAATCTTCATGATGTGGCGGGAATCCGGGTTATCTGCAGTTATGTACAGGATATCTATATGGTTGCGGATATGCTGACTTCTCAGAATGATATTACCGTGCTGGAAATAAAGGATTATATAGCTAATCCGAAGCCAAATGGCTATCGCAGCCTGCATCTGGTAGTACAGATTCCGGTTTTCTTCTCGGATGGCTGTAAACCGTTAAAGGTAGAGGTTCAGATCAGGACGATTGCCATGGACTTCTGGGCAAGCCTTGAGCATCAACTGAAATATAAAACCGATGGACCGGTATCGGATGAAATTGCCCAGGAATTAAAGGAATGTTCTGATGTCATCGCAGGGACGGATCTTCGGATGCAGAATATATACAACACACTTAAGAAAACAGAATAGAGCCAAATCTCCCTTGACAAAGTTGAATTCAGTGTTATAATCAGAATGAAATTAAGTTAACACGTTGATGAGAAGAGTACATCGTGGAATATATCAGAGAGGGTTGTGTCTGCTGAAATCAACCTTATAGGAAGCGGTCGAAAACTAACTCGGAGTGGCTCCAATCCAGCCCGTTGATGACGTTATAATCAGAATGAAGATTCCAAATAAGGGTGGAACCGCGGGAATTACTCGCCCCTGTCTGTTATTGCATGCAGACGGGGGCTTTTTTTGTTACACCGGAACAGATTTGTTGCCGGTGTCATAAAAAAGCCTCCGGCAGATTGCAATGGATACTAATCTGTATCCGAACCGGTTGTTTGACATATGAAGGAGGTAATGACATGAAAATTACACTGAAAGACGGCTCAGAAAAGATTTATGAATCTTCCATGAGAGCCATTGATATCGCAAAGGATATTTCGGAAGGTTTAGCAAGAAATGCCTGTGCCTGTGAAATTGACGGAAAGGTTGAAGATTTAAGAACAGTTATCGATAAGGACTGTGAATTGAATATTCTGACATTTAATGATCCTGAGGGTCGTGGTGCTTTCAGACATACCACATCTCATGTTCTGGCTCAGGCCATTAAGCGTCTGTATCCGAATGCAAAATGTGCGATTGGTCCGTCCATTGAGGATGGTTTCTATTATGATTTTGATATTGATCCGTTGTCAAGAGACGATCTGGATAATATTGAAAAGGAAATGAAGAAGATTATCAAGGAGAATCCGGAGATTGTACGTTTTGAACTGCCAAGAGAAGAGGCTATTGCTCTGATGGAGAAGAGAGCGGAGACTTATAAGGTAGAGCTTATTCAGGATTTGCCTGAGGATGCAGTTATTTCCTTTTATCAGCAGGGAGAATATATCGACCTGTGTGCGGGACCTCATTTGATGAATATGAAGAATATCAAAGCCTTCAAACTGACATCTTCTTCTATGGCGTACTGGAGAGGAGATTCTAATAAAGCCCGTCTCCAGAGAATCTATGGTACTGCCTATACCAAGAAGGATGATCTGGCTGCTCATCTGGAGCGGATGGAGGACGCAAAACGTCGCGATCATAATAAGCTTGGTCGTGAGATGGAATTGTTTACTACTGTGGATGTTGTCGGTCAGGGACTGCCTCTGCTGATGCCGAAAGGCGTTAAAATTGTTCAGAAGCTTCAGCGATGGATTGAGGATCTGGAGGATAAAGAATGGGGTTATGTTCGTACGAAGACCCCTCTGATGGCTAAAAGTGATTTGTATAAGATTTCTGGTCATTGGGATCATTATAAGGAGGGTATGTTTGTCCTTGGAGATGAGGAGAAGGATAAAGAGGTTTTTGCTCTGCGCCCGATGACATGTCCTTTCCAGTATTACGTTTATAAGGCCACACAGCATAGCTATCGTGATCTGCCTTTGCGTTATGGCGAGACATCCACATTATTCCGTAATGAGGATTCCGGTGAGATGCATGGTCTGACCCGTGTTCGACAGTTTACCATTTCAGAGGGTCATCTGATCGTGCGTCCTGACCAGATGGTAGAAGAGTTCAAGGGATGCCTGGCGCTGGCTAAATATTGTCTTACAACACTGGGACTCAATGATGATGTAACTTATCATCTGTCCAAATGGGATCCTGATAACAGTGAGAAATATATTGGTGAACCGGAGGTCTGGAACGAGACTGAACAGCATATCCGTGATGTCCTGACAGAACTGAATATTCCTTTTGTTGAGGATGTGGGTGAGGCTGCCTTCTATGGACCAAAGGTGGACATCAATGCCAAGAATGTTTATGGTAAGGAAGATACAATGATTACAATTCAGTGGGATGCCCTTCTGGCTGAACAGTTCGATATGTATTTCATTGATCAGAATGGCGCGAAGGTCCGTCCTTACATCATCCATAGAACATCCATCGGCTGCTATGAGAGAACACTGGCATGGCTCATTGAGAAATATGCCGGTAAATTCCCGACATGGCTGTGTCCGGAACAGGTACGTGTGCTGCCTATTTCTGAGAAATATTCAGCATATGCCAATGAAGTGCTGAGGGAACTGAGAGCGAATGGTATCGATGCAGAGGTAGACGAGAGAGCAGAGAAGATCGGCTTTAAGATTCGTGAAGCGAGAATGGATAAGCTGCCGTATATGCTTGTTGTAGGACAGCAGGAAGAGGCAGATCATACTGTATCTGTCAGAAGTCGTTTCGCCGGTGATGAAGGCGTGAAGCCGCTTGGCGAATTTATCGATGCTATTTGCAAAGAAATCCGCACAAAAGAAATCCGTCAGGAAGTAACAGAAAAATAAAGACTAGAAATCAAATTTTGTGTTGACAAATAGTTCGGAAGGTGTTATCATAATACAGGTTGTGCATCAGACACAACACTGTTACAAGAAAGCAGAGTACTCACTCTCACCTTAGCATTTCAGATGACTTGGGTTCATATTTAAGTTTTTTACACAATAAGTGTCTTAAATGGTGAGTAGGCTTCTGCTCACCATTTTTTTCAGTGTTCAATGTTATGAATAAAGTCATAAGACATGGAGGTGTCAGTTATTAGCGAATTAATGATTAATGAGCAGATCAGGGACCGGGAGATCCGCCTGATTGGGGAAGACGGCGAACAGTTAGGTATCATGTCAGCCAGGGATGCAATGAAGTTAGCCAGAGAGGCTAATCTGGATTTGGTGAAGATTGCTCCTACGGCCAAACCGCCTGTATGTAAAATTATCGACTATGGTAAGTACAGATATGAACAGGCGCGTAAGGAAAAGGAAGCAAGGAAGAAACAGAAGGTTATCGAAGTCAAAGAGATCCGCCTGTCACCGAACATTGATACGAATGACCTGAATACAAAGGTGAATCAGGCAAGAAAGTTTGTATCCGGCGGCAACAAGGTAAAGGTCGCTGTCCGCTTCAGAGGACGTGAGCTGGCTCATACCGCAGTCGGCAAGACGATTCTTGAAGACTTTGCTCAGCAGTTATCTGATGTTGCGGTAATTGACAAACCTGCCAAGCTGGAAGGTAAGAGCATGGTTATGTTTTTAGTTGAAAAACGTAATTAGACCATTTTCATATTAAGGAGGACATTAAAATGCCAAAGGTAAAAACAAGTAGAGCAGCTGCAAAGCGTTTCAAAAAAACAGGTACTGGTCAGTTAAAGAGAATGAAAGCTTATAAGAGCCATATCTTAACAAAGAAGTCTGCTAAGAGAAAGAGAAATCTCAGACATGCAACAATGACAGATGCAACTAACGCAAAGGTAATGAAGAAGATTTTACCTTACCTGTAATAAAGGAAACGGAGGAACGACAAAATGGCAAGAATCAAAGGCGGCTTAAACGCTAAAAAGAAACATAACAGAGTTTTAAAACTGGCTAAGGGTTACAGAGGTGCCAGATCTAAACAGTATAGAGTAGCAAAACAGTCCGTAATGAGAGCTTTAACAAGTTCTTATGCAGGCAGAAAGCAGAGAAAGCGTCAGTTCAGACAGTTATGGATTGCAAGAATCAATGCAGCTGCAAGAATGAATGGTTTATCTTACAGCAAATTGATGCATGGTCTGAAGCTTGCAGGTGTTGAAGTTAACAGAAAGATGCTTTCTGAGATGGCTATCAGTGATGCAGCAGCTTTTACAGCATTATGTGAGACAGCTAAATCTCAGTTAGCTTAATAGAATAAGAATATGAAAAAACTGCGGAATAGAAATGTTCTGCAGTTTTTTATTGTCATAGATTAATATTTATAACAAAAACAGGGAAGAATAGATGTATTCTTCCCTGAAAAATTCAATTCACTGATAGCAGCGATTGATATGTTTAGTTCTCGTAGCCGTATTTCTCACCAACACCTGTTGGATTGCATTTAGCCATTGCAAGGTACATAGCATCACGGGCCTGAACTGCCTTATCAGCTTTGTCACCGCTGTAATCGTAGAAGCCCTTGCCTGTCTTAACACCATAGTTGCCGGCCTGATAGATTTCCTCAAACTGACCGGATGGCTGTTTGGCATCTGAAAGATCTTCCCAAAGATATGTAGCGATGTGATGATGAACATCAAGACCACCCTGATCGACAACTTCACATGGTCCAAGGCATGCATAACGGAAACCAAGACCATATTTCATAGCACCATCTACGTCGGAATAGTCGCCGATACCCTGCTCAACAATGTAAACAGCTTCACGGAGGATAGCCTGCTGGATACGGTTAGCGATGAAGCCAAGAGCATCTTTCTTAACATAGATTGGTTTCTTGCCGATCTTTAAGGAGAGCTGATAAACAACATCTGCAACAGCCTGATCAGTCTCATCACCGTTAATAACCTCGATCAGAGGAACGATGTGAGGAGGATTGAACCAGTGCATACCACAGAATCTTTCTTTGCCGACTACATTAGCTCCAATCTTGGTAATAGAAAGGCCGGATGTGTTGGTAGCAAGGATACAGTCAGGTTTTACAATCTTGGAAACCATTTCGAAAAAGTCCTGTTTAACCTTGAGGTCTTCAACGATGGATTCGATAACGATATCACAGTCTTTCAGACAATCTGATTCACGCGTGAAGCTTAATCTGGACTGGAGTGCTGCAGATTCCTCTGCAGAGATATCACCGGCTTCTACAAGGCTGGCCTGGTTAACTTCAATAAGATGTCTGGCTCTGTCAAGACCTTTTTCTGAATGACCTCTAATAATAACTGTATAGCCCTTTTCAGCAAAAATCTGAGCCATGGATGCACCCATTGTACCTGCACCGGCAATTACTACTTTTTTAATTTCATCAAGTGTCATGATAATACTCCCTTCACATAATAAATATATGTTTGCTGATTTCTATTATAGACAATTTTGACAAAGTTGTCAAATAAAGATTCATAAAAATTGTAAAGATTGTGAAAAAATTGACTAATATCATGTAGTTTTCATGTACAGACGGAATTGTATACAAGAAAAGAAAAATTATAATGCAGATTGTTTACAGAATAAAAGTAAGTTATAATAATTATTGTAAAACAATGTATTTGATTAATAAAAATTATATTCGGAGGGGAAATATGTATAAATTAAGTATAGTAATCCTGTCTAACGGAAAAAAGAAGGAAGAGAGCAGCCGGATATTTGAACTTGCTGATATAAGCTCAAGTGCTTATCATGATCAGATGAATGAGATATCCGATTATTTATATGAGCTGGATATTCCTTTTGATGTAGATGAGGGAGGAGATATGCTCATTGACGATATTCTGATGACAATATCTGATGAGGAACCATTTGAGGAGACTATTCGGGAGAAAAAGAAAACCTATATCATTAAAGGAGAGATAGAATAGAGGGCCCCCGGGAATATCCCGGAGGCTTTGATCATATTAGCTGCACTTGAAATCGGTAGGACTGTCGATCAGAGTAGCGGCCTGGAATTCATGCTTGTGTCCATCTTCTTTTGTTGTAAAGGATTTGATATAGTGCACATGCTTGCCGTTTCCGACATCAATGGCACCGCCGGTTCTTCCGCAGAATTCATGGAAATGTTTATCGGTAAAATCGGTGCGAAATCTTATATCATGATAATGGTCGTGTTTATCGTATTTATCCGATTTATCATCCATATAGACGGCCTCATCGGATACGGTACAGAATCTATGGTTATGGCAGTCACCACATTCGTTCTGGAAGGCGGTGCTTCCAGTGATTTCGTGAACATGTTTCTGCTTCTTGCAGTTAGGACAATTGGATTGAGAGTTATTCATTGTTAACTCCTTTTTTTGATTTTCATTAGTATAATATGATACGGGAGCAGAAATGGTGCATGGAGATGTTTTGTTAAAAGCATATGCATTTCAAAAAATATGAAAATCTTAAAATTTTTTGTTGACAGAATGCCTGGAAAGTGTTAATATATAACACGTGAGATGAATCACATCAACTAAATAAATGCAGTTGTGGCGGAATTGGCATACGCGCTAGACTAAGGATCTAGTCTGGGTTAACTGGGTACGGGTTCAAGTCCCGTCAACTGCACGAAGGCTGGTTTTCAGAAGAAGGAAAATCAGCTTTTTTGTTATGTGAGAAAGATATGTATCCATTTGTAATTTTTCTCAATTAGATTGTTGTCTTGTCTTTGACATTAGGTGATATATGGCCTATAATGAACTGGAATGAGATAACAGGAGATACTGTATGTTAAAGAAAAAGGATTTGATTTTGATTGGTGTATTGCTATGTGTGGCTGTAGCAGGACTTATTATTGTACAGATGCTTCAGCGGCAGTCTGGTGCGCTGGTGACAGTGACGGTGAGCGGAAAAACCTATGGTACCTATTCTTTAAATACTCCACAGATTATTGAAGTTGAGGATGAGATGGGGTATAACAGGATTGTGATCGAGGATGGATATGTCCACATGGAAGAGGCGGATTGCCCGGACCAATATTGTGTGAAACATGCGAAAATTCATTATAGCCATGAAACAATCATCTGCCTGCCTCATGAACTGGTGGTTGAAATCAGCGGTGGGGAAGATATGGATGTAGATATAATGACACAGTAAAGATGATTTTGACCGGTAATTCAGAACGGTCACCTGGAGATGGAGGAGAAGATGACGAAGAAATTGACTATATCGGCGCTTTTGGTGGCGCTGGCAATGATATTTAGTTATATAGAAGTGCTGATACCGTTCAATTTTGGCATACCGGGAATTAAGCTGGGATTGGCTAACCTGGTGGTTGTGGTAGCTCTGTATCTGCTGGGAGCGAAACAGGCATTTATGATTTCCATGGTCAGAATTATTCTGATTGCTTTCACTTTTGGGAATCTGGCGGCATTGATGTACAGTATTGCAGGCGGTATTTTAAGCTTTGCGGTTATGACTATTTGTCGAAAAATCAAAGGATTGTCAGTGTTGGGGGTCAGTGTGGCAGGAGGTGTCAGCCACAATATCGGTCAGATTATTGTAGCCGTTTTTGTGGTGGAGAATATGAATCTTCTGTTCTATGTGCCGGTTCTGATGATTGCCGGAATTGTTACAGGCCTGCTGATCGGTCTGGTGTCAGGACTTGTACTGCCGGCTGTTAAAAAAGCTTTTCAATTAAATTAAGTTACCCTTGATTGCATCCTTACAATGGGGTAAAATAGATGGGAATGTGAGCGGTTCAGCACAATCCTGCCGTTGCTGCGTTATAGGCTGAACTGCTGGAAGATAATAAGTAGTAGAAAGAGGAGAATTGTGTGATGAGTAAGACAGTTAGGACAAGATTTGCTCCGAGTCCGACGGGCAGAATGCATGTTGGTAATCTGCGGACAGCTTTGTATGCTTATCTGATTGCAAAACATGAAGATGGACAGTTTATTTTAAGAATAGAAGATACAGACCAGGAACGAGAGGTTGAAGGCGCCGTTGATATTATCTACCGTACACTGGCTGGTACAGGTCTGATGCATGATGAAGGTCCTGATAAGGACGGAGGGGTAGGACCATATGTTCAGAGTGAGCGTCAGGCTCAGGGCATATATCTTGAATATGCAAAGAAGCTGATCGATAAAGGAGAGGCTTATTATTGCTTCTGCGATGAGGAACGGCTGGCAGGACTGCATACGATGGTGAATGGCAAGGAGATATTCCATTATGACAAGCATTGTCTCCATCTGAGCAGGGAAGAAGTAGAAGCGAAGCTGGCAGCTGGTGTACCGTATGTTATTCGCCAGAACAACCCGATGGAAGGTACGACTACATTCCAGGATGAGATTTATGGAGATATTACTGTTCCGAATGCGGAACTGGATGATATGATTCTGATAAAATCAGATGGGTTCCCTACATATAATTTTGCCAATGTGGTGGATGATCATCTGATGGGTATTACCCACGTAGTCAGGGGTAATGAGTATCTGTCTTCTTCTCCGAAATATAATCGTCTCTATGATGCATTCGGATGGGAGGTTCCGGTATACATTCATTGTCCGCTCATCACTAATGAAGAGCACAAGAAGCTGAGCAAGAGGAGTGGTCATTCTTCTTATGAGGATCTGCTTGATCAGGGGTATTTGACAGAGGCGATTATCAATTTTGTTGCTCTTCTTGGATGGAGCCCGGAAGATAATAATGAATTCTTTACTCTGGAAGAACTGGTGAAGGAATTTGACTATCATCATATGAGTAAGACACCAGCTGTATTTGATATGGTGAAGCTGCGCTGGATGAATGGTGAATATTTGAAAAAAATGGATTTTGAACGTTTTTATGAGCTGGCATTGCCGCATATGAAAGCAGTTGTGTCAAGAAATGTGAATTTCGAGAAACTGGCATCCATGATCAAGACACGTATTGAGATATGGCCGGATATAAAGGATCAGATTGATTTTGTTGAGCAGGTGCCGGATTACGACATCAATATGTATGTCCATAAGAAGAACAAGACTAATCTGGAGAATTCTCTGGAAGTTCTGCAGGAGGTTCTGCCTGTTCTGGAGAAACAGGAGGATTACAGTAACGATGCCCTGTTTGAAGTGTTGGGACAGTATGGCAAGGATAAAGGCAAGAAAGTCGGCTTTGTTATGTGGCCGATCCGTGTGGCTTTGTCCGGCAAGCAGATGACACCGGGAGGCGCTACAGAACTGATGGAAGTCCTTGGCAAAGAGGAGTCTCTGAATCGAATCAGAGCAGCCATTGACAGATTGATCACAGAAGCCCAGGGGCGATAGTTTATGAAGTTGAACCAGTCTCAGAAGCAGGCGGTCTGCCATGATCGTGGGCCAATGATGGTTCTGGCCGGTCCGGGATCAGGCAAGACCATGGTTATTACCCATCGGGTTCAATGGCTGATTGAGCAGGCCGGTGTTCATCCGGCGGGTATACTGGTTGTGACCTTTACAAAAGCTGCCGCAGATGAAATGCGGCAGCGTTTTGTTTCTCTGATGAATGGAAAGGTACTGCCAGTCAGTTTTGGTACATTCCATGCTGTTTTTTTCTCCATATTACGTCATGCATACAATTATACGGCGGCCAATATTATTCGGGAGGAACAGAAGCAGCAGTTTATGAGGGATATCATTGAAGATATGCCTGTGGAGCCGGATAATGTCAATGAATTTATCAATGATGTTCTTGGCGAGATTGGCCTGGTGAAGGGCAGTATGCTGGATATTGAACATTATTATGCCACCAGCTGTGCCACATCTGTATTCAGAGATATTTACCGACAGTATGTGAAGCGGATGGAGAACAGCCGTCTTATCGATTTTGAAGATATGATGGTTTATACCTATGAATTGTTTACAGAGCGGAAAGATATTCTGGCGGCCTGGCAGCAGAAATATCAGTATATACTGATCGATGAGTTTCAGGATATCAATCTTTTACAGTATCGGTTAGTGCGGATGCTGGCACTGCCGCAGAATAATATTTTTATTGTAGGGGATGATGATCAGTCCATCTACGGATTTCGCGGAGCCAGGCCGGAGATCATGCTGAATTTTGAAAAGGATTTTCCGAAAGTGAAGAAGGTTTTCCTGTCGGTGAATTATAGAAGTCAGGCAGCCATTGTCAGGGGAGCCGGATGTGTCATTAAAAATAATAAACAGCGTTTTGAGAAAGAGATACAGGCTGCCAGGACAGATGAGAAACCCATTGATATCCGGGTGTTTCAGGGACCAGCCGATGAGAATGCAGCGGTTATTCGGGAAATCATGAATAATCACCAGCAGAAACAGATTCCATACGGAGAAATGGCGGTCCTGTTCCGTACAAATACCCAGGCACGGATGCTGCTTGAGAAAATGATGGAATACAACATCCCATTTAAAATGCAGGATGCCATGCCTAATATCTATCAGCATTGGATTGCTCAGGATGTGATGGCTTATATCCGTATAGCTATGGGAAGTACGGCCAGAGCGGATTATCTGAGAATCATCAACCGTCCAAACCGCTATGTGAGTCGACAGGTATTTGATGATCGTCAGGTGGCTATGGATGTGCTTATGGAAAAATACAACGGCAAAACATGGATGCAGGAGCGCCTGTCAAAATTCATGTATGATGTGAAGATGTTAAAGAATATGCAGCCTTTTGCAGCGGTTAATTATATCCGGCACGGAATAGGTTATGAGGAATTTCTGGAGAAATATGCTGAAGAACGTCGTTTGGAGGGTGGTGAACTACTGGAGGTGTTGGATGAACTCCAGGAAAGTTCAAGAAATTACAGGACTTTTAACGAATGGTTCGAACATATCGAAACATATACAGAGCAGCTGAAACAGCAGGCCCGGAATCGGCGAGAGGATAAAGGTGATAGTGTGTCCCTTGCAACGATGCATCATTCCAAGGGCCTGGAATACGAAATTGTATTTATTGTGGATGCCAATGAAACAGTCACACCTCACCATAAAGCGCTGCTGGATTCAGATATTGAGGAAGAGAGGCGCATGTTCTATGTAGCCATGACCCGGGCAAAATCGGAGTTACATATTTTTTTTCTGAAGGAAAGATATGGGAGATCTCTGGCAATGTCCCGTTTTGTTGGGGAAATTCTGGTGGACAGAGATGCTATTCAAACGGGTATGAGAGTTGTCCATCAGACCTATGGGCAGGGAGTGATACAGGAAGTCACAGACAAAGCCATTGTTATTCGATTTGATAAGATTAAACAGGCTAAAAAGCTGGATATCCAGTTCTGCCTGTCCAATCAGCTGTTGAAAGTTTTATAATCAATGCAGTCCGGCTATTGAAAAAAAACAGGAAATGTGATATATATGTAAATACACTGAGATTTATTTTTTATGAAATGAGGTAAATGAATGGGACAACCAAAAGACTCTGAGTTTAAAGACAGAGATACAATGACATTGGATCTGGATGACGGGGGAAGTTTGGAGTGTATCGTATTATCCGTTTTCCCGGTGAATAACAAGCAGTATATAGCACTTCTGCCGATGGATGATGAGGGTAAGGTGGAAGAGGATGCGCAGATTTATCTGTATCGTTTTGAGGAACTGGGCGATGACGAAATTAATTTAGAGAATATCGAAGATGACGATGAGTTTGAACTCGTTTCGGATTACTTTGATGAGATGCTGGATGAGCAGGAGTTCAACGAACTGTTCGACGGTGCAGAATAACAGAATACATTGGCATATATCTGATCAAATGAGGAGAAGTACCTTACAGGAACTTCTCCTCATTTAGGCTTTCGATGAAATATTTGGCAGCTTCCGAGACAGGAAGCTTATCATTGTAGCCGACAACGAGCTGACGAGTCGGAAAAACTTCGGACATAGTCAGCCGGAAAAGATTTTGATCATCATCCGGAAGACAGAAGTCGGGAATGAAGGCTATACCAAGGCCAATACGCGCCAGATCGATGAGGAGATCGTTGCTGCTCAGTTCTACTTCAGGAACCAGATCAAGCTGCCGCTGCTGACAGAGACTGTGCAAAAACTCGCTGGTCATGCTGTTCTTGTCAAGCATCAGAATCGGGTACTGCAACAGTTCTTCAAAGCTCAGAGGATGATTCTTCAGATGACTGAAATTCTGATTGGCGATAAAGATATCCTTGAAATCTTTAACTTTGCGGATATTGCCTACGGTGTTGATACGGGGATTGGGATAGTTAGTTACAATGAGATCTACCTGCCCGTTTTCCAGATAATCCACACATTTACTGGATGTACCATTGGTCACCTTGATGTGGACATTTGGAAAGTGTTCGTGAAAAGCTTTCAGATACGGAACCAGATAGTATCGGCAGATGGTGTCGCTTGCACCAATGCGCAGCTGGCCGCCATTCAAGGCATTGGCATCTAGGATCTGGTTTTCACCGCGCATGATCAGGTTCACTGCCGGTTCAATATGCTTGAACAGAACTTCTCCTTCCGGTGTCAGTTTTACTCTTTTGGTGCTGCGGATGAAAAGATGCTGGTTCAGCTTCTTTTCGAGAGCTTTGATTGACTGGCTTACAGCTGACTGAGAGATAAACAGACGCTTGGAAGCATCAGAAAAACTCAGTGTCTTGGCAACATAGTAGAAAACCTTGTATAGTTCATAATTAATATCCATAAGTCCTCCGGTATTCAGAATTGGCGAATTATTAATATAACTAAATCTATTCATTAATTATTTTAAACTATAACATATATTGATTGGAAAGTAAATGAAAATTCAATTCATGTTTCATGTTTCGCAATTTATGAAAAAAATGCATCACAGTGAATCTTTTTTATTTGGGTTTAGGGACGTTGACAAAGAATTGTGAGAGCAGTATAATTTCGTTGTTGTGTGTTTACATTAAGTTTAAGAAATATATGCGAAAGAGTAGGTAAAGAAATGAATTTAAATGCTGTAAAGCTGACAGGAAAGGCGAGTGTTGACAAACCGTGGCTTAAGTTTTATCCTGAGGCATTTCAAAATCTGGAAGTTCCTAAAATGACATTGGAAGCTTTTCTGAAGATGAAAAATCCGGATGAAAGTAAAGATGCATTCGAGTATTATGGAAATAGATTTACATGGAAAGAATTCTGGCAGGAAGTAGAAATTGCCGCAAAGGCCCTGAAAGTTATCGGTTTTAAAGAAGGAGACAGAATTCCTGTGTTCTTACAGGGGGTTCCGTCACATTACATTCTGCTTTTAGCAGCTGAGAGAATTGGCGCTGCGTTGATCTGCCGTGATGATATACCGGAAGAGCTTTGCTTTGCCATTCGTAAATCAAAGGCATCAACAGCTTTTGTACATGATTATCTTTCAAAAGAGGATGAAGAATTATTCCGGACGACGACGCCGATGACCCGTATGATCAAGGTTTCTCCTTATGATTACGCAGATAAGAGCAGGATCCCGGATTATATTATTAAGGAGATTGAGTCTCGTTATCCGGCTAAGACAGGGATGACAGAGGGCGATCTTACATGGGATGAGTTCATGAATCTGGGCAGAAATTTTGTTGGCGATTATGCCGTAGCATCTGATTCTTCCAGACCATTATTTGGTGCCTATACCAGTGGTTCAACAGGTATTTCAAAATTAGTCATTCATTCAGGTGCCAGTATGGTAGCGGTTGCCTATCAGATGTCTATTTTTGTACAGCCATCTGATATACAGGAATCCTGGTGGATTTCGGGATTAACACCGGCACTTGTTGCAGTAACAGTTGCAATGACCATCTTTCCATGGTCAACTGGCCTGAGAGTTATTCTTGATCCATTCTGTCCGATAGATGATATTGATATAAGATTTATGGAACTGAAGCCGAATTACTGGGCCATGATTCCGATGATGTGTGATATCATGATGAAGAGCAGCAGGATTCCGGAAGACTATGATATGTCGCATTTGAGAAGTATCGGACCGGGTGCAGAGCAGATGAGTGAAAGGAAATACCGTGAAGCGGAAGAATTTTTCCACAAACATAACTGTCTGCAGAAAATCAGTGCCGGATATGGTCAGAGTGAAGGCGGGTCATGCTTTACTTTGCCGAATCCATTGTTCCCTTTAAAGGACGGATGTGTGGGAATGCCATTGCCTGCAACGGTACTGTCTGCTTTTGATCCGGCTACTTTGGAGGAGAAGAATTACGGAGAGATTGGCGAGATCTGTATGAACGGGCCTTCAAAAATGCTTGGATACAGTGGCTATATGGGTGAAGAAATGACAGAGAATACGCTGATTCCTCATCCGGATGGTCAGGTATGGCTGCATACAGGAGACTATGGATATATTACAGAGCAGGGGATTGTTCATGTCCTTGGGCGTGGACTGGCAGAACGTTTTGGCGGCGGCTATCTGTTTATGATGAGAATGGAGAGTCGTGTTGTAGAGGCAGACGGTGTGAAGGATGGTTTCTTCTGTTGTGTACCGGATCAGGATCATGAGGGTTATTTTGTACCATATTTATTTGTGATTCTGGATGAAGGCAGGACTCTGGATGAAGTAAGACCGAATATTCTTGCAGCTCTGGAGAAATATGAATATCCGGTTGAAATTACTGTCATTAAAGAAAGACCATATTTCCATTTCAAGACGAACAGAAAAGAACTGACAGCAGCCATTGTTGAAAGATTAGCTGAAAAAGGAACTGGAAAGATGAAAGTTGTCTGGTCGCAGAATGAGATGGCATCCGGATATCAGATTTGTTACAGTACCAACAGCACATTTGACGAATGCAAATCCATTGATGTTCCGTCTACACAAAAGCTTCAGAAAGTAATAGGCGGACTTAAAAAGGGAGAACGCTACTATGTAAGAGTACGTGCTTTCAATTCATCCGGCTCAAGTACATATTATTCAGGCTGGTCAGAGACAGAATCGATTATTCATACAACGGTTGAACTCAGCAATTCATCAAATGGTATTGAAATTGAATGGACGAAGGTAAATGAAGCAAGTGAATATAGAATTTACCGTAAGAAATTCAATGAAAGCAGTTATACAAGAATTGCAGTTGTTAAGGATACGACTACTTATGTAGATGCAGCTGTAGAAAATGGTGCGCGTTATTGCTATTATGTGGCACCGCAGGTTGCAGATTTCAAGGCTGTGACAAATGTTGCTGCACAGATGTATCTTGCAGCTCCAAAGATTGAGAAATTATGGAATAATTGATGATTGACAAGTGAAAAGAACAGGTATATGATATTATATATCAAATGGTAAAGGCGCCTTATGCAAGGCGCCTTTTTCTTTTTTTAAACGGTGAATCTGATGGCAGAGGGATCGTAAATCTGAATATATAAGGATAAGGGGGAGAACAGGAATGCAAAATTTATTGGACAATATGGATTTGGTAAATGGTCTGATGGCGCGCTATGGTGTGCGCTTTGGTATTTATAAAAATGGAACTTTCAGAGAACAGATTTTTCCATTTGATGCTATTCCGAGAATTATTCCAAAGGAACAGTTTGACTATATTGAGCGCGGTCTGATTCAGAGGGTGACAGCTCTTAACTGCTTTTTGAATGATGTTTATGGAGAGAAGAAGATCATAAAAGATGGTGTGGTGGCAGAGGAATTTGTATTCAGTTCAAGCGGTTATCTCCCGGTTTGTGAAGGTGTTCGTCCGGTAAAAGGCATTTATACCCATATCAGCGGTATTGATCTGGTGGAAGGTAAGGATGGTGAATGGTATATTCTTGAAGATAATCTGAGGATACCTTCCGGTGCTTCTTATCCGCTGATCGCCAGGGATATCTGCCGCAGAGTCAGTCCTGAGACTTTTGTTGAGAATAATGTGGCGGAGAACAGAGATTATGCAGTGCTGCTGAAAGCGACCATGGATAATTGTAACTGCGGCGGCATCAATGTTATTCTGACTCCGGGTCGATATAACGCAGCGTTCTTTGAACATTCTTATCTGGCAGAGAGAACAAAGTCTGTTCTGGCCATGCCGGAGGATCTGTTTGTGGAGGATGATATTGTTTATTATAAGGACTATTCCGGCCATCCGAAGAAGGTCGGCGCTATTTACCGCCGTCTTTCGGATGAATTTCTTGATCCGATGGCTTTTAACCCGGAATCCCTGATCGGTGTGCCGAATGTTTTTGATGCTTATAAAAAAGGTAATGTAGCGCTGATCAACGCGCCGGGCAACGGTGTGGCTGATGATAAAGGGATTTATTATTTTGTGCCGAAGATGATCCGTTATTATCTCAGTGAAGAGCCTATTTTGAAAAATGCACCGACATATCTGCCTTTTTATGAGGAGGATAAAAAATATGTGCTGGAGAATATAGATCATCTTGTTATCAAGGATGTGGCAGAGGCCGGCGGTTATGGTGTTGTGTTTGGCAGAGATCTGGACGCGGAAGGATTGTCCCATATGAAGCAGCTTATTGAAACAGAATCAAGACGATTTATTGCCCAGGAGGTCATTGATTTCAAAGATCTTGATATTATTGATAAGGGTGAAATGGTTCCAAGAAAAGCGGATCTGCGTGCTTTTGTACTCTATGGTAAAGAGGTGAAGGTATGGAAATGTGGACTGACCAGATTCTCAAGAAATCCGGATTCATTCGTAGTTAATTCATCGCAGGGAGGAGGCTTTAAAGATACATGGGTATTATCTCGATAGTTAAAGCAAATAATTTATTATGGTTGGGAAGGTATACAGAAAGGACCTATACCACACTAAGACTTTTTAATCAATATTATGATCAGATGATTGATTTTGATCCGGCGGCTTATCAGAAATATTGTGAGAAGCTGGGAATTCCGGATATTTATGGCAACAAGGATATTTTCAGCAGAAATTATATTTTTGATGCATCGGATCCGAATTCCATGGTATCCAATCTTACAAGGGCTCATGATAATGCCATCGTGATCAGGGATACCATTAGTTCGGAGACATTATCCTATCTGGAAATGGCACTCAATATTCTTAAAGAAGGCTACAAAGAACATGCGCCTCTTTTGGAAATGCAGAGAGTTCTGGATTATCTCATGGCTTTCTGGGGATGTATGGATGACTATGTGGATGATGAGGAGTCAAGGAATGTTATTAAAGTTGGCCGGTATCAGGAACGGCTGGATCTGTATTTTAGATTTTCAATGCCATATGATAAAAAACTGAAAGAATATTCGAAGCTGAGCAACCGTCTGAATAAAAGTCATCTGCAATATAAGAGGGAGAGTATGTTACATCTTCTGGATATTATAGATGCAGACAGTGACGAGCAGATTTCCAGATTTGATGCGATCAGTTGTATCAATCATTTACTGGAGGAACGGTTTTAATGAAGAAGCTTCGGTTTGTCTATCGCACAAGCCAGATTTTCTCCAATGATATTGTAACACATTATTTTACTCTGCGCTGTCTTCCGAGACAGGAAGCAAGGCAGAAGACCATTGAACTGAATTATAAGGTCTGGCCTCAGGCGGGAATTGTAACAACAAAAGACAATTTTGACAATTTTGTACAGAAAGGTGAGATACTCTATCCGCACCGGGAGTTTGGTTTCGAGGTATCCGGTGTGGTACAGGTGGATCATAGCCGAAAAAGGACCGGATGGCATCCGTGCTATAAGTATGCATCCGGATATACGGGCACCTCCGCTGCATTATGGGCCTTTTATCAGGCTCATCGCCCACAGGGAGGAGATGAGCTGTCGAGAGCATTGTATCTGATGAATTGTCTGTATAGTGATTTTAAATATGTCCAGGGTGTGACGGATGTTCACACAACGGCTGAACAGGCCATGGTTCTGGGGCAGGGAGTCTGTCAGGACTATTCCCATATATTAATTGCTCTATGTCATCTGGATGGCATTGGTGCCAGATATGTGGCCGGCTTTATGATTGGTGAAGGTGTGACCCATGCCTGGGTGGAAATCATGTGCAATGGATACTGGTATGGACTGGATCCGACCAACAATCTGATGGTTGATGAGACTTATATCAAATTATCACATGGCAGAGATTACAATGACTGCGCGGTCATCAGAGGTTCCTTCTATGGCAATGCAAAGCAGGAACAGACCGTATCGGTCAAAGTAGAAGAAGTATAGATGGGAAATAGAACGGAGGCAACAGCAATGATTGAAACAGTCGTATCATCTGCTCTTCCGGTGGATGAATTGCTGAGTATCAAAAAGAACAGACTGGAGCCGGAGCATCTGACCGGCAAAGAAAAAAGAATATGTATTGTTACGGGAACCCATGGGGATGAGCTGGAGGGTCAGTTTGTCTGTTATGAGGTCAATCGCCGTATACAGGAGAGTATGGAATGTCTGAAGGGGATTGTGGACATTTATCCGGCGCTGAATCCTCTTGGTGTGGATTCCATCACAAGGGGAATTCCGAAATTTGATCTGGATATGAATCGGATTTTTCCGGGCAATAAAGATGGCAGCATGGCAGAATTTATTGCATCTGAAATCGTAGAGGATATCGAAGGAGCGGATCTGTGTATTGATATTCATTCAAGTAATATTTTTTTGAAAGAGATTCCCCAGGTACGAATCAGTGAGGTTACAGCTGAGAAACTGGTACCGCTGGCAAAATTTCTGAATGTGGATTTCATTTGGGTGCATTCTGCAGCTACGGTTCTTGAGGCAACGCTGGCTCATACCATGAATATGCGGGGGGTTCCGACGCTGGTTGTGGAAATGGGGGTTGGCATGCGCATTACCCGGCATTATTGTGACCAGCTGGTGGAGGGAATCTTTACACTGATGAAAGAATTGGGTATCTGGGATGGATATGCGACGGAGCCGCGAGAACCTGTTATATCAATGGATGGAGAGGTGAGCTTTATTAATGCGGAGACATCGGGCATCTTTATTCCAACGGTGGGACACTGGAAAAATGTGAGAAAAGGAGAGCCAATCGGTGATATTGTGGAACCGCTGACCGGTAAAGTCCTGCAGCATATCGACTCACCGGTGGATGGTGAGGTGTTTACACTGCGTGAATATCCTGTTGTCTATGAGGGATCGTTGATTGCTAGAATTCTGGGAGGTATCATGAAATGACAAAGGAAATTCTTTTCAGACTGCAGGCTCCGTACCGCGATGAATTGAGGGTTCACGGATACCGTTTTGGAAAAGGAGAAAAATCAGCATGTATTGTTGGTGCGCTCAGAGGCAATGAGGTACAGCAGTTATACATATGTTCACAGATCATCAATACGCTTAAGGAGCTTGAAAGACGGGGCTGCATCAGTTCCGGCAAGGAAATACTGGTTATACCGAGTGTCAATCATTTTTCCATGAATATTGGCAGACGCTTTTGGCCAGCGGATAATACAGATATCAACCGTATGTTTCCCGGATACAATGAAGGGGAGACAACCCAGAGAATTGCTGCCGGTGTCTTTGAAAATATTAAGGATTACAGTTATGGTATTCAGTTTGCCAGTTTTTACATGCAGGGGGATTTTATTCCCCATGTGCGTATGATGGATACAGGTTATCAGAATCCAAGTCTGGCCAATCTCTTTGGGCTGCCTTATGTAGTTATCCGTAAACCGAGACCTTATGATACAACAACTCTCAATTATAACTGGCAGATATGGGAGACAAACGCCTTTTCTGTTTATACCAACGCTACAGACAGAATCGATGTGACATCCGCCGATCAGGCTGTGGCATCGGTTATGCGTTTCCTGACGAGAATGGGTATTATCAAGTATTTTGGTCACAGCGGCTATATTGCCAGCGTTATTGAGGAAAGTGATCTGCTCTCCATCAGAACGAATGCTGCCGGAATATTCAGACGTCTGAAAGGGCCGAATGATCCAATACGCATGGGTGAAGTCATGGCGGAGATTATTGATCCCTATGAAGGCTATGTCACCATGCAGATTGTGGCACCGACGGATGGTATTGTCTTTTTTGCTCACAATGAGCCACTGGCATTGGAGAATACAGTGGTGTTCAAGGTAATCAAAAAATTACATAAGTAGTCGAAATAAAAAGGCTGGCCTGTGTAGCCAGCCTTCTTTTATTAATGGGCTGTTTTTTGTATAAGTTTTTCATGCATGATGGTCATACAGACAAGAATTGCCAGCAGAAAGACCGGGTACAGGCCGATGCTGATATGGTTGGCAATGAGTCCGAACAGCGGCGGCATAAGCAGTGTGCCAATATAGGCGCTGGCCATCTGAACGCCAATGAGAGCCTGAGATCTGTCTGCACCGAAATGAACTGGCGTGGAATGGATGATGCACGGGTAGACCGGTGCGCAGCCAAGGCCGATGAGGATAAGCCCCGTCATGGTGGCATTGATTCCAAATGGCAGCAGTATGGTGGCAATGCCGATGAGGATAATTGTTAATCCGAGATGAATCATTTGTGTGTCGTTCAGTTTCATGGTCAGAAAACCGCTGATGGCCCGGCCGACAGTAATACCAATAAAGAAAAGGCTTGCCAGACTGGCTGCTTTTTCTGTTGTCAGACCGTTTTTCATAACCATGTAGCTGCTGGCCCACAGACCGGCAGTCTGTTCCAATGCACAGTAACAGAAAAATGTAACCAGCACTTCTTTGGCTCCCGGAATCTGGAAAATCTCATGTAAACTCAAAGGTTTTGAGGAACTGCCTGTATCACCATCCGCTGCGGCCGAACGGTTCTTCCAAAGGGGAAGACTGAATACAAGAATGGCTGTTAAAAATACCTGAAGAATGGCGATGTAACGATATCCCATCTGCCAGTCCTGTCCTCCTGTCAGAGCATATCCCATAATATAAGGTCCGACGGAGGCTCCCACACCCCACATACAATGCAGCCAGCTCATGTGACGGCTGGCAAAATGCAGCGCGACATAGTTGTTCAGGGAAGCGTCCACATTTCCGGCACCGAGACCATAAGGAATGGCCCACAGACAAAGCTGCCAGAAAGAGTGGCTGATGGAGAATCCAAAAAGCGCCAGGGCCGTTGTGGCAACGCTGATAGCAGTCACTTTGCCGCTGCCAAGCCTCCTGGTCAGACGGTCACTCTGTAGACTCGAAAAGATGGTCCCGGCAGAGATGATCATGGAAATTATGCCGGCATAGGAAACGGGTACGTTAAATGCCGGATATATGGAGGGCCATGCAGATCCAAGCAGAGAATCCGGCAGGCCGAGGCTGATGAATGATATGTATATAATTAGAAGCAGTAAATGGGTCATAAATATCCTCCTGAAAAATACTTTTTGATGCATCAGTCATT
>JBJEJD010000038.1:0-5469 GCA_051877705.1 Coprococcus sp. | reverse complement strand
TTCCTGATGATATAGGTGGTGTTCAGATGATGGATGGTGGATGTGATCATGAATTTTTTAAGGAAATCCGTCCGGATGATTCATTTACTGTAACATCTACTTTTGAAGGATTTGTTGAAGCAAAAAGGAAGAAACCAGGCAAGAGAATGTTCTTTGGCCGGACACGCTGTGATTATTATAATCAGAGAAATGAAAAGGTATGCTCAGGTACAGGCGTTATGATTCTTACCTGTGTAGCTCCGGGAACAAAGGTAGTTGGCAGTCCGATGACACCGGAACAGGCATGGCAGTACAAACAGCCTCGCTATCCTCAGGAAGTACTTGACAAGATTTACGCACAGTATGAAGAGGAACTTTCAGGAAAGCTTCACAGAGGCGCGGATCCACGTTACTGGGAAGATGTCAATGAAGGCGATGAGATTACACCTCTCCTGTTAGGCCCTCTTGATATTTCTGATATGTTTGCGTTTGTTTCCCAGGAAGTGAATATCGGTTATCCGGGTGCCTTTGCTCATAAATATGCATTGACATTTGTTGACCCGGTATATGCCCACACAGACTCGGAAACCGGTGCGCGTACAGCCTGTGACTGGCATATGGAGCGTGTAGCAAAGGAATGTGGTTTCCCGCAGGGTGTTCATTACGGCGCTCAGAGTATGGCGATTATTTCACATGCGGTGACCAACTGGATGGGTGATGATGCTTTCATTACAAAGATGAATTTCCAGTGCCGGGCCATGACATTTATCGGCGATACCAATACAACAAAGGGTAAGATTGTGAAGAAATATGAAAAGGACGGAGAGTACTTTGTAGATATTGATCTTGCAAGTGAAACTCAGAATGGCCTTGTTCATACAAGCTGTAATGCAACAGTAAAACTTCCTTCCCGTGGTTAATGGATACATTAGATGGATGAGGCGGCGTTTTTTGACGCCGCCATGCCGGACCTGCTGTTACGAATATAGAAATAAAATAGAGAGGTGAGATGAATGAGCAACACGATTCTTGAAGGTATTAGAGTACTGGATCTTGCAAACGAGAATGGTGTTTACTGTACACGATTGCTGGCAGAACTTGGCGCGGAAGTCATTAAGGTAGAACCGCCTAAGGGTGATTCTACCCGTCATATCGGCCCGTTTGCAGGAGACGAGAAAGATATAGAAAAAAGCCTGTTTCACGCTTATTATAATGCCGGTAAAAAGAGTATTACACTTGATATTCAGAAAGAAGAAGGCCGTGCATTGTTCCTGAAACTGGTCAGGGATGCAGATGTCCTTGTGGAAACTTCCAAGCCGGGCACTATGAGGGAACTGGGTCTTGATTATGAGACGCTGAAAAAAGAATACCCACAGTTGATTATGTGCTCCATCACACCTTTTGGACAGGAGGGACCGCATGCGCAGTGGCAGGCATCCTCTGATTTGATCCCGTATGCTATGGGTGGGCCAATGTATGAAACAGGTATACCGGGACGTGAGCCTCTGCAGGTTGGACTGAATTTCACGGCCAATATGGTAAGTGTTCTTGCCCTTACGGGTATCGTTTCTCTTATTTCGGCAAGAGCAGCAGATGGTATGGGCGATTATCTTGATATGTCTATGTTTTCAGCGGCAGCTACATGGCGGGGAGAGGTCCCGGGGGTTTATCAGTACTATCATAAAGTTACGTCGAGAACAGGTTCCCAGGGGATGTTTGTCCCGTATAATTATTATGCATGCAAGGATGGTTATGTTCAGCTGCTTGGTTCGGGTAAATGGGATGAGTTTATCCAGTGGATGAAGGAAGATGGTCTGGATGTCGGGCATTTTGATGATCCGAAATATGGCGGGCCAAGCTATTTCAATCAGAATCTGGTGGCAGAGAGAGAGGAAGTCAATGCCCTTGTGTCAAGACATACTGCATTGCATAACAAACAGTCCTATATGGAGGAAGCACAGCGAAGAAATATTCCTGTAGGTGCTTCCGAGACACCGCAGTCAGTACTTGAGAGTCCACATTATAAAGAACGGGGTCTCTTTGTTGAAGTGGATAATCCGGAGATCGGCAGATATAAAACTGTCGCCAATCCGATAAAGTTCTCGAAAGCGGAACTGAAGGTTGGAGGGAAGCCGCCGGTGCTCGGTGAGCATAATGCGGAAATTTATGGACGTCTGGGACTGTCTGCACAGGAGATATCGACACTTAAAGAACAGTCAGTCATTTAGCTGGGGAGGAGGAACATTATGGAAAGACTGCCTTTAAAAGGAATAACAATTGTTGATTTTGGTCATGTAATGGCAGGACCATATGGAACCAAGCAGCTTCTTAGTCTGGGTGCGACTGTCATTAAAGTTGAGGCTGCCAGGCATGCGGACAATTTCCGCCATGGCTATACACGTCCGGGTGTAAAAAATTCTCTGCAGGAGGCCGGGTGGGTTTATCAGGAGAATAATCTGTCCAAGATGTCCCTGAATATAAATATAAAATCGGCCAAGGCCCAGAAGATTCTTCATGAGCTGGTGAAAAAAGCTGATGTTGTTACAGCCAATCTCTCTCCGGGAGGTTTTCATAAAATGGGTATTGATTATGAGATGTTATCCAAAATTAAAGAGGATATCATTGTTCTTAATGCTTCAGGTATGGGAGATTATGGTCTATACAGTGAATACAAGACAGCAGCTCCAATTATGCAGGCCCTCAGTGGATTCTCCAGTCTGATCGGGTATGATGGGGAGGCGCCTTATGGCATATCTGCTGCGCTTGCAGATTATGCGGGCGGTGTATTTATCGCAGCTTCTATTGTCAGTGCTCTGGAGTATCGTCGTCGTACCGGTAAAGGTCAGTTTATTGATCTGAGCTCTACAGAAGCAAATGTTGCTGTTATTGGTTCAGCATTTATGGATTACAGTGCTGCAGGAGTCGAAACAGTTCCATTCGAAATCGCCACTACCTTAATCAGATGGCTCCTCATGGTTGTTATCCGTGTGCCGGCGATGACAGCTGGTGTGTAATTGCTGTAGGAAATGAAGAAGAATGGAAAAGATTCCAGGATGAACTGAGGAATGAGTGCCCGTGGGTTGACGATCCAATGTTTGAGACCATGGAAAAGCGTCTGGACAATTATAAAGTGCTGGATGCAAAGATTGCAGAATGGACGCCGCAATACACCAATAAAGAAGTGGTGAATCGTCTGCAGATGGCCGGTGTTTCTGCCGGTATGGTACAGAATGCAAAGGATCTTCTGGAGGATGAGCATGCACTGGAGACTGGATTTATCAAATCAATTGATTTCGGAGAGAGTGAGATCAAACCGAGATATGCCAAATTTACAGGCCGTCTGCTCAATATCGCAGGTATGCCGGAAATTGAATATAAACTATCTGCCGCAGTTGGGCGGGATAATGAGTATATTCTGAAGGATATACTTGGTATGACAGATGCAGAGATTCAGGAAGCAGCAGCTGACGGTGCTTTTTAAACAGTAATTATCGGTGGATGCTATATCTGTTATACAGATATCATCAATAAGGTTTTTATAACTTTGTCATGATAAACATAAAACAGGAAAGGCCCCTCCCTCCTATTTAAAGATGAAACTTGAGTAACCATTCCTTATTGGTGATATCCGTGTAACAGAATAGCATCTGCCGTAGTCAGAAAAGGAGTAAAATTATGGGATATATTTTAAATCAGGAACAGCAGGATATGGTCGATCTGGCCAGGAAGTTTGTAGAAAAAGAAGTTAAACCGATTGCAGCTGAATATGACCGTGAGGGGAAACTTCCGATGGAAGCTTACAAGAAAGCTGTTGAAATTGGCTTCAATGCTCTGGAAATTCCAACTGAGTACGGTGGCGCCGGAGCTGATTATTATACTGTAGCAGCTATTTATGAAGAATTTGCAAAAGTTGATGCTGGTTTTTCAACGGGTATTGGTGCAAGTGGTCTGGCTTTGAAACCGGTTTTGGCTCAAGGGACTCCAGAACAGAAGCAGTATTTTGCAGATTATATTACAGGCTCAAAGGGCAATGGATTTGCCGCATTCTGCCTGACAGAGGCCAATGCAGGTTCTGATGCTGCCAACGGCAAAACTGTTGCTGAGAAAGTGGGCGATGAGTATATCATCAATGGAAGTAAATGTTTTATTACGAATGCAAGCCTGGCTCAAATTTATGTGGTATTTGCTATTACTGATAAAACAAAAGGTACAAAAGGGATTTCTGCTTTTATCGTAGAACGCGACCGTCCGGGTGTATCTGTTGGTAAAGAAGAAGATAAAATGGGAATCCGCCTGTCTGATACAGCAGAAGTTATTTTTGATAACGTGCATATTCCGGCTGATCATCTGCTTGGACAGGAAGGAAAAGGTTATGTTTATGCAATGCAGACCCTTGATCTTGCAAGACCGATGGCTGCGACAATGGCCGTCGGTATTGCCCAGAGAGCTCTTGACGAAGCTGTGGCCTATGCAAAACAGAGAGTGACATTCGGTAAACCAATCATCGCTCATCAGGGTATTCAATTCAAGCTTGCTGATATGGCTATAAAGACAGAAGCGGCAAGATCAGCTGTTATCAATTTCCTGAATGTATACTATGCAGGCAAACCATATTCTAAAGAGGCGGCTATCGCAAAATGCTATGCGGGTGATATCTGTGTTGAGGTAGCCCTTGATGCAATTCAGATTCTTGGCGGATATGGTTACTCCAGAGAATATCCGGTTGAGAAGCTGCTTCGTGACGCGAAGATTATGCAGATTTATGAAGGAACGAATGAGATTCAGAGAATGGTTATAGCAGGCGCTTTAGCAAGATAATATAAATACAGACAATTCATAAAACTATACAAAACTCCCTGAATTCAGCCGGTTGAGGAGAATGCTGGACAGTATTCCTTCAGCCGGCTGAATTTTTGATTTTTATAATGATGAATGTGATCAGACTGACTTCAATGGTGGGATTGGTTTGAACCGGCAAGAGAAAATATTATACAAAAAATCCGACTGTGTAATAAAACTTACATTTGAAGATATTCTGGAAATTGCATAGATAATATAGCCATGTTAAACTGAAATCGTAGATTTTTTCTGCCATACAAATATCATCAATAGGAGTATTTCTCTCATAATAACACATTGGTCCGATTGATGGCTCTTCCACATAATCGACCCTCCCTGTGACTTTGTGTTTCCTCTTTATTGATGATATCTGTGTGGCAGGAAAATAGCTGCAGATAAAAAACTCCCTGAATTCAGGCAGTTGAGGAATAGATGGGGTCATTATTTCTTACCTGCCTGAATTTGTTCTGTAAATATGTAACAGACAATTCAGCAGGACAGTCCATTTGAAAATTGAGGGCTGAGTAGATACGTAAATTATTAAATTCTACATTTTCTACATTTTTGTCGTTTGACAGTGTAATTTATATATATTAATATGAAATGTAATTGCATTAATAAAAATACAGAAATATTGGCTGGAAGAAAGAG
>JBJEJD010000037.1:2441-5477 GCA_051877705.1 Coprococcus sp. | reverse complement strand
TCCGCATACCTGTTCCGTCTGAGCGGAAGCAGCCAACAGGTTTTCTGCATATTATCGGAGCAGCGGAGAATAATCTGAAGCATATCAATGTGGACATTCCGCTGGGAGTTATGACCTGTGTTACCGGCGTGTCAGGTTCCGGCAAGAGTTCCATTGTCAATGAGATTTTGTATAAACGGCTGGCGAGAGACCTGAATCGTGCGAGAACGATTCATCCCGGGAAGCATGACGATATCCTTGGGATTGAACAGCTGGACAAGGTGATCAACATCGATCAGTCTCCGATCGGAAGGACACCGCGTTCCAATCCGGCTACCTATACAGGTGTCTTTGACCTGATTCGTGATCTTTTTGCTTCATCTGTGGATGCAAAGGAAAGGGGATACAAGAAAGGGCGTTTCAGCTTCAACGTAAAGGGCGGCCGCTGTGAAGCCTGTGCCGGAGACGGTATTATCAAGATCGAGATGCATTTCCTGGCAGATATCTATGTTCCATGCGAGGTCTGCCATGGCAGGCGTTACAACCGTGAGACGCTGGAGGTTAAATATAAAGGCAAGAATATATCTGAAGTGCTGGATATGACGGTGGAGGAAGCTGTGAAGTTTTTCGAAAATGTACCGTCTATCAGAAGGAAGCTGGAGACATTGAATGATGTGGGCCTGTCTTATATCAAGCTTGGTCAGCCGTCTACTACCTTATCCGGCGGTGAAGCCCAGCGTATCAAGCTGGCAACAGAGCTGAGCAAACGCAGCACCGGTAAGACGATCTATATCCTGGATGAGCCGACAACGGGACTTCATTTTGCGGATGTCCACAAGCTGACTGAGATACTGCGCCGGCTGGCTGAAGGCGGCAATACGGTTGTGGTCATTGAGCATAATCTGGATGTCATTAAGACGGCGGATTATATCATTGATGTGGGTCCGGAAGGCGGCGACCGCGGCGGCACCATCGTAGCCTGCGGCACTCCGGAGGAAGTGGCGGAGAATCCGAACTCCTATACGGGAATATATGTGAAGAAGTTTCTGGAAAGATATAAGAATTGATAAGCTTCCCGGGCCTATGTGGAGGATCTGCTTAATGTAAAGCAAAATATATGGATTTCGTAATTAATAGAAAAAAGGACCACTGCAAAACAGGCCGATTATTTGCAGTGGCCCTTTTAAAATTCATTGTATGTGAAACTGTTCTCACAGGCAGTCTCTATTGCAGGATATTCAGCAAATCCTCCCTTGTCAGCTGGGCGGCCGAGATACCTTCTCCGGAGATGATCTGATCAGCCAGCTCCTTTTTTGATTCCTGAAGCTGCAGAATTTTTTCTTCGATGGTGTGACGGGCAATGATTTTATATACGGTGACGGTTCTGGTCTGGCCGATACGGTGGGCTCTGTCTGTAGCCTGATTCTGGGCGGCTGCGTTCCACCATGGATCATAGTGGATGACAATGTCAGCGCCTGTGAGATTCAGACCGGTTCCGCCTGCCTTCAGTGAGATGAGAAAAACAGGAACGGCATTCTCATTGAAGTCATTAACAAGGCGTGTCCGCTTCTCACTTTTAGTGCTGCCATCCAGCCGGTAATAAAGAATCCTCTCTGTCTTCAGTCTCCGTTCGATAATATCCAGCATGGACGTAAACTGAGAGAACAGCAGCACCTTATGGCCGCCGGCCATGGCGTTCTGAACCAGCTGGATACAGGTATCCAGTTTGGCAGAGCCGCCGTGATAATTGTCATAGACAAGAGCCGGGTCGCAGCAGAGCTGCCTCAGTTTTGTAAGCTCCGCCAGTATCTGTATTTTTCCGGTTTTAAATGCGTCGTCGCTCTGCTGCTCAAGACCCTTCTGGAGCTGCAGGGCATTGGCATTGTATAGTTTTTGCTGTTCATCCGTCATCTGAGAATAGACGGCATTTTCCAGTTTGTCCGGGAGTTCCTTCAGTACATCCGATTTCAGACGCCGCATGATAAATGGCTTCACCAGCTGTTTCAGGCGGTTGGCGGCTATTTCATCCTTGCTTTCCACGATGGGCTGTTCTATTTCTGAGCGGAAATACTGATAAGGATAGAGGAATCCAGGCATCAGGTATTCAAAAATGCTCCAGAGCTCGCTCAGGCGGTTCTCGATCGGTGTTCCGGTGAGAGCGAAGCGTGTGACAGAATGGATCCGGCGTACGGAACGGGCGGCCTGTGTATTGTGATTCTTGATAAACTGGGCCTCATCGATGATCTGATAGCGGAAAGACAGCCCATCATAGTAATCGATATCACGTTTCAGCATATCGTAGGATGTAATCAGAATGTCATAATCATTATAATACTGAAGTTTTTCCTGGCGTTCATCGGCGGTGCCCGTGATCAGAAGAGTACTCAGCTCCGGTGAAAAGCGTTCAATTTCACTGTACCAGTTGTAGACCAGTGATGACGGGCAGATGATCAGACTGACAGAATGTTTATCTGACTGTCTGGCGGCGGCCAGCAGCGTAATGATCTGGAGTGTTTTGCCAAGCCCCATATCATCGGCGAGGATACCGCCGAAGCCCAGATGGGCAATGGTCTGAAGCCAACGGTAGCCCGTCTTCTGGTAGTCGCGGAGAACAGACTTCAGATGTTCGGGTACTTCGTAGTCACTGTCCTCCACGGATTTCAGATCTCTGATCAGTGATTTGAAATACCGGTCCCGATGGGTCTGGATATCACTGGTATGATGGTTCAGTACGGAATCCACATAAGAGGAACGGTAGAGGGGCAGTGAAATCTTTCCGCTGCGTATATCTTTATCAGACAGATGCAGTCCGTCTGCCAGTTCTGAGAGAACGCTCAGTGAATTGTTTTCCAGACGCAGATACTGGCCTGATTTTAACTTGTAATACTTTTTGCGCCTGCGGTAGCTGTTTAGAATTCCGGCCAGTTCATCATAAGGCATATCACCGGACTGAATATCCAGCTCCAGTAAACCACTGGCGATGGAGACACCGACAGCAGCCTTTGGAGCAGAAATGATGCGGATCTGTTTCATGTTTTCTGATATAAAAACCTCGCC
>JBJEJD010000037.1:0-2341 GCA_051877705.1 Coprococcus sp. | reverse complement strand
GGAATCATCTGTTTTTCGGACAGTAACAGGGTGTCTGTCTGCTGGCGTTCCATTTCACACAGGAATATTTTCATATCCTTTGTAAAATCCGGTGTACAGTGATAAAGTATCTTATTTTTCAGCAGCCAGAAGGTATGGGCTCCTGCAATACTGTGACAGGATTCAATAGCCAGACGGTAGGACATGGCATTGTCCTGGGACAGCTTCAGTTCAAGTTCGGGATCACCGTCGACGATCCGGATATTCAGCATCTGCTTTTTAAACTGGAACTGCATGGTACGGCCGGTCATCAGACTCAGGAAATCATCAATGGCCGACGGTGAAAGGGGTAGAAAACGCAGGGCTTTCATTGTCCGGAAGCTGTAGCTGTTTTCCTGGACATATTGAAAATGGTATTCGTATTCCTCTGCCCGCCGAATAATAAAATCCAGCAGAGGACGGCTTGACTCGGAAAAGGCTTCCCTCTCATGATAAAACTTCAGATTTTTGCCATATTCAAAAAGCTCATGCTCCCTCACCAGACGTGCCAGCTCCAGAAGATCTTTGACAACATATTTCTTTTTTGCGCCTATTTTAAATTCAACAGAAAGCTTGCTGTATTCCTGATGAAGGATTGGTTCCAGCTCGATCATACCGGTAACGGACTGATCAGGATGTGATGAAGTGTCTCTTTGTATATAGGATTCAATCATAGATTGTCCGATACGTTCATTACGGTTTGGGATCACACGCCCGGAAGACTGAATATGACGGCGTGAAATATATTTCAATAAGACAGCGACACAATGACGGCATAAACCATCTGTGCTATAAAAATCCGGACAGGAGCAAAAACTTCCAATAATCTGGCTTTCATCTTCATCAATAGAAACTTCCACTTCATTGACAGTGCCATCGGCATCAGAAACAGACGCCATGATCATAGGCGTATTGGTGAACGGATTCATATCTATTTCAAAATCTGCGATTCTCTTATCAATCAGAAAAATATCCTGCCCCCTTCGATAATCACTGTCGGAGGATGCTTTCATGATCGTCATTCTGGTAATTGCCATCGGAAACTCCTTTCAGCAGCTGCTTTAAATGTGCATATCAGTGCAATAAATAATTATAGCATAGGAAGGTAAAAAATCCTATATAAAGTCAGAATAAAGTTCTAAAAATATTGACCATAAAGTCAATTTATGATATTATTGACCGGATGGTTAATTTATGACCTGAGGAGGTATTGATGAAACAGGAAGAAAAAACAGCTATTACAAGAGCCAAAATAATCCATGCGGCAATGATGGAATTTGGGAAAAATGGTTATATGGCGGGAAGTATTAATCATATTTGCAAGACCGGTATTAATAAGGGACTTATTTACTATAATTTTTCTGACAAGGATACACTTTATCTGGAGTGTGTAAAAATCAGCTGTGAGAGGCTGATGGCATATATCAGGGAGCGTCATGCAGAGAACAGTTTTGCCGGTTATATGAATGCACGTATGGCATTTTTCAGAGAATATGAAGCAGAAGCACATATTTTTATGGAAGCCCGGACCAATCCACCGGGAACCCTGACAGAAAGGATTCAGGAGATATTCAGAGCTTTTGACGCACTGAATAATGAAATCTGTAAGAAGGAATTGTCAAAGCATTCTTTAAGAAAGGGAATTACAGAAGCAGATGCCCTTTCCTATTTTTCAATGATACAGACATTTTATAACAGCAGCTTCATGCAGTCTCTGGCAGATCCAATGACGATGGATGAGCAGATCATCCTGCATGAAGTAACAATCCACAAACTGATTGATTTAATGCTTTACGGAATAGCAGAAAGGATTGAAAAAAATGATACTGTTAGTGATTAGATGGATCCTGACACTTATAATTGCTTTTATAGCCGGGAAACTGATCAATAAAATCAGGATGCCGGCCATTCTGGGATGGCTTATTATCGGAATGCTGCTGGGCCCCAATGCGGCAGGCCTTATGTCGCAGTCCATTATGGATCTGGGATGGTATAAAATCATCATAACCTGGATGCAGTGTGCTTTCGGATTGATGCTTGGTACAGAGCTTGTGTGGAAAAAGCTCCGGCAATACGGGAAGGGACTGGTGGTCACAACGCTCACACAGTCTCTGGGTACATTTTTCCTGGTTTCCCTGATATTTGGAATTGTATTTGCGGCCAGCGGCGTACCGGTTTATCTGGCCCTGGTCTTTGGCGGCATCGCCCTTGCGACGGCTCCGGCCCCGGCCATCTCCATTGTCAATGAATTCCATACAAAAGGCCCTGTGACGGATACATTGCTTCCAATGGCTGTCATGGATGATATCGTTGCCATTGCTGT
>JBJEJD010000036.1:0-5503 GCA_051877705.1 Coprococcus sp. | reverse complement strand
TTGGACAGAGCCATATTGCTGAATTAGCGGCCCGGTTCCAAATCGACAGCACCGCTCAGATACCAATTGACCCGGCATTAGCCGCCTTGTGCGATCAGGGCAGCATTGAAGCATTTACAGGGAACTGGTTGGATCAGATGATTCAGTCCATTGCACAATAAGTAACTTTCTTTTTACTTACTTACCTGCAGACGCAGAGGCCGGTAACCCCTCTGCGTCTGTTTGCTATGAATGTCTAAAAACAAAAATTCCACACAGATTCCTCATTGATTCCAAACAATTTCCATAAATCCTGCTTATCATATAGATAGATTTAAAAGAAAGGAGACCCTTACATGAAAAAGAAAAAGTTCGCTGTCATCGGATCAACTCTGGGCGCTGTTCTCATTGCAGGTTTTCTTGCCGTTCCGGCCTTTGCTGCTTCTGACCCGGCTGATGATGTCAGCACCTACAGCTATACCACCGGTCATCAGGAAAATGCCGGCCGTCAGGCTATTTATGAGGAACTGCCGGAAAATGCAACTGATGATGAATTAGCTGCTTTTTATGAAAGCCATGACGTTGGTGGTACTTCCGCTTATGTAAACGGTACCTGTGACGAAGTCGTCAAAGGGAACTACAGCTTCAATCAGGGACATACTTCCTATCTGCAGTGGCATTCTGCATTCACCGAAGACTAACCCTTGTATAACCTGCCTTTAAAGTAACCCGGATGTCCGCCATCCGGGTTACTGTATTTTTGGTATCTCGATCCAGAACACACTGCCAGATCCTTTTTGACTGTCAACGCCATATCCTGCACTGTGCAGCACTGCGATTTGCTTGACAATAGCAAGGCCAAGGCCTGAAACGCCCTTATACCCTCTTTGCCTGGAAGTATAATATTTCTCCCAGATATATGGTATTTCTTCTTCTGCAATACCCTCTCCATAATCATGAACCTCAAGGCGGACTTTAGCTTCCTGAAATAAAAACACTGTCACCAGGATTCGTTTATTTTCACCTGTGTGTCGAATCGCATTATCAATCAGATTATAAATTGCTCGTGAAAGCATGGCTGCATTGCCCCATACAGAGCAGCCATCCTCTGTCTTCAGCTCAATGCTGCCTCCTTCCTGATGAAATAAAGACTGAAATTGTTCAACAATTTTCTCTGTCAATTCACTTAAATTAACAGCTTCGAAATCTGGTGTACTCTGATTCTGCTGCAGCTTTGAATATTCAAGAATCTCATTGACCATCGCAGCCAGCCTGTCTGTTTCTTCAATGATAATGCCAATGTCTGAATTTCTCTGTGCCTCATCCTCCCAGGAAATATCCCGAACCATTTCCGCATAACCTTTAATCATGGTAAGGGGTGTACGAAGATCATGAGATACATTGGCCAGCAGCTCTTTCTGATACATTCTTGCTTCCGACAGCTTTACTGCCGTCTGATCCAGTGAATTCCCAAGTTCATCTATCTCTCTGCAAAAGCCCTGTTGAAAACTGCCGCTATAGTCCTCGTCTCCCAGCTTTTTGGCCATGACAGATAACTGAGCAACGGGTGCCGAAAAACGTTTTGCGATAAAATATGCGAGAACAAATGCAATCAACAAAGAAAGAATGGTTACCCACAGCAGCTGTACACGGATAATTGCTGCAGCCGCACCCACAGCACCAAGGACTGTGCTCACATAAAGAACCAGCTTCTCTCCGCCTTCGGATTCCATATAGGCACCCCATACAAATTGATTTTCACTTTGGTATTCAATTTGTCCCGAATCACTTTCCTGCAATCTCAAAAGAAAATTATCATATCCATCCGGCAGATTCCGATAGCTTCCGATCTGCCAGTTCATCTGCTCATCTTCCCGATACGGATTCCCATTATTCGTATCAACAGCCGATTGCTGATGATAGGAAGCTTTATAGGAATCAGAGCTGTATCTTATTGTACCATCTGCCTCCGTTACATAAACAAGAAGCGAATGATCACAGGCCAGTCGGTCAATAACCTGCTCTGCATCAGGATCCTGACTGACAGCCAAAATCTCTTCTGCCGCCTGCCTGGTATCTTTAATCAGCATTTTATTATAAAAACTCTGAAGGAAAACCGTCTGAAGAATCCACAGGATAGAAAAAATGATGGCGGCAAACAGCATAAAATACAGCCACAGTTTTGTTCGAAATAATTTTACCCTAGTCATCAAATTTATACCCTGCCCCTCTGATTGTATGAATCATATGCCTGCAGCTTCCAAGCTTGCCCCTGAGAAGCTTGATCTGCCAGTCAACTGTCCGTTCATCACCAAAATGATCATATCCCCAGACAGCATCAAGGATCTGATTTCTGGTCACTACGATTCCCTTGTTCCCGGCAAAATAAAGTAAAAGGCCATACTCCTTTGCCGTCAGTTCTGTTTTCTTCCCGTTAATATATACATCATGTCCAAGGGTATCAATCTCAAGTCCGCCAAATTTCAGGAAAGCTTTCTTTTTGTCTGAATGATGCACAGCACCCGAATGACGGCTGATGATTACATTGACCCGTGCCATCAGCTCCTTTGGCGAAAAGGGTTTAGTGACATAATCATCTACCCCGGCCTCGAATCCTGCCAATTTATCATACTCTTCACCTCTGGCAGAAAGCATGAGAACCGGAATATCTTTATGCTCCCGAATCTTCCTGCATGCTTTAAAACCGTCCATTCCCGGCATCATAACATCCATAATGACCAGATCAAATTCTTCCTCACAGCAAATGTCAACAGCCTCTGCCCCATCCGAAACACCGACTGTTTCATAACCGTCATGTTCAGCATATCGTCTGATCAGCTGACAGATATCCGGCTCATCATCCACAACTAAAATCCGTGCCATTGGAATCCCCCTTTCTATCGTTAACCCTCATACAGATCCCATTACTGCACAGCAATCCACAACATAAATCATGCTGTTTCTCCTACTCTGCTATCTCGAATAGACTCCCGTCAGGACCTCATTCTGGTACACCTTCAAATTAGGTAATTGAGGATATCGCGCCGCAATTGCAGCCGCTTTTTTATTATCATAGGGAACACTCAGAACCGTCACATGAAGTGGCGCAGGTGCTTCACTGCCCGGTTCCCCCTCCAGCATCAGGGCATGGGCCCTTGTGACGCCAATACTGTTGCCGACACTTCCCGTATTCATGACGTATCCGGCTCCCATGGATCGTACAAAAGGCCTGTGGCTGTCCGCACAGATCAGTCCCCCATATGTCCTGCTGCCATCCTTTGAAACAAGTCCGGCAGAAAGCTTTTCGTCACTGTCATAACCAGCATAGAGCTGATCTACAGGACGCCCGTGAATCAGCCTGAAATAGATACCGCTGATCAGCACGGAATCCTCTTGGGGAAGGCTGTCCAGCCAGTCAAAACGTTCTTTGCCTATCTGATCCCAGTAAAATACATCGGTAGGAAAAAGGTCTTGTCACTTTCAGGTCCTTTTCCAACTGCATCCCCTAAAAACCATATCTCATAAAATAAATCGTTTCATCTTTCAATCCTTTCCAATAAATCTCTTCTTAAAGACATTCAGAGAATGAATGATTAAACACGAGACTGTGACAGTATTAGCAAATACTGTCACAGCCTCGTGTTCTATGATTGGTTTATACAAAAAACATGTGGTTCTTTTACCTGCTGCCAATTTTCCCCTGCAAAATTCCAATTGCATCCAAAGGCCATACCCGGAATACAATTTTCCCAACTATCTGTTCTTCAGATACACAGCCTACCGTAGTATTTCGCGAATCCACCGATGTAGACCTGTGATCGCCAAGACAAAAATATCGATTATCCGGTACCTGATAAGGCAGTTCAATATTGCAGTCACCCAATGCCTTTTCTTCAAGATAAGGCTCATCTAACATAGTCCCATCTACATATACATTGCCATCTCCGTCAATGTCAACCCATTGTCCCGGACCAGCAATGCATCGCTTCACCAGAATCTTGTTTCCAAGATAAAAGGCCACCAGATCCCCCGGCTCAAAATCTGACCCTTTAACAGAAATAACAATATCCCCTTCATTCAGAGTCGGAGCCATGGAGCTTCCATATATCTGCAAAACAGGCATCCATATCGTAGCCACCAGAACCGCCACCGCTGCAACAACGATCAACGAATAAATTGTGCTGCGAAGTACCTGCTTATATCGATTTTTGTATTTTTCTCTGTTCAGCTCTGCCTGCAGCTGTTCCACACTCGGCAGATCACGCTTATTTTGTAAGTCAGGCTTCATATCATACCATTCCTTCTCTCATAATCCAGTTTGCCGTGCAAAACTCAAATTATCTCTTGTAAAAGTATAACATGTCAGCCCTCTTAAATCAAGAATCCGTTTGTTCTCTCCTTTACAACAGAATCATCTGTACAAGCATATAAATCCAGTGAGCTGAAATTCCTGCACAAAGTCCTCCGATCGTATGGGACAGAAGGGCTTTTCCTGTCAGTTTACTGCATCCCAAAGTATCCATCATGGCAACATGAGTACTCAAATATCCACTCCAGCACATGCACATGGCTGTAAAAACCGCCACATCATTCCCCTCTGCCAACCCACTGGATACCATTTTAGGCACCAGACCGATGGCAGCTCCGGCAGCCCCCAGAGCAGTAATCGGTACAGCCACACCACTTGGATGAGAAAACCCAAATAAAGGTCCAAGTAAAAATTTCAGTTTATCCCCCCAATACGGCAGAAGACCAACCCCTTCATAGGCTTCGCCTGTATAGACCCCTCCCTCACCTGGTCCATTCGTCAGCATCAAAACAATAGTACAGATAATCAAAACACCAGGGATAATCGCCATACCCATATCTACACCTGATTTACCACCATCCAAAATAGCTCCAAGAAAACGGTTTCCCAAAGATCCCGGACGAATTTCTCGTTCATTAGACATAATCTCGTGACTTGGATCCGACACTGAACACATTTCTTCTGTGCCATATTCTCTCTTTGTAAAATGAAGCATAATTCTGACGCTGACAACGCTTCCGATTATGGCACCCAGATTTCCGATCAGAGCAGCTCCGGCAAAAGTGCCGCCGCCCGGTCTCGGTATACTGATCATAAATGTGGTAATGATCAACCCCATGCCAAAAGCTGTTCCAATATTTGTCAGTGCAGGCAGTTGATATTTTTTAAAATACCTTCGGAATCCATCCTGCTCCGCAAGAATCAGAATCGCAGGATTATCAGAAAGATAAGTCGCAAGAACTCCTATAATACTTGCTCCCGGAAGACCGTACAGCGGCTTCATCAATGGTGACAGTATTTTGTTAATCAAAGCTACCACTCCAAACTCTGTAAACAGACCGGAAATAGCTCCCGCTATAACAGCAATGGCCATAATATAAAAGACTGTTTCCATCAGGAGCTCGTAAGCTGTTTTCATCATGGTATTCAGCATGTTCACCATTCCCATGATGCTGCCCAGGTACGCAAACACACCAATAAATACTGCCAGAAACA
>JBJEJD010000035.1:0-5526 GCA_051877705.1 Coprococcus sp. | reverse complement strand
TATTCCTATTCAGATGAAGTGGTGAAGCGTTTTGCTGCGCTGACACCGGCTGCTGAGGATTTCAGAATTTTCTGGGATAATGCGTACAGTGTTCATCATCTGTATGAAGACAGAAGAGATGAGATTCTGGAGATCCTGGAGGAATGCGAGAAGGCAGGCCATCCGGATATAGTTTTTAAATTTACATCAACATCAAAAATCAGTTTCCCTGGTTCCGGTGTGGCAGCCATTGCAACATCAAAAGCCAATCTGGATGATATCAGGAAGCAGCTGGTTGTTCAGACCATCGGTCATGATAAGCTGAATCAGCTGCGACATGTACGCTTCTTCAGAGATCGCTATGGTGTGGAAGCTCAGATGCGCCGTCATGCGGATATACTGAGACCAAAGTTTGAAATGGTTGAGGAGACACTGGAGGAAGAACTGGGCGGACTTGGCATCGGAACATGGACAAAGCCGCTGGGAGGCTATTTTATTTCTTTTGATGCCATGGAAGGCTGTGCAAAGGCCATTGTGGCAAAGGCGAAGGAGGCAGGTGTTGTCATGACAGGGGCAGGCGCCACCTATCCTTATGGCAAGGATCCGAAAGACAGCAATATTCGAATTGCACCATCTTATCCTACAGTGGAGGAGCTGGCAGTGGCAGCAAAACTTTTTGCCCTCTGCGTCAAGCTGGTCAGCGTGGACAAGCTGCTGGAAGCGTAATTGACAGATAATATAGAAGAGATAATAAAAAGACTGGACCCGAATCATATAAACGGGATCCGGTCTTTTTCAATTCATCCATGGCCAGACAATATGTGCGCAGGCAAATTTATTTGCTTAATGGCTGTCGGTGTGTTATACTGTAGTGCATAAAAGTGGTAAAGAATAATTCTATGAGATTACGATGATATGGAACAGGTGATGGCAGATGGCGGTGGTGCTGAGACCACAGATTGATCTGAATAATGACAGATGGGCAGAACTGCTGGTGAAATATAAGCTGGATTCAGTTATGTCCGCTGCGAGGATAAAAGCTCTATGGAGGCGTATCAGAACGTGCAGCAGTCCGGTCATCTGGTATGATCTGCAGGATAGACAGATTGTTGTTGTGGCAGCAACTCTGGGAGCGGGGATTGACCGGCTTTTGGAGGAATGGGGTTCTCGTGGGCAGCTTTTGGATGCTTATGCCGCAGATTGTCTGTCCATGGAGGCACTGCAGTGTTTGTACAGGGTGATGGAGGATGAGCTGCGGAGGCAGGGACTTTTTATCAGCCGTTACGTCTTTGCGGAGCCGGAGGAAGAAACGGCGGGACTGTCAGGAGAGCCAGACGGGGCAGCAACGGCTGAGATGAAAGGTGAACCTGAACGGCTGCTGAACATGCTTTCTACAGATATTCATCTGACTGCGGAGGGGATGATGCAGCCATTAAAAAGTGTAGTTTACCGGGGAATTTTGTCGGAGAATGTGGAGGAAAGATGTGGTTCTATCTGTGGGGACTGCACCCGGCAGGACTGTCCGCACCGTCAGTCATTACATATGGATAAGTACAGAGAAACAGGAGTTTTAAAATACAGTTATGGATATCAGAGAATATTTGGACAAAAATAGGATTATTACGGACGGCGCTATGGGTACATGGTATGACCGTCAGACTGGTTACAGGGGAGAACTGGCGGAACGGGCCAATCTGAGCCAGCCGGAGCAGATTCAGGCCATTCATCGTTCTTATATAGAAGCGGGAGCGCAGCTGATACGAACCAATACCTTTGCTGTGAATTCCATGTTTTTTAAAAAAGAGGAGATTCCGACGGTTCTGGGAGCTGCTATGGAAAATGCACGGTCAGCCGTGGAAAGTGCCGGAAGCCATGGACCTATTTGGATTGCTGCTGATATGGGGCCGATCCATGAGGGTGATGAAAGGACTGCGGAGGCGGTCATTGAAGAATATCTGGAGCTTTGCCGGGTTTTTCTGAATCTGGGAGCCAGAATCTTTGTCTTTGAAACCTTATCGGAATTCCGCTATATACAGGATGCGGCGGCTTTTATCAAAGAGTGTCAGCCTGATGCCTTTATCATTGCTCAGTTCAGCTTTAACAGGAATGGATATACACGTTCCGGCATGGGTGTCGGGGCGATGCTGACAGAGGCGGGCACCCTTTCATCCATTGATGCGGTGGGCTTTAACTGCGGAGTGGGTCCCGTTCATTTGTATGATCTGTTAAAGAATCAGGCTTTTCCGGATGGGAAATATCTGACAGCCCTGCCAAATGCCGGCTATCCGACAGAACTTCGGGGACGCACCCTCTATTCTGAAAATGTGCCTTATTATGTGGAGATGATGGAGAAGATCGCTGATCTGGGTATAGATTTTCTGGGGGGTTGTTGTGGTACAACACCGGCCCATATACAGGGTATCCGCGATTTAGTAAAGGGGGGTATCCGTCTTCCGAAGAAATTGATGCCGTTGACAGGACAGAAGCTGTCAACAGATGTTGGAATAACAGAGGAGAGAACAGAATTCATGCAGAAGCTGGACAGAGGCGAGAAGGTATTTGCAGTGGAACTGGATCCGCCTTTTGATGCCAATGACAGGAAATTGATGGAAGGCGCAGCACTTCTGAGAAATGTAGGCGTGGATATGATCACGCTGGCTGATTCTCCGCTGGCAAGACCAAGAGCGGATGCTATTGCATCTGCTGTTAAAATGCATTATACGGAGCAGATGGAGGCGATGCCTCATATTTGCTGCAGAGATAAGAATACCATCGCACACCGCGCCCAGATCATCGGTATGCATATGAATGGTCTTCGGCATGCTCTGATTGTGACGGGCGATCCCGTTGCCAGAGGTGACCGTGAAAGTATCAAGAGTGTTTTTAATTTTAATTCCATTAAATTAATGAAATATGTCCAGATGATGAATCAGGAGGTCTTTGGCAGCACGCCTGTTTATTACGGCGGAGCCCTGAACCAGAATAATGGTTCTGTAGATAATATTGCGGCCCGCATGCGGCAGAAAATTGAGGCGGGCGCCAGCTGGTTTATGACGCAGCCTGTCTACGGTCAGGAGGATATTCACAGACTCCGCGAGCTGAAGGAGAAATCCGGCGGGAAGATCCTGGCTGGCATCATGCCTCTGGTCAGCAGGAAGAACGCATTGTTCATTAAAAATGAGATGCCCGGTATTCATGTACCTGACGAGGTTCTTGAGCAGTATCGGGAGGGACTTGGACGGGAAGAATATGAAGAGATCGCTGTGTTCATCAGTCTTGATCTGATCAGTCGTCTGCAGGATGTCTGTGACGGCTATTATCTGATGACACCATTTAACAGAGCATCATTGATTAAAAGGATTATTTTACAGGCGAAAAAGGAGTTAGCGTGATGAACAGACAGGAATTTCAGAAATTATGCAGGGAAAAGATCCTTTTTCTGGATGGAGCAACAGGGACCAATCTGCAGAAGGCGGGGATGCCGACGGGGGTGTGCCCGGAAGCATGGATCCTGGAGCATCCGGATGTGCTGAAGCAGCTCCAGAGAGAGTATTTTGAGGCGGGCAGTGATATCGTGCTGGCTCCGACCTTTACATCCAACAGAATCAAGCTGGAAGAATATGGACTGGCTGATGAGATAGAGAACATGAATCACCGTCTGGTGGCCCTTTCAAGGGAAGCTGCCGGTGAGCATGGAATGGTGGCCGGAGATATGACCATGACCGGACGTCAGCTGGCTCCCATGGGCAATATGAGTTTTGAGGAGCTGGTGACCATTTACAGGGAGCAGGCGGGTTATCTGGTGGATGCAGGTGTTGATCTGTTCATCGTGGAGACCATGATGAGCCTGAATGAATGCAGGGCGGCGCTTCTTGCCATTCGGGAGGTCAGCAATCTGCCGGTGTTTGTGACCCTGTCTTTCAATGAAGACGGACGAACTCTGTTTGGCACTGATGCAAAAACGGCCATGGTGGTGCTGCAGTCTCTGGGAGCCGATGCGGTGGGCGTCAACTGCTCCACGGGTCCTGAGCAGATGGCGGGACTGGTGGCTGATATGAAAGCCTATGCCAATATTCCTGTCATTGCAAAACCGAATGCAGGCATGCCGGAAATAGTGGACGGGAAGACTGTCTATCGTATGACGCCGGAAGAATTCGCCTCTGAGGCATTGCTGCTTCTGGAAGCAGGTGCAGGGATCCTTGGTGGCTGCTGTGGTACGACACCGGCCCATATCCGTGCACTGAAGGATGCCGTAAAAGGACGGCAGGTGCCGGATATCAATCAGACTTACCGTCGTGTTCTGGCTTCTGAAAGACAAACGCTGGATATTGAACTGGACGGCGGTTTTCTCGTTGTTGGCGAGCGGATCAATCCAACGGGCAAGAAAAAACTTCAGGCAGCTCTCAGGGAAGGTCAGATGGATATGGTTATGGATATGGCTCTGGCTCAGGAAGAAAAGGGTGCAGCCATTCTGGATATCAATATGGGCATGAACGGTATTGATGAAAAGGAAATGATGCTGAAAACCATTGATATTGTGACTCAGACAGTGAATCTGCCCCTTTGCATAGATTCCAGTCATGTGGATATCATTGAGGCGGCGCTGAGGGTCTATCCGGGCCGTGCTCTGATCAACTCCATTTCACTGGAAAAAGAAAAATTTGAACGGCTTCTGCCGATTGCAAAAAAATATGGTGCTATGTTTATCCTTTTGCCGTTGTCTGATGAGGGACTTCCGAAGGACAGCCGTGAGAAAACAGAAATTATCCACAGGATCATGGATCGGGCGCTGAAGCTGGGGTTCCATAAGGAGGATATTGTGGTGGATGGCCTGGTGGCTACGGTGGGGGCCAACAAGAAGGCAGCCATCGAGACACTGGATACCATCACCTACTGTCACGACCATCTGGGGCTGGCGACCATTTGCGGCTTGTCCAATATTTCCTTTGGATTGCCTGAAAGGTCCTATGTTAATACGGCTTTTCTGACCATGGCCATCAGCCGTGGATTGACCATGGCTATTGCTAATCCGTCCCAGGATTTGCTGATGCACGCTGCTTTTGCGTCTGATTTGCTGATGAACAGGCCGGGAGCCGATGTCCGTTACATTGAACGGATGAATGAATTTAAAAACCAGCAGGCATCGGAGAATGCTGCTCCGACGCCGGCCATGTCACCGGGTGAGAAGATTTTTGAGGCGGTGCTGAAGGGCAATCAGGGCGGAATACTTAAATTGGTGGCAGAGGGGCTTGAGAGCGGTCTGCTTCCGGATGATATGATACAAAAGAGCCTGATTCCAGCTATACAAAAGGTGGGCGAGTTTTTTGAACAGCAGAAATATTTTCTGCCGCAGCTCATTGCCAGTGCGGAGACCATGGAGAAAGCCATCGATTATCTGGAGCCGATGCTTAAAAAGGATGATGCTGAGGAAAAAGCCACCATCATTATGGCAACGGTGGAAGGTGATATCCATGATATCGGCAAGAATCTGGTGGTGTTAATGCTGAAAAATTATGGCTATCGTGTCATTGATCTGGGCAAGGATGT
>JBJEJD010000034.1:0-5559 GCA_051877705.1 Coprococcus sp. | reverse complement strand
TACTTTTCAGTATGCTTCGTATTAACAGCTTCACAGATTCTCTTCAGTCCTTCCGCCAGTACCGCTTTCGGGCAGGCCAGATTAAGACGAATAAAACCATCTGAATTCTGTACAAACATATTGCCGCCCTCCAGTAATACGCCCGCCTTGTAAGCAAAGAATAACGGCAGATGTTCATCCGGTTCAAAATATGCATTCAGATCAACCCATGCAAGATAAGTGGCTTCTGAAATTTCATATTTTGCCTTCGGCAGGTGCTCCTTCAGATATTCTCCGGTAAAACGGAAGTTTTCATCCAAATAAGCTCTCAGTTCTTCCAGCCATACACTTCCTCTTTCGTAAGCTGCCTGAGCCGCCGCAATACTTAACGGATTATCAAAATTATAGTGACGGTTAAGCCAGATTTCCCTCAATTCTGCATCACGAATGATAATATTGGAAATCATCATACCTGCCAGATTGAAAGTCTTACTAGGCGCCATCGCAGTAACAAGTCGTCTGTAATCCGGCATGATCTTTCCAAGAGGAATATGCTTCTGATTCAGACGCAGCAGATCACAGTGAATTTCATCAGAAATAACCCACAGACGATGTTTCTCAATGATGTCCGCCACTTTCTTCAGTTCATCTTCCTTCCATACTCTGCCGCTTGGATTATGAGGATTACAAAAGATTAACAATGTTGTCTTTTCATCCGCAGCCTTACGGTCGAAATCCTCAAAATCAATACTGTATCTTCCATTCTCGTATTTCAGATCCGAGCAGACATAATCACGATTATTATAATCTGCCGCATATTTGAAATAGGCATAAGATGGAGTCAGAAACAGTACTTTTTCATCAGGCTTACAGATATATTCCACCAGTTCATATAATGCAGGAATAATACCATTGGACATCACCATCTGTTCCCTTGGAAATGTCCAGTCATAACGATTCTGGCACCAGCTGGAAAATGCATCATAATAGCTCTTCTCAAATACTCTGGTGTAACCAAAAATACGCTTGTCAAGTCGTTCTCTCATACCATCAATAACAACATCCGGTGTGGCAAATTCCATATCAGCCACCCACATACGGATAAACTCTTCATCCTTATACGGGAATTTCATATTTTCATCTGCATGAAAGATATAATCACGGAACCCATCTGTATTCATGGCATTGGTGTGCTGTCTGTCAATAATTTCGTCAAAATTGTACATTTTATCGTTTTCCTTTCTATTTATTTGTGCAGCCTGCATCTTTGTGACTTTATTTTAACAAGCCCTTCTTCATACGTCAAAAAAGCCTTGTTTCCTGACAGTGGAAAAATTTTATTATTTTTTTCTTCAGAATTGATTTTTTAACAGAAAACTGGTAAAATCTGTGTATACAAACGCAAACAAAGTATTTTCAATCATTTTTGTATTTTCACGAAACTTCGCACCCAAAGAGGAGTATTTTCAATGAATGAGATCAGTAAAGAAATTGGAAAACGTATACGGAATTTTCGAAAAATGCGGCATATGACGTTGGATGAATTATCTGCCATTATCTGTAAAAGTAAATCAACGATTTCAAAATACGAAAAAGGGGAAATTGCTGTCGATATTGAGACTTTATATGAGATTGCCGACGCCCTGTGCATCCACGTTGAACAGCTTCTGTACTGCCGGCCCAAGCGCACCGTTTTCCAAAGTCCCGGCAACCGCCCGGCTTTCTTTAACGGCGTGTCCCAGTTTTTTGGCTACGTATTTGACGGGCGAAGCAATCAGATCCTCCGTTGTGTCTTTGATATATTATCAGAGACAGAAAACGGTCAATATAAGATAATGATGTATATGAATTTCTCAGATTATGAGCACTATCAGAACTGTGAAAATACCTACTGGGGCTATATTGAGCACTATGACGCGGTCACCAATATTGTTCTGACCAACCAGGATACACCTATGGAAAAAGCCAGCGTTCAGATTCTGGCTTCCTATCTGGATGCCAACACAAAATGGGGATTATGGAACGGTTTTTCCTCCCGTCCCATGATGCCTATCGCGACCAAAATGCTTTTCTCCAAGAGCCCTTTAAAAGAAGATTATGAATTGGTCCAAAAACTAAAAATTTCAAAAGAAGATATTCGGTTGTTAAAGCAATATAATATGCTGTCAGTTACCTGACAGCATATATCAATGGACTTATCGATAATCGCATTTCTGACAATGGACCATGCTGTTTTCATGGTCCTCTTTATAAAAAGCCCCTGACCACTGGCAGATACTCTGCAAAATCGGCACGACAGAGGCACCCTTTTCTGACAGAGAATACTCTACCCGCGGCGGGATCTCATCATAGGATCTGCGGATCACGATCTCATTATTAATCAGATCTTTTAAAGTAGATGCCAGCACAGCATCCGTTATATTGCCCATTTCCTTACGCAGCTCACTGTAGCGTAAAACTTTTTTTGCCGCCAGTACACAGATAATTCTCGAATTCCATTTACCGCCAAATATTTCAAGACCATACTCCAGCGGGCAGCGAATATCTCTTTCCAGTTTCCTTTGATACATACTGCCTTCCTCCTTCAATTCAAGACTCGCTTCCACAATTATACGTGATTTGCTCCGTCTATTCAAGTTACTATGGAATTTATGAGCGACTCATTATTTATCATCTGAAAGTAATTCTGTTATGACCTGGTCAATATCCGCCTGAATCACAATCGAACGTTCCTTTAAAGCTTCAGGATAACATGGCAATGTCAGATTGACACTGACGAATACTGCATCCTGATTCTCCATCACCATATTCCAAAAAGGAATTTTGATCACTCCTGGCGAATTGAAACCAACACCTAATTCAAGATAAAGGATTCTTCCCTTTTTATGCGCATCAAGATACTTCAGATATCTTTCATGGGCAGTATGCCATCCCTTGTCCCGAACAAATGTATCATCCCAGAACAGATTAAAATCCATTTCTCTTCCACACTTCGGACAATAGGGTATCAATTCAGCAGGTACACGCATATTCTTCTCCTGTAAAATCATCTTCTGCAGAATATCCCTGTTATCATATGTATCTGTATGACATGGTCCTGAGCATTGAAACAAGCCGAAATCTCCCTGAGTGTAACAAAGCTTCTCCTTAGGAAAACCGGACCTTTGAAATGTATGATCGATATTCGTTGTCAGTACAAAATAATCTTTATTCTTTAGGAGCTGCAGAAGCTTTCGATGCGTATCCTTCGGTATCGCCTCATATCTGTTGATCCATGCCCAGCGTGACCAGTACGCCCATCTTTCTTCCCTGGTTTCAAAGTCAGCAAAACAGCCGCTATACATATCCGTCATACCATATTTCTTCACAAAATCCCCAAAGTATTTTTCCAGGCGTTTTCCGCCAAAATCATACCCTGCGGAAGTGGACATACCTGCGCCTGCCCCGACTATGACAGCATCCGCTTCACACATTATTTTTTTCAGTTTATGTATTTCATCTTTATAGCATCCTGTAACTTCACCGACAATGCTATTTCGTCTCATCTTCATTTTCCCCCTTTACTGTATAATGAACTTGTTTTTGTATTACTATATGCAATCAGCTTTGTCTTTGCAATATATAATCAAATTCATGAGTCGCTATTAAATTAATGAGTGACTCATGAATTTCTTAATATCTTGTTCAGTGCAAGTCAATTGTTTATAATGAGCTCAGCAATTGCAAAACAATAACTACTAAATCTGGAGGTATTCTCATGATGAATGAAAATGTATTAAGAGTTCTCAAAACAAGCATGTGGGATCTGGCCACCTGCTCCAACGGTGAACCAAATGTCGTTCCTGTTGCTTTTAAAGATGTAACCGAAGACGGAAAACTCATTGTCGGCGATGTATTTCTTGAAACAACATTAAAGAACCTTGCAGCCAATGACGGTAAAATTGCCATCTCCGCCTATAACGCTGAATCCCTGGAAGGATACCAGATCAAAGGGACAGCTGAGTATATTACAGAAGGTGCTATTGTAAACACCTTTAAGGCAATGGTTGAAAAAATGTTCAATGGCGCTGCAACTGCCAAAGGCGCCCTTGTCATAACTCCTGAAAAAATTATCGTTACAACACCTGGTGCTGAGAACAAAAAAGTTCTGTAACCTTCCCTTTCTTTCTACCTACTTACCTGCAGGCGCAGAGGCCAGTAACCCCTCTGCGCCTGTTTGCGATATACGGAGGTCTAAAATGTCCACAATTCATATTCAATCTTTCAAAGCATTCATTGATACTGACAAATGTGTCGGCTGCGGGGCCTGTATCTCCGCCTGTCCCGCACAAGCCATCATCATGAAACCCGGATGGATCAGCTATGTCCAGGAAGATAAATGTATTGGCTGCGGAAAATGTGCAGCCCTCTGCCATAAAAATGCTCCATTTATTATACATCTGTAAAGGAATCCACAAAATGAAAAAAATAGAAATAATTAATAAATTGAATGAGTACCTTCTGAATCTTAACCCTGAAATCAAGCCAAGTGCTGAAAATTTTCCAGATAATATGAGATCTCAGCGTATATTGCTCCGGAGTCTGATGAATATCCACAATCCGGATATAAAATTACCGGATGCCTTTTTTGACCTTCAAGACATTCTCCTTAAAAGCGAGCTGGCCGAAAAGGGTATTGTAAAAGTCGACGATCTTCCCACTGTCAAAAATAATTCCCGAATCACAATCTGGCAGGGAGATATCACACGGCTTCAGGTGGACGCCATTGTTAACGCTGCTAATTCTAAAATGTTAGGCTGCTTTGTCCCATGCCACGGTTGTATCGACAATGCTATTCATTCCTCTGCGGGACTACAGCTCAGATATGAATGTGCATCACTAATGAAAGCCCAGGGACATGATGAAGCAACAGGAAATGCTAAAATAACCAGGGCTTATAATCTCCCGGCAAAATATATTCTCCATACTGTCGGCCCCATCATTAATGGCTGCGTCACAGAAGAAAAACAGCGTCAGCTCGTGTCATGCTATCATTCATGTCTGGATCTTGCTGAACAGCATCAGTTGATCTCTATAGCATTTTGCTGTATATCAACAGGCGAATTCCACTTTCCAAACGATCTGGCTGCCTCTCTTGCTATTGAAACTGTATCAGATTATTTTGAAAATCATCCACAGTCATCCATTAAAAAAGTAGTTTTTAACGTCTTCAAGGATATTGATCTTCAAATATATACAAGACTTCTGAAGTTCAGAAGAAAGTAATATCTTGTTCAGCAGGAGTCAATCTTCTTCAATGAGTTTTAGCAAATCGGAAAGGAAAGAAAAAAATGAATGATCATGAAACTATACTGAATTCTATGGCAGTACCCAGGGCTTTTCTAAAACTGGCAGTTCCGGCCGTTGCCGCGCAGCTTATCAATATTTTATACAGTCTCGTGGACAAAATGTTCATCGGTCATATCCCGGAGGTGGGAAAACAGGCCCTTGCCGGGGTTGGCGTGACCACACCTGTCATCCTTGCAATTTCTGCCTTTGCCGCGCTGGTCAGTATGGGCGGTGCACCGAAAGCCTCCATAT
>JBJEJD010000033.1:0-5569 GCA_051877705.1 Coprococcus sp. | reverse complement strand
GCACCGTCGGAGATGCCGGCCATTTTTTTTGCCTGATCCGGTGTGGAGATGCCGAAACCGATGGCACATGGAATATCCGTGTTTTGACGGACAGCGGCGACGATGGAGGCCAGATCCGTTTTGATCTCACTTCTTGTGCCGGTGACGCCGAGGCTGGATACGATGTATAAAAAGCCTTCTGCTTCTTTGGCGATCATGGCGATGCGTTGTTCAGATGTCGGCGCAATGAGCGAAATCAGGTCGATACCGTATTGATGACAGAGCGGCAGGAATTCTTCCTTTTCCTCAAAAGGAAGGTCGGGCAGTATGAGCCCGTCGATTTCAATATCACGGCAGGTGGAGATAAACTTTTCTGCGCCGTAGGAGAATACAACATTGGCGTAAGTCATAAATACCATCGGTACTTTGATATCCTGCCGGAGTTCTTTGACAAAGCTGAAAATATCGTCTGTTGTGATGCCGCCGGTCAGGGCACGGAGATTGGCCCCCTGGATGACAGGTCCTTCAGCGGTAGGATCAGAGAATGGAATGCCGAGCTCAATGAGATCAGCGCCGTTGTGGACAGCAGCACGGACAGCGGCGGCTGTTGTCTCCAGATCAGGATCTCCGCAGGTGATAAATGGAATGAAGGCTTTGCCATTTTTAAATGCTGATTGAATATTACTCATGGATATCCTCCCCTCTGTAGCGGGCAATGGCGGCGCAGTCCTTATCGCCTCTGCCGGATATGGTGATGACAATGATCTGTTCATGATTCATGGCTGGCGCAATTTTTATGGCATGGGCAACGGCATGGGCCGATTCGATGGCAGGAATGATGCCTTCCGTTTTTGCCAGATATTCAAAGGCACATACGGCTTCTTCATCGGTGACCGGTACATATTCGGCTCTGCCAATGTCATGGAGATAGGCGTGCTCAGGACCGACGCCCGGATAATCCAGTCCAGCGGAAATGGAGTAAACAGGGGCGATCTGTCCGTATTTATCCTGACAGAAATAAGATTTCATGCCGTGAAATATGCCGACCCGACCCGTGTTGATGGTCGCAGCGGTCTCGAAGGTATCGATGCCACGGCCTGCCGCTTCGCAGCCGATGAGTCTGACACTGCCATCGTCAATAAAATGATAGAAGCTGCCGATGGCATTGGAGCCGCCGCCGACGCAGGCAATGACAGCATCAGGAAGACGGCCTTCCTTTTCCATGAGCTGTTCTTTGATCTCTTTGGAGATAACTGCCTGAAAATCACGAACGATGGTTGGGAATGGGTGAGGACCCATGACAGAACCGAGACAGTAGTGGGTGTCGGCAATGCGTGAAGTCCATTCCCGCATTGCTTCGGAGACAGCATCCTTGAGGGTGGCAGTTCCCGTTTTCACAGGAATAACTTCAGCACCCAGCAGACGCATGCGGTAAACATTGAGAGCCTGTCGGATGGTATCTTCTTCACCCATGAATACGACGCATTCCATGCCCATTAGTGCAGCGGCAGTTGCTGTAGCAACACCGTGCTGTCCGGCGCCTGTTTCTGCAATCAGACGGGTCTTGCCCATTTTTTTGGCAAGGAGCGCCTGACCAAGTACATTATTGATTTTATGGGCTCCGGTGTGATTCAGATCTTCCCGTTTGAGGTAGATCTTTGCCCCACCCAGATCTCTGGTCATTTTCTCTGCATAATAAAGCCTCGAAGGTCTGCCTGCGTATTCGTTGAAGAGTTCTGTCAGTTCCCGGTTGAATTCCGGGTCGTTTTTATAATGGTTGTAGGCTTCTTCCAGTTCTATAACGGCATTCATCAGTGTTTCGGGTATGTACTGCCCGCCGTGAATGCCAAAACGTCCATTCGGATTTGTCATGATCGTTCTTCCTTTCTGTTTCTTACAGCATGAACAAATGCTGTCATTTTGTCCGGATCCTTAAAACCGGCCGTTTCTATTCCTGAGCTGACATCTACGGCATAGGGAGTCAGTATTTCCAATGCCTGTCCTATATTGTCTGAATTCAGTCCGCCTGCAAGGAAATAGGGGCGCTTAATGTTTTTTAGCAGCTTCCAGTCAAATACTGCACCTGTACCGCCGGAGCCTGAATCGAGAAGTATATAATCTGCAGAACTTTTGGCGGCGTTTGCGGCATCCTGTTCTGTATCAATACGAAATGCTTTGATGACAGGCTTGTCAGTGAGCAGATGTAATTGACGGATGCAGTTTTCATCTTCGCTGCCGTGGAGCTGGGCCATATCTATAGTCCCTTCAAGCAGGAGTCCGGCAATCACTTCCGGCTGTTCGTTGACAAATACACCAACGGCAATGATATGGGGACACAATTGTTTTTTTAGCCGGGCTGCCTGTTCCGGTGTCACATAACGCCGGCTCTTCCGGGCGAATACAAAACCGATATACTCCGGCTTCAGCTCGTTGACAGCTTCTATGTCACTGGGTCTTGAAAGACCGCATAATTTTATTTTCGTCATCCTATACCTCGCAGCCTGGCAAGCATTGCCTTTTTGTCGGGTGCACGCATCAGCGCTTCTCCAATCAGAACGGCGTCGGCGCCGATTTTACGAAGTTCATTGACATCTCCGGCGCTGCTAACGCCGCTTTCTGAGACAAACAGCACTTCAGGAGGAATCAGCTGACGCAGTCTGCGGCTGTTTTCTGTGTCCACTGTGAAATCTTTGAGATTGCGATTGTTAACACCGATGATTCTGGCTCCGGCCGTCAGCGCCGCCTGTATTTCTCTTTCATCATGGGCCTCCACCAGCGCGGACAGGCCCAGTTCATCGCAGAGGTTGATATATTCTCTGATCTGATTATCTGTCAATATGGTGCATATGAGAAGAACGGCGGAGGCTCCGAGAAGCTTTGCCTCATAAATCATATAGTCATCAATGGTAAAATCCTTGCGCAGGCAGGGGATTGAAACAATATCCGTAATTTCCTTCAGATATCTGTCGTTTCCCAGGAACCATTTCGGCTCTGTCAGTACGGATATACAGTCGGCACCCGCTGCTTCGTATTCTTCTGCGATTTCCAGATAAGGGAATTCCGGAGCAATCAGCCCTTTTGACGGAGAAGCTTTTTTGCATTCGCAGATGAAGGAGATTCCCGGTTTTTTAAGTTTATTTTCAAATGTGAAGGTTCCTTTTGGAAGCGCCAGCGCCTGTCTTCGGATTTCTTTGGCAGGTATTTTTATTTTTGCCTGTCGGGTGCGTTCTCTGGCGTGATCAGCCAGCTGATCCAGTATGGTCATGGTCACACCTCCGGACGATTACTGATTTCAATCATTTTTTCAAGGGTTTGGAGTGTTTTTCCAGAATCAATCAGTTCTGCGGCCATCGCAATGCCTTCCTGCATTGTATCAGCTTTGCCGCCTATATAGAGAGCGGCTCCGGCATTCATAAGAACGGCGTTTCGCTTAGGACCTTTTTCTCCTTTTAAGATATTCAAAGTGATTTTGGCATTTTCTTCCGGTGTGCCGCCCACAAGATCAGCCTTTGAGCAGCACTTCAGTCCGAAATCTTCAGGGGTGATAACGTAGGTTTTGTACCAGCCGTCTCTGATCTCACAGATTGTTGTAGGTGCGCTCGCGGAAATCTCATCCAGCTTATCCTGGCCGTATACGACCATGCCGCGTTTCACGCCAAGGTTGATAAGAACCTGTGCCAGAGGCTGTACAAGATATTCATCATAGACACCCAGCAGCTGCATCTTTGGACTGCCAGGGTTGGTAAGAGGCCCGAGAATGTTAAAAACAGTACGGAATCCCAGCTCCTTTCGGATGGCACCCACATACTTCATGGAAGTATGGTATTTCTGGGCAAAGAAGAAGCATATGCCGGCTTCATTTAAAAGTTCTACGCATTTTTCAGGACTTTGCTGGATGTTGACACCCAGTGCCTCCAGACAATCAGCAGTTCCGGATTTGGAAGAGGCGGCACGGTTGCCGTGTTTGGCGACTTTTACACCGCCTGCGGCGCATACAAGGGCGGAGGTGGTGGAAATATTGAAGCTGTGGGCATTGTCGCCGCCTGTACCGACGATTTCCATAATATCCATGCCCGTTTCTACTTTGATGGCATGATCCCTCATGGCATTGGCACAGCCTGCGATTTCATCGGTTGTCTCAGCCCGTGCACTTTTCGTGGAAAGGGCGGCAAGGAAGGCTGCATTCTGAGTAGGGGTTGTCTCACCGCTCATGATTTCATTCATAACGGTGTAAGCTTCTTCATAGGTAAGATCCTGTTTATTAACGATTTTAACGATGGCTTCTCTGATCATAATTTCATATCTCCTTTATAAAATTTTCAAGCATTTTTCTTCCGTTCGGTGTCATGATGGATTCCGGATGAAACTGTACGCCATAGACGGGATACTCCCGGTGCTGTACAGCCATGACTTCGTGGTTGGTGGTATAAGCAGTGATTTTCAGTTCTTTTGGAATGGTAGAGGCATCTGCGGCAAGGGAATGATATCTTGCAACGGGTGCTGTATCAGGACAGCCGTGAAACAGCGGGCAATTGATATCGAATCTGACATTGGACTGTTTGCCGTGCATCAGCTCTGAAGCATAAGTGATGGCGGCGCCGTAGGCTGCACAGATGGCCTGATGACCAAGGCAGACTCCAAGGATGGGGAAGTCTCTGCCCAGCTGTCTGACCACATCCATGATAATGCCCGCATCCTCCGGCCTTCCGGGACCGGGTGAAAGAATGATTCGGTCAGGGGTCATGGCTTTAATGGCGTCCACAGTCATTTCATCATTGCGGATGACCCTGATATCCGGATCAATTTCACCGATCATCTGATAGAGGTTATAGGAAAAGCTGTCATAGTTATCAATGAGTAAGATCATATATCCGCCTCCTCTGCAAGTTTTAGTGCGTTGACAACGGCTTTTGCCTTGTTGATACATTCTTCAAATTCTTTTTCCGGAACCGAGTCGGCAACAATTCCGGCGCCGCTTCTGATAAATACCTTGCCGTTCTTTTTATAGGCAATGCGGATGGCAATGCAGGTATCCATGTTGCCGGTGAAATCAATATAGCCGATGGCCCCGCCATAGATGCCGCGTTTATTATTCTCCAGTTCCCCTATGAGCTGACAGGCGCGGATCTTTGGCGCACCGGAGAGAGTACCGGCAGGCAGGACGGCTTCGATGGCATCCAGCGCGTCCAGATCCTTGCGAATCTCTCCGCGGACTGTTGAGCCAATATGCATGACGTGGGAATATCTTTCTATAGAGTGCAGCTTTTCAACCTGAACGGTTCCGAACCGGCTGATTTTGCCAAGATCATTGCGGCCCAGATCCACCAGCATGTTATGTTCGGCCAGTTCCTTTTTATCGGACAGAAGTTCGGCTTCCAGTGCTGCGTCTTCTTCCTCGGTCTTACCCCTTGGCCTTGTACCGGCAAGAGGGAAAGTGTGGAGAATATTGTCCTCAAGTTTTACCAGTGTTTCCGGTGAGGCTCCGGCTACCTCCACATCTGTACCCGAGAAATAAAACATATACGGGGACGGATTTAATGTACGAAGGATCCGGTAGGTGTTTAAAAGGCTGCCTTCAAAGGGTGCGCTG
>JBJEJD010000032.1:0-23130 GCA_051877705.1 Coprococcus sp. | reverse complement strand
AAACAGTCTCTGCCTGCTCATCCCCATCATCAGATACATACCAAATTCGTGACTTCTGCGCTCCATCTGATATTTACCCGCAAAATAAGCCAGGAAAAAGAGAATAACAATAGAAAATCCATAGAGCACAGGTATCAGCTGAAACAGCTTGTCTACTGCATCACTTTCCATTTTCTGAAGAAAAATCATCACATCCTGATTCTCCAGTGACCAGATAATATAAAAAGCGATAATGGCTATCACCTGAGAGGCAAAAAAAAGACCATTTTCCTTTCTGTTCCGCTGACTGCCTTTTCTGACCATATTAAAGAACATTGTCGCTGCCTCCTCCCATCTGTGCCATAACAGCAATGATCCGCTCATAAAAGTCTTCCCTTTTCTCTTCCGGTTCCCTTTTTCTCAGCTCATGGAACAATATGCCATCCTGTATAAACAGAATCCTCGAACAATAGCTGGCCGCATTGGGATCATGGGTTACCATTAAAATGGTCTTTTTCTGATCCCTGTTAATACCTGTCAGCTTGTTCATCAGCGTCTTCGCATTCCTTGAATCCAATGCCCCTGTCGGCTCATCTGCCAGCAGAATATCCGGTTCCATGATCAGTGCTCTGGCTGCAGCTACTCTCTGCTTCTGTCCCCCTGACATTTCCGATGGGAACTTCTTCAGTACATCTTCAATCTCAAGATACTGTGCCAGGGCATCCACCCGCCGGTCAATGTCGCCAGATGTATAACCGTGAATTGCCATGGGAAGCAGTACATTCTCACGTCCCGTCATATTATCCAGCAGTTCAAAATTCTGGAAAAGATAACCGATACGGCTGCCTCTGTAATCCGCCAGCTTCTTACCTTTAAATCCGGCAATATTCTCGCCGCCGAGCAGAATCGCCCCCTCCGTCGGCTTTGCTGCAGCCGCGATACAATTTAAAAGCGTTGTTTTTCCCGAACCACTGCTGCCCATGATACCGATAAATTCTCCCTCCAGTATCTGAAAACTGATACCGTCCAATGCCTTCGTCAGATTATTTTTTCTTCCGTAATATTTTCTCAAAGACCTTACTTCCAGTAATTTCTGATTCATCTTTCTGCTCCTTTTCAATCAATACCAACCAACTGCCACTCACATCTCGATGTACCATTATTATACAAGAAAAAAACATCAATAAAACTTACAGATGTTGAAAGGTTCTGTTATCCATGATTCAGACCTTATAGCCAATAGTGACAAACGATGCTTGACTTTTCCAAAGCAGAATGATATAACTGAACCAGTTGAATATTGGACGTGTCGATGGAGGACTATAGATTTTTCTGTTTCTGACTTACAAACAGTGGAATCTATAGTCCTTTTTAGCAGTCATCGTTCTCGGCTTTTCCATGATACAGACCATCGGCATTACCTTTGAGAAAATATTCCAATCCGTGGGGCGTATGATGACCTCCATGATCAGTCTTGGAGGCAGCTGCCTGATCAATATCATTCTGGATCCCCTGATGATTTTCGGCATCGGACCTTTCCCTGCCATGGGAATCGAAGGTGCCGCATGGGCTACCGGCATCGGTCAGACCTCCGGTCTTCTGATCTATCTGTTGGCCTGCCGCATCACACCGCTGAATCTCCGTTTTGATATATCTTCCTTCAGACCGCAGCCTTATCTGTGGCGGCAGCTTTATGCCATCGGTATTCCCGCCACTCTGAACATGGCTCTGCCGTCCGTGCTGATCTCTGTCTTAAACAGTATGCTGGCGGCTATTTCCGAAACATCCGTACTGATTCTCGGGATCTACTACAAGCTGCAGAGCTTCCTCTATCTGCCGGCCAATGGTGTTATTCAGGGTATGCGTCCCATTATGAGCTATAATTTTGGTGCCCGCGAATCGCTGCGTGTCAAAAAAATATACCGGACAGCACTTGGCATCATTCTGCTCATTCTGCTGTCCGGTACACTGCTGTGCGTTTGCATTCCTGACAAGTTGATGTATCTGTTCACCGATAATAACATCACCATTACCGCCGGTTCCAAAGCTATCCGTATCATCTGTATCGGTTTTGCAGTCTCTGCCATCTCCGTGACTTCAGAAGGAGCATTGGAAGCCATGGGAAAAGGAACCCATTCCCTGATGATCTCCTGTCTGCGCTGCGTTGTACTGATTCTTCCACTGGCATTTATACTGAGCCGTTTTCTCAGCAGCGATGGCGTATGGCACGCATTCTGGATCACTGAATTGATAACAGCCTTCATCGCCTATGGCATTTTTTACCGTCAATATCAGTCTATGATATCATCCGGCATCTGACTGGCCGGCAGCCTTTACAAAAGCCTCCAGGATCCTTCTGCTGTTCTAAAACAACAGCACCTGCACCATATCTCCCTGATGCAGTCCCTGACTGCCCGACTCTATATCGATCATACAATTACAGCCAATCAGTGATGACAGTATACCGGACGCATGCTTCTCCTGTGGCATCCTCACACGCCCATTCTCATAATATCCCCGCAGGAACCGTCTGCAGCTGCTGCTTTTTAAAAACTCTCCATCGAATACAGCTTTTATTCTCTTTCCGGCATATCGGCTATTTCCTGTCATTTTTGCAAGTACGGGACGAACCAGCAATTCAAAATTAGAAGCCGCACCAAAAGGATTGCCGGACAGACAGATGACAGGTACATCGCTGTATACTGCTCCAAGTACCGGTGCCCCCGGTTTGACTGCTACTTTCCAGAACAGCTTTCTGGCTGGAAGCAAACGGATAACTTCATGCATAATATCCTTTTTTCCGACAGAAACACCTCCTGTTGTTACCAACAGATCCACCTCTTTTACTTTATTTCGAATCAGTTCTGTCATCTTCTCTGGCTGATCTCCACAATGCAGCATCCATACAGGAATGATTCCCAGCTCTCTGAGCCTGGCTCCAATCAGATACAGATTACTGTCATAGATTTTTCCCGGCTGCCATACGGATCCCGGAGAAAGCACCTCATCCCCCGTGGATATCACGCCCACTCTTGGTTGCCGATATACATCCACAACAGTCATTCCGGCACCCGCCATAGTACCAATGGCAGCACTATCCAGAATCGTTCCTTTCTCAAGAAGTATGTCCCCTTTGCAGTAATCTTCCCCACAGGCACAATAATTGCCATAGGGCACAAGATTTTCACAGATATTCACCTGCTTATCCCCATAATCCGTATTCTCCTGTTTAATAACTGTATCGGCACCTTCCGGTATAGGTGCACCCGTCATAATCCGTACAGCCTGACCACTGCCGACACAGCCTCTGAAAACCTGACCCGCACATACTTCACCAATAACTTCAAGGCAAACCGGTGATTCCGGTGTCGCTCCCATGCTGTCTTCAGCCCGAATAGCATATCCATCAAGGGGAGACCTTGGAAATGGCGGCTGGTCCATAGGCGCTGTCACATTCACTGCCAGCGTTCTGCCCAGACCTTCCATTAAAGGTATTTTTTCAGTTTCTTTTATACAATGGCTGCAGGCGCTTAAAAGCCCCACCGCATCCTCCACACTTATCATATTTATTTCCCACAATCTGATATCATTTAAAATGTTTCATAAAAACATGATAGTGAATTCTTTTCTGTTTGTAAATAAATTTTTCTGTTTTTATATTTTTTTCTGTTTTCTCACCCAAAACCAGATGATTCCAAGAACGCCAACAACAACGGCAGTTCCTATAAATACAATCATTACAGCTCCACGCTGAACGTTTTCTTCTTCCTGAACATTCCATCCACTCTGACGAATCGTCTGCTGCGTTGCATTTACAAGTATGTGCCATTCCTTAGATTCGGATAAATTGCCTGCCGCATCCTCCGCTTCCAGTTTGATTGTCTGGTAGTCATCCGCACTGCCAGTCTTCAGATACAGCACACCATCCATCTGTTCCAGCTCATCTTTTTTATATGTTCTTACCAGTTGACCATCCAGATAATATCTGACCGATTCAAGCATCGTATTATCAGTGATGACCGCTGTAAATTCATGTTCCTTCTCGTGATAATAATGTCTTTCTTCCAGATTGGCAACAGTAATCGAAGGTGCTGTTGAATCAAGAATAAAACCAGCCTTCTGCTTCACGGCATCGTTCGATGAAATATTTGAAGCACAATCCTGCGAATAGAGATGTATCGTATATACTCCCTCTTTTTCAAAATATTCAGCCGGAATAGTATACGTATATTGTTTAGGTGTGTTTCCGGAACCTGCCACATCTATCCTGTAATCCTGCCCCTCTGACAGTTCCTCCATTTCTCCGTTGCAATAAACAGATATCTCCCGGTCAGTCAGCCAGTCCACATTATTTTCAAAAATGACGATATCCTTCGGCTGCCGGATAAATATTTTTTCAAATAACTTTTTTGTCCCATCGCTAAAACTAAAGGAAGAACCACCTCTGTTGACCGAAAATTTTATTTCCCGGAAAGTTTTATTTCCTGCCAGGTCTTCAGCTTCGGCTTTTAATGTGTAAATGCCATCCATCTCCGGTCCAAAATCATCAAATATAATAGCTTCGCCTTGTTCATCAGATATTCTGCGAATCATGGGTTCTATCTCCAAAGCCCCTCCAGAAGCTTCCTGTAATGACAGCATGATGCCATTGACATGGACATTTTCATCATAAATCCTGACCTCCGGGGCTACCTTCCCATTATTCGAAGAGCAATCACTCACACCCTCTATTGTCAGTTCAGGTTCTGTTCTGTCAATAATAAATGTGCCCGAACGGTAGCCTTCCGCTTTATTTCCTGCCGGATCCGCCCAGTCAACGGACAGTGAGTAACTGCCATCTGCTTCAAAGGTTATCTGCGCTTTGTGACTGTCTCCATCAGAGGTCCATGGTCCAACCACTGGAATTTCTTCTTTCTCGTCACAATGAATATTGATTACACCATCTTCTTCCCTGAAATTATGGTCCTCCACAGTGATAAAAGCTGTTCTCTTCTCACTATAATACCTTTCATTCCTGACTTGCTGATCGTCGTAGCTGACAGAAATCACCGGAGCAGTCTTATCAATAATAAAATTCATCAATTCCTTCATGCCGGAACTATTGCCTGCCAGATCTTTACATGAAAAAGTAACTCCATATTCTCCGTCTTCAGAAAAAATAATCATTCCTGTTGTTTTTGCTCCTCTCTGCTGCCAACCTGTAAAAGTATAACCGCCCTCATTCTCTGTCATTACTACGGGGCTGCATGCCATATCAAAATTCTCCTCCTCCACCGTTATCTGCAGCACCTTACGATGAGAATAATATTTATCTTCCAATCTGTCCGCCGTGTCAAACTCAAATTCAACAACTGGTTCCCGGGTATCTGTCATTAGCATCACCACTTGTGAATGATTCACATTTCCTGCTTTATCAGATGCCGTCACCACAATCTCCAGACGACCATCAGCAAATTTTACAGGATCCGGCTGCAGATAACCCTGCCATTGTGCAGCGTTTTCCTCATCATTCTGCAGGAGATATCCTTCCGTCACATTACCACTGCAATCTGTTATGTGATAGACGATCTGGCTCAGACCCGATGCTGCGCATGCCTCATACTGGTCATCCACAAGCACAGATATCACAGGAATCTCAAGACGGCCATAAATATTATGGCCCATCAATGCCTCTGATATTTCTGACACAGAAACAGATGGTGCCGTCCGATCAATAACCAAATAATACACTCCTGATTCCATCGATGTCCCATCCATATCTGTTACAGACAGATATACTTCATAACTGCCTTCTGAAGACAATACCACATGTATTTCTTCCTTATTTTTTTCTATTCGACCTATTCCATACTCTGCTAATACTTCTTGCAGTTCCTCACAGGTTCCGACAATCTCAATAATATCTCCGGTCTCCGCCAGTTGATATCTGATATTCCACCTTATCTGCCACGGTCCTCTCCCTCCTTTTACTTCGGCTATAAGCGAAATATCCTCCATAAAAAAATTCTCATTTCCCAAAACACAATTTTCTATCCTCAGCTCTGCTTCCAAAGATTCAGCGCCAAATGCTACTAAAAGCATTTTACCCTCACAGACACCTCCCGACAACACACACACCAATACTACAAACATCAGAATATATTGCCATCTACTTTTCATCATAATGCTGTCCCCCTGATTCACCATAAACCACATTCATTCCCGTCTTTACTTTTTCAATCGCCTGTTCAATTTGTTCCCTCAGTTCTTCTGATCGATCTTGATGATCCTGTGAAATAACAGAAATACGATATGTAATTTCTTCCAGTACATATTCAAGCTCCCTTTTATCAATACCTGCAGCCTGAAAATCGCCAATTCCCTCAGACACACGCAAAACAATTTCCTGATACAGCCGCAGCTCAATATCTGTCCACTCGTCCATAAAGTCTGACAGCAGAATTTTAAGATCCTCCCAGTAATTTTCCCCATACAATATTGTATCTTCCGCATATTCCGTCCGTCTCAGGCTCTCATTATAAAAACCGGTAAATCTGACAAGAACATCTGCCCTGTTCTGCCATATCTCTTTTTGACTATCATATATTCCCAGATCAAGCTGGTCCATATTCATATCAACAACAGTTTTCAGCCATCCTGAAGCCCGGATTCTTCCACCGCTCTCCCCTGTCATATAATAGCAGGCCATCCCCATCTTATATGAAAAAATCGCATATCCATTATTATTTTCCTGCAGACAGGTCTTATTATCTTTTTTTCTGCTGTTTCCTCTGGCATAGAGCAATTCCGTCATCAGCTTTTCATCATTGTCAGAAAACAATCCATCTTCAAGCAACATATCCAGCAGCCCCATATAAGCCGTTTCGCGATAAGGATCCAATTCCACAGCTCTCCTGAAATAATTAATTTTTTCTTCAAAATCCAATGTTTTCGCCTGCTCAATAAACATAGTATATTGCATACTTTTCATTCGCTTTTCGATCAAAGCTCCTCCCACAGCCAGAATTCCCGATAAAATCACAGCACACAGACACATTTTAAATAAAGTCTTCTTCCCGCATAGCCTTTTCATACTTTTAGCTTCTATTCTCCCGATGGCTGCAAGTTCAACTGCAATCTCCTCACAGGAGTGATAACGGGCTCCGGCAGAATAACAGGTACAGCGTTCAATAATCCTTTCAAACTCTGCAAGCCTTTTTTTCTGTCTGACCGATAACTCTTCTTCCAGCTGCGGACAACATTCCAGGATGCCAGGAAAACTAAATGGCATCTGTGCCGGATCACGCCCCGTCAAAAGGCAATGTAATGTTGCACCAAAGGAATAAATATCTGTCCACGGACCCAGCCGCCTGCTTCCATATTGTTCAGGAGCCGCATATCCCGGTGTACCAAGACAGCTCATACCACCTTCATAATTCTTTCCCGACAGCCGAACGGTACCAAAATCAATCAAAGCAATACTCCCATCGGGCCTGACCATCACATTTCCAGGCTTCAAATCTCCATAGATAACCGCATTTTCAGCTGTATGCAGATAATGCAGTACTTCACAGAGCTGACCGGCCCACATTATCACATCTTCCAAAAGCAGCGGGTGACCATCCCTTTTCATACTGTCTATTAACATCTCCTTCATCGATCTGCCTTCAATATATTCCATGATAATGATGACGCAGTCTTCATTTTCCAGGATCTCTGCAATAACCGGCAAATATCGGTGATGAAGGCTTTTGAGAATATATGCTTCCGACATCAGCGCCCTTCTGGCCAGATCATGATCCTCCTTTTCGCCGCTAATGACTTTAATGGCCCATGTTCTATTGGACCGCTCATCCAATGCCAGATACACAATACCCGTACCACCCCGTCCAAGCTCTCTAAGCACTCTGTATCTGTCATCCACAACAGTACCGATTTCAAGCATGACGGTTCCCTCCAATTTTCCTGTCATAGAACTTATCTATCTCAGTCAGATTGTTGCCTCTCTATAGCAATAGTTAATTTTTCATTTGTAAAATGGATTGTTTTATCCTGCGCAGGATAAATTCAGAAATGGTAATCAGAAATGAAATTTTTACGGTATTATACACCATTTTTTTCGGCTGTCAAAGGTTTTTCCACCAAATATTCCCTTAAAAAAATATAAAGCAGAAACTGTCTTTTTTTCGACAATTTCTGCTTGGATCACTGCTTTTTAATTAAAATACATGAGAGCTGCTCCAATGGCCGTGGCAAATGCCGCTTCTTCAGGAATCACAAAATTGATACCATACAGTTCTCCCACCTGTCCCAACATAACTTTTGCCAGATTCAATGTTGCAAGGGAACCTGTAACCACCACATCCTTCAGATTTGTATTCCGGCATGCAAAGACAGCCAGAGTTCCCGCTGTCTGGAAGATCATATTAAAAAGGCCCAATGCCACATCTTCATCCGTTGCCGTACTTTTCATTTTTCCAAGATTCGAAGAAGTAGCATAATCCGGCAGCGTCGGCATATCTGAGCTGCTGAGTTCACTGATGGACCAATCTACATTCTTCAGATCTCCCCTTTCGGCCATATCTGCGATAACACGTACTTTACGAATACCGAAAAGTCTTGAAGCCAGTCCTACCAATGTTCCACCACCAACGGCACTGCCGCCCACATGACTGAAATGCCCGTCCACTGCCTCCACCAGCGCCGTACCCGTTCCTACACTTCCCACAATAGCCGATGACAGTCCTGACAGAAACAATCCACCTGTACCAAGCGCCTCGAATTCTGTTACTCTATGCGTCGGCAGCCCGTAAATATCTCCTTTTGCAAAGGAAGCCCCCATTCCCGTAAGCATGACTGCCGCAACCTCCTCCAATTGTATGCCATTCTCATATAACAGCCGTCCAATAGAGCCAAACAGGGCGGTCACCTGATCGGCTGCCGACACTCGCATTGATGAAATAATCTGTTTCTCTTCATCCATAGCAACAATTTTCGTCGCCGAACTTCCAATATCAACACCTAAGACAACTTTCATGTTTTTATCCCCCGCCTAAATATTTTTTGCACAGATATCCTGCAGACAGCAGCGCTCACAATATGGTTTGGTTCGTGCCGTACAAACTTCTCTTCCATGGAAAACCAGACGGTGACAGAAATCGCTGCCCTCCTCCGGCGGCACCAGCTTCCAGAGAGCCATCTCCACTTTTTTTGGCTCTTTAATACCTTCCACAATACCAATTCTATTCACCAGACGAATACAGTGTGTATCCGTTACAATAGCCGGTTCACCAAACACATCCCCCATAATCAGATTGGCGCTCTTCCTTCCGACACCTGGCAATTTTAAGAGTGCATCAAAATCCTTCGGCACATTGCCGCCATATTCATCCCGAAGCATTTTCATACAGGCACTGATATCCCTTGCCTTACTTCTGCCCAGACCACATGGCCGGACGATCTTCTCAATATCATCCACATCTGCATCAGCCAATGCATTCACATCCGGATATTTTTCGTATAATCCTTCAACCACCACATTGACCCTGGCATCGGTACACTGAGCAGCCAGACGGACGCTAACCAGCAGCTTCCACGCCTGATCATAATCCAGCGTACACTCAGCCAGAGGATATTCTCTTTTCAATCGCTCAATTACTTCCAGTGTTAATTCCTCTTTTGTCATCGTTTTACTGCCTCTCTTCAATCTTGTACATATTATATCAGGAAACCCTATCATTCTTCCATACATTCTTAAACAAATTACAAATTAAAAAAATTTATTTTTTATGTTGACCGCACAATGCAAGAAAGAGTCCCTGTGGAATTTCGAATATGAATACTATCCCCAACACAATAGCAACCGCTGTTTTTACTGCGGCATATCCTGTTTCAACAGCCATCCACAGCTGATCTGTAACAATATAATAAGCAGTCCAGTACACACCCGCCCCAGGAACCAACGGAAATATACCCGCAATCAGAAAAATTGTCACCGGACATCGTTTCCATACAGCGGCCAATCTGGACAAAAAAATAACCACCATTGTCGCAAGCAGCGCCGATGTTGCAGCACCAAGTACATCAGATGCCGCCAGATAAACTCCCCATCCGGCACAGCCGATGAGGCCGCAGTAAATATAATAAACAGACGGTACTCCAAACAATACAGAAAAAGCAATGGTTCCCATCATGGCTGCCAATAATTGTATAATCACAGACCTACACCTCCCGTTATTCCGTTTACAATAGCAATCCCCAGACCAACACCTATGGCAATACAGAAAAATATCAGCATCGCATCAAGCATTCTGACAGATCCGGAAATATAATCTCCATCAGCCACATCTCGAATAGCATTGGTAAACGGTACCCCCGGTATCAACGGCATGATTGATCCGATGATCATGAAATTCAGATGATCCCCTATACCCATAACATGAAAAAAAGCACATATCATCGTGACAAGGGTGCTACCTCCCACATTTCCGACAATTTTCGATAAATATGGTCCACTAATAAAAAAAACATATGTATATAGAATCAGTCCTGCGCCAAAAGCCACCAGACTGTCTATGGCATTACCACCAAAAAGGCAGCAGAATGCAGCACTGCCAATCCCCGATGCCATAATCTGTATGAGCTTTCTCTTTTCTGGCATAGTTTTTATACGTTCCAGTTCATCCATAGCCTCAGCAACAGTATATTTCCCTTCTTCAATCTCTCTTGACAACTGATTGACCGCTGCCACTTTATCCAAATGTGTCCCACTGACAGGGATATGCTGAACCTTCGCAAAAAATCTCTCCCGACTATCCCCCGCAGTGGCAAAAATACCATTACTTAGAACAAAATGGCTTCCTGACTGTACATCATAATACCGGCAGATCCTGTTCATAGTCTCTTCCACCCGGAAAATTTCAGCCCCATTTTCCAGCAGGATATGACCCGCCTGGATAGCCAGTTCCATCACTTCTTCATCGTTTTTTTTCTGCGTTTTCTTCTCTGCCACATCCTTATTTTCCATAACAAATCCCTCAAACTATTCAATTTATCTTCTTTCCATTCCACCAGCTCTATTGATCTGAGTTTTGCTGTAGTTAACAACATAAATTCCGATGCAGACCAGTATCAGTGACAGGATACCGGTCCAACCGCTGGCCTGATCACTTTCATGTAAAAATACAGCAGACAAAATCACCCCAAAAACAGGATTCATAAATCCAAAAACCGCCACTCTGGATACGGGATTATACTTCAGTAAAAGTCCCCATACAGAATAGGCCACCGCTGAAACCATGGCCAAATAAAGCAGAAGCACCACAGCTTTTCCAGACGGAACATTAATATGTCCGCCCATGACAATACCCACGATCACCATGATAATACCGCCCATAATGAACTGATAACCACTGAGCATGACTGTATTGTCCTTCACTGAAAACCGTTTCAGAAAAACAGAAGAAAAAGCGTAGGCTACTGTTGACAAAAAGATAAATCCCTCACCCTGCAGGCTCATCTCAAAGTTCATCCCATTAAGATTAATCAATACCACGCCGGCAAAACCCACCATACAGCCGGCAAGCTTTTGAAAAGTCAACTTTTCCTGATGAAATAGAATACTGGCCACAAGAATAGCCACAAATACATTGACTGCTTCTATAATAGACGCCTTCACACCGCTGGTATGAGCCAAACCTATATAGAAAAACAGATATTGCAGCACAGTTTGCAAAAAACTCAGCCATAAAACCCGGCCAATATTATCTCTGGTAGGATGCAGAAACTGACGTGCAGCTATACTGCCAATGAAAACAGCCATCATCCCGGCCAATGTAAAACGACACCCCGCAAACAAAATCTGTGATGCCGTATCTTCTGAAACAATATTAAATAATCGGTAACCAATTTTTACAAATGGAAACGCACTGCCCCATAACGCACAGCAAAGCATAGCACCAAGCCAAACCACAACAGTCTTTTGCATCCATTGTTCCCGATCTGATGATTCACTCATAAAAAACTTCCTTTCCTTTGCTGCTTTTGATTTCTGCACGGTTCATTATAACACAGGTTCATCAACTGCGCACGTATAAATGATAATAAAAAAGCAGCCCATCTTTTTAATATTTAAAAAGGTGAACCACTATTATCTGTATTCTATATTCTATTTATGCAAACTGTCTGTTCAAAAACTGTTCAAAACTGCTGGCGGCAGCTTCCTCATCCGGTCCAACTATATCTACGGATAATACATCTCCAACAGCTATCTTCAGACCCATCCATTCCAGAATATCCTTGCCATTGATTGTCCGTCCGCTTTTTGTAATCTTTACATCAGAGGCGAACTGGGAAGCTTCTTTCATAATAAGGCCCGCTGATCTGACATGCAGGATACCGTCTTCAATTTTATTTACCGTTACTGAGAATCGTTTCATTATCGTCTCTCCTTCTGTTTTTACGGAATTCTTCAAGTTGCCACCAGTTTAACAAAAAAACAAATTGCTTTCAATATCCGAATAGAACCAATTTTTATCGGTATTTTAAGATGTTTTGACAGATATGCACAAATTATCTGTTTATTTCAGTAAAACTGCCTGTACTTCTGATAACCTCTCTGCAAATTGTGCATAAAAATTTTGATTCTCATCAAAACCTCTCATATAGAACTGCTTCAGCACATAAATATTAACCTGCTTGACCGTCTGAGTATCAGCGCCTTCCTTTTTCAGGGATTCAGCCACATCTTTCAAAAAATAATGCCAGTCTGTCACGAATTTCTCATAAGCTTTCAAATCCGGAGTATCCAGCCATTTTTTAATCTTAATTTTCTGCCGGTCTTCCTTTTTACATTCATGGATCTGAAGAATATATTTAAAACTGCGATCCTCATAAACACGACCAAGAGGAAACAGCCTGCAAAATCCCGGTCGAATCTTATGAATCCCGCATCGTCCTTCTTCATTTAAAAAAATACAGTGCTCGTCCTCTCCAACCATTTTCAGATTCGGCAAAATCATTCCATCCACCACATTCAGTTCCACATGATCTGCCAGCAATGCTTCAAAAGGGATCCTGAAATAGCAGCATATTCTATGTACATCAAGAGGATCAAGAATAATAGAGTGCCCCATTCCCCGACAGCAGGCCGAACACCCCTCACATCCCTGACAATCTGCTCTCACCATATCATTGGACGTATACAGCCTTCCATCTGAGATCTCATTTAAATCTATATTTCTTTCCATATGATCACCTTCCTTATATCATCGGCAGCTGTCCAGGGCATACATCTCTTACAGATCCTGCCTCTGAACAGCTGCATATTCTGTATTATTATACAGCGAAATCTGTATGGATTCAACATTTCTCCCGAATGACTTTTGAAATCTGTATGATTATTGTTGGTATAAAAGCTAACAGTATAATAACTTCCAGTTGATAACCTGATAATATAGCAACCGAAAACAGTCTGCGGAGAACCGGTACGAAAAGCACCATCATCAATAACAGAACACCTGCCGCAAATGCACCAAGACTGTATATATTTGACAATATTCCCACTTTAAATATGGAATGACGACTCCGGCAATTGAATCCATGGAACAAACGCGCCAGCGTCAATGTTGCAAATGCCATGGTACTTGCAGCAGCACTGTCACCACTGCCGAGGCCGATATGAAAAGCAATCATCGTACAAACGGCTATGAGTCCCCCCTGAAGCAAAAAAGCTGTCATCATATCCTTCGTCAGAATCCCCTGTTTCGGATTCCTTGGTAAATCTGACAAAAGATCTTTTTCTGCCTTTTCCATACCAATGGCAATAGCCGGGAGAGAATCAGTCAATAAATTAATAAAAAGCAGATGAACCGGAGCAAAAGGCATCGGAAGTGCCGCCAGAGATGTATAAAGCACCGACAGAATCCCAGCCATATTACCTGACAACAGAAACTGTACTGCATTCTTTATATTCCTGTATACATTTCTTCCGTTTGCCACTGCTTTGATGATCGTGGCAAAATTATCGTCTGTTAAAATCATTGATGCCGCATCCTTGGATACTTCTGTCCCGGTAATACCCATAGCCACACCAATATCCGCCTTTTTCAGAGCCGGGGCATCATTAACTCCGTCACCTGTCATAGCAGTCACAGCCCCCTTCTTTTGCCATGCATCTACGATCCGTATTTTATTCTCAGGTGAAACCCGGGCGTAAACGGAAATTTTATCAATCTTCTCATCCAGTTCACTCTCGCTCATAATATCCAGTTCCTGACCGGTAACTGCCAGATCACCCTCTCCAAAAATGCCGATCTGACTGGCAATAGCCATGGCTGTAATTTTATGATCACCAGTAATCATCACAGGACGTATGCCGGCCCTTTTTGCATCATACACCGCTGCCTTTGACTCTTCCCTCGGAGGATCGATCATAGAAACCAAACCAAGAAAAACGAGATTCCTTTCTTCATCGAGAGTCAGGCAATTACTCTCTTGTACTTCTTTGTATCCAAAAGCCAGTACACGCAATCCCTGCTCTGAAAATTCCTGATTCTTGTCAAGAATAGCCTCCCGCTCTTTATCTGTAATTGGCCGTATTGTATCTTCTATACGAATTCTGTCGATTCTGGTCAGCATCATATCCAGTGCCCCCTTCGTTAGAATCGTCGGCACACCATGAATTAAGTATTTTGTACTCATAAGCTTCCTATCGGAGTCAAAAGGAATTTCTTCAAGTCGAGGCATCCGGCTTCTCAGCTGTGTTTCATCCACCTCTGCTTTTCTTCCCATCTCAATAAGCGCCACCTCCGTTGGATCGCCGATGCTCTGACCATCCATAATGGCCGAATCATTGGTCAATATGGCATCATAAAGCAAATAACGATGAGACTGACGCTGCAGATCCAATTCATCTGCCTCCAAGGTTTCTCCATTGATATAAATCTGTTGAACAGTCATTTTATTCTGAGTCAATGTACCCGTTTTGTCAGAACAAATGACAGAAACACACCCCAGGCTCTCCACTGCCTTCAAATCTTTGATAATAGCATGCTCTCTGGCCATCTTCTGTGTTCCCATGGCCTGCACAATGGTCACAATGGAACTCAATGCCTCCGGAATTGCTGCAACAGCCAGAGCCACAGCAAACATCAGAGCTTCCAGCACCGGCATCTTTCGGTAAATACTCAATCCAAACACCAATACACATATAAAAATAATGATCATAGCCAGCTGACTTCCGAATTTATCGAGACTAACCTGCAAAGGAGTCTTCTTCTCCTTTGTCACGTTCATAAGAGAAGCTATTTTTCCAATCTCTGTCTCCATACCCGTTGCTATAACAAGTACAACCGCACGCCCCCCTGTTACCAGACTTCCCGAATAAACCATATTCACACGATCACCCAGAGCCTGCTCTTCCGTAAACACAGTATCTGTTTTCTCCACACTGGTAGATTCGCCCGTCAGAGAACTTTCATTCACCTGCAAAGCATAACTCTCCAGAATACGTCCGTCCGCCGTAACCAGATCTCCTGCTTCCAGAAGCAGAATATCCCCCGGCACCACCTGACGAGACGAAATTTCTGCTTTCTGTCCATCACGCATTACCTTTGCATTGGGAGCAGACAGGGATTTGAGGCTATCCAGTGACTTCTCCGCTTTCTTGTTCTGAACTGTTCCAAGGACCGAATTCATGGTGATCACTGCCAGAATAACAATCGTACTCTCCACATTACCGGAAAACATGGAGATTACCGCCGCCAGGATCAGTATAACGACCAGCAGATCACAAAACTGCTCCGCAAACACCCGCAGCATACTCTTATTTTTCATCTCCTGCAGGACATTCTCACCCTTTTCAGAAAGAATCTTCTCTGCCTTCTCCGAGGATAAACCTTCACCGACGGAGTTGAACTGCTCCAGCACTTCTTCTTTTGTTAACTGATACCATTCCTTCATGATCTTTTGCCTCCTTTCTAAACAATGCCTCTTTTCCCTTTTGGGATGTTTGTCAGATGATTGAATTCCCAAAGGAAGAGCTGCTCCATATATTCTGGGAATAAAAAAGACTTTTAATGTATAATGTGCAGAAATAACCTGTACATCATACATTAAAAGTCTTGTAACCAAAGCGGTATATACTACCAGACTGCAATCCAAAACCTGGGGTTTGCCTACAGCCGCGAATGTTGATAGTATATTAAAACTACTCCCCTTTAATGACTGATTTGTCATTAATATTAAGATACTTTAAGTCTAACGAAAAATCCACTCCGTGTCAAGCGTCAGATTGATGACAGCGATCACAAATAGCAACTATCATTCTTCCATGTTTGCCAGTTTTGCAGCCTGATCAGCTGCAATGAGGCTGTCTATGATCTCATCCAGATCACCATTCATGACATCACCCAGTCTGTAAAGGGTAAGCTTGATACGATGCTCTGTGCAGCGCCCCTGAGGGAAATTGTAGGTTCTTATTTTCTCAGATCTGTCGCCTGTTCCCACCTGATTCTTACGTAAGGCTGCCTCTTCAGCATGCTGCTTTTCAATCTCAATTTCAAGCAGCTTGGAGCGCAGCAGTCTGAATGCTTTATCCTTATTCTGCAGCTGAGATTTCTCAGTCTGGCTGTAAACAACGATACCTGTCGGATAATGAGTCAGACGTACCGCAGAGTCTGTCGTGTTAACACACTGACCGCCATTACCTGATGCACGCATAACATCAATACGGATATCGTTCATATCAATCTCAACATCCACTTCCTCAGCTTCCGGCATAATAGCCACTGTCGCCGTAGAAGTATGAATACGTCCGCCGGATTCTGTCTCAGGTACACGCTGAACACGGTGAACACCACTCTCATATTTCATACGAGAGTAAACACCATTACCGCTGATCATAAACACGCACTCCTTGAAACCGCCGATACCGTTCTCACTGACATCCATCATCTCTATCTTCCAGCGTTTGGATTCTGCATATTTGGAATACATACGGAAAAGTTCAGCTGCAAAAAGAGCCGCTTCATCACCGCCCGCGCCGGCACGAATTTCAACGATGACATTCTTTTCATCCATTGGATCCTTTGGAATCAGAAGTACCTTCAGCTCCTGCTCGATCTTCACGAGATCTGCCTTGGCCTCAGCCAGCTCCTCCTTGGCCAGCTCCTTCAATTCCTCGTCACTTTCCGTATCCAGCATCTCCAGACTGTCATCTATCGTCTGCTTTGTCTTCTTATATTCTGTGTATTTCTCAACCAGCGGCGTCAGATCATTCTGTTCCTTCATCAGCTTCCGAAAATGCTTCTGGTCATTAACAACATCCGGATCTGCCAGTTCTTCCATCACCTGCTGGTATCTGATCAATATATCGTCTAATCTGTCAAACATTTTTACCTCCCACGGAGCTGAGGCACAGCCCCTTTTTCTTTATTTAACCGCATAAATCACCCTGTCCAGACCTGCCAGATCTTTTTTGACATGAATATCCTTAAATCCGGCTCTGTTCAGCAGCACTGTAATATCATCAGCCTGATCACAGCCGATCTCCATCATAAGCATTCCCCCCGGTACCAGATAATCACCGGCCTGCTCTGCAATCCTTCTGTAAAACATCAGACCGTCAACGCTGCCATCCAATGCCAGACGAGGTTCATGATCTTTGACCTCCCGCATCAGTTTATCAATCTCTCCCGACGGAATATACGGCGGATTGGATACGATCATATCATAGCGGCCACTGATATTTTCAAAAAGATCACCTTGTATCAGATCAATCTGGAACAGCTGATGACGATCTCTGTTGCTTCCTGCCACAGCCAGCGCATCCGGCGAAATATCGGAACCTGTTCCCGATTCCAAATGCCCATGGACAGCAAGACTCAAAATAATACATCCAGAACCTGTACACATATCAAGTACTCTGTATTCCGGCTTCATAAAATCCAGCGCTGTTTCTACAAGTACCTCTGTATCCTGTCTGGGAATCAGAACATGTTCATTCACTTCAAAGGTCAGTCCCATAAACTCGGTGTAACCCATCAGATACTGTACAGGACATCCTTTTTTCCGCCGCAAAATCAGCGCCTCATACTGCAGAATCTTCGCCTCACTGTCATGATCCAGTTTATCGTCTCTCTTCAGCAGGAAATCCACTCTGCTGATACCAAAAGCATATTCCATCAGATACCATGCATCCAAAGAAGCATTCAGTACCTCCTGTTTATTCAGCTCCTCAATTCCCCACTTCAAAAGAGCATCCAGCGTATTCGCCGTCATGGTTCCTGCTCTCCCTCAGCTGCAGCTTCCGCCTGAAATTCACGCCAGTCATAAATGGCTTCAATAGAAGCAATGGCCACTTCCAGCATCTCCTGATCCGGCTCCCTGGTCGTCAGTTTCTGAAGCATCAACCCTGGCTTACTAACAATATTTACAAAACATGAATGGCTCCGTCCCGCCCACTGAATGATCTCATAGGAAACGCCCGCAATCACCGGCACAAGAATAACACGACTGATGATCTTAAGTGCCATATTGTCCACACGTATGAACATAAAACAGATCACGCTGACTACCATAACAATCAGAAGAAAACTTGTACCGCAGCGTTTGTGCAGTCGTGAATACTTTGCAGCATTCTCCGGTGTCAGCTCATCTCCATGCTCAATACAGTTAATCGTCTTATGTTCAGCGCCGTGATACATAAAGACTCTCTGAATATCCTTCATCTGTGAAATAGCTACAATATATATAAAGAAAATAGCAATACGGATAATACCTTCAATAATTGCCAGCAGCGTTTGACTGGTAATCAACTTTCCGAAAAGGGAAGAAATAAAGAACGGTGTCAGCATAAATAATACAACCGCAATTACAATCGACAGGGCTACAGTAAGCCCCATAATCAGGCTGTCCATCTTTCCGTTATCCTTCTTCTGTGACGGATCCGCCTCTTCTTCATCTTCATAAAAACTGGCCGAATATGTGAGTGTTGACATCCCCAGCACCAGGGAATCAACAAAAGCAAGCATTCCCCGGATAACCGGCACCTTCTTCATATGCCATCTGGCTGTCAGTCCCACATACTCTTCCCGCTTGACTTCTATCGTCTGATCCGGCTTTCTGACAGCAACCGCATAATCATTGCCATTACGCATCATGACGCCTTCAATCACTGCCTGTCCACCAATTGTCGCATACCGCATACATACCTCCGGTCAAAATACCTGCGTATACGAACATCCTGCATACTGCAGACACTCCCGTATACCCGGGTATGTTAAAACAGGTTGAGATTTACGCAACCTCAACCTGTCTATTGTCTTATTAAGCCTGTTTAATGCCATACTTACGATTGAATTTATCAATACGTCCACGTGCAGAAGCAGCTTTCTGCTGTCCTGTGTAGAATGAATGACATTTAGAACAGATTTCCACGTGAATCTCAGGTTTTGTTGAGCCTGTCACGAATTCATTGCCGCAGTTGCATGTAACCTTTGCCTGATAATACTTTGGATGGATTCCTTCTCTCATCTTAATTCACCTCACTAATTCGTATTCCTAATTGCCAACTAGGAACCATATCAAAAAACTGAGCCTAAAATGCTCTCTCATCGCTAAAAAACAGCTCTCTTATTGTACCATAATCTTTCAACAGTTGCAAGTAGAACTTTCTGTTTTTCAAATAAACTTTGTATGACGCATCATCTGAACAAATTCCTGATTATTTTTTGTCCGCATAAACATATCCAGAATGCGCTCAAGCGCTTCATCGGACTTCATACCATTCAAGGCTTTTCGCATAATGTACATAGCTTCCAGTGAATCCTTCTCCAGCAGCAGTTCCTCCCTTCTGGTTCCGGAACGTGGAATACTGATGGCCGGAAAAATGCGCTTTTCAGACAGCTTCCTGTCAAGCACAAGTTCCATATTGCCGGTACCTTTAAATTCCTCAAAAACCACGTCATCCATTTTACTTCCCGTCTCCACAAGGGCTGTTGCCAGAACCGTCAGGCTGCCGCCTTCACGCATATTTCTCGCGGCTCCAAAAAACTTCTTCGGCATATGAAGTGCTGCCGGATCAAGACCTCCTGAAAGCGTACGCCCGCTTGGCGGAACTGTCAGATTATATGCCCTTGCCAGACGTGTAATACTGTCCAGAAGGATAACCACATCCTTTTTATGTTCAACCAGACGTTTTGCCCGCTCCAGTACCATCTCCGATACCCTCTTATGGTGTTCAGGCAGCTCATCAAAAGTAGAATAAATGACCTCAACATTTTTTCCCTCGATATATTCCTTGATATCTGTCACTTCTTCAGGACGTTCATCAATCAGAAGAATAATCATATTCATATCCGGATAATTGGTATTAATAGCCTTTGCCACCTGCTTCAGCAATGTCGTCTTACCCGTCTTCGGAGGCGACACGATCATACCTCTCTGTCCGCGTCCTATCGGAGAAACAAGGTCCATGATTCTCATGGATACCGGTGCGTCCGGTGTTTCAAGACAAATTCTGCTGTTCGGAAAAATTGGCGTCATATCCTCAAAATTACAGCGTTTCTGAGCTTCCGACGGATGTCGGCCATTGACAGACCGTACATACAGCAGCGCACTGAACTTCTCTTTCTCTGTCTTAACCTTAACATTGCCATAAACAATATCACCTGTTTTCAAATTAAAACGACGAATCTGGGCAGGTGATACATAGATATCATTCTCTCCCGGAAGATAATTTTCACATCGGATAAATCCAAAGCCTTCCGGTATGACCTCCAGAATACCATTGGCCATCATTCCGCTGTCAAGCTGACTATAACCCGGAATCTCCGTCTCCTCAATGGATTTCAGCGATTCTGTTGTACCCCGGTTCCGTTGATAACGCCTCTCTTCTTCTGTTCCTTCTCCCGATGTGTAATTTTCATTTCTCCGTCCGGAAATCTGCTTTCTTCCTGACATATCCTGACGTCTTCTCTCCGTACGTCCTCTCTGGGCAAAATCCTGACGTCTGTTCTCTTCAGCTTCCCGCTGCTCCGGCTGCCTGTCTTCTGCAGGTTTCTGTTGCCTGTTTTCTTCCGGCTGCCTGTCTTCTGCAGATCTCTCTGCCTGCTGGCCTTTAGTCTCCAGTTCATTCACAAGCTGTACCAGCTGCGCTTTACGCATCGCAGATGTATTTTTCACACCATGCGCCTTAAGCATTTCCCGCAGCTGAACAACTGATAATGTATCGTATTTTTCAGTCATACATACCTCCATATTCCGACCGTTATTTTACTTTCAAAACCTTCAATGAAAATATATTGGAAAATAAATCGAAATTCTTAAAGAAAATAGAAAGACCGACTGGTCTGAATCTATTATACATGATTTGGTAAAAAATAGAAAGTATAACTTTTCAACATTTTTCTGCTTATTTTTGAGCACTTTTTCTTCCATATTTTTACAATTTGAAAGTTTAATTACTTTTCCTGCAATTTTTCATAAAAAAAATGTGTATTTATCAAATGTTTTCAGAGTTTTATGAAGGAAACTTTTAACAAAAATTCTATTTTTTTACAGTTTAGCACTGAAAAGGATTGAATTATGAATCAAACTATATTATAATCATCCATGGAGTCAATAAATTCCATGAAAGTACTGAATGGCCTGTATGGCGAACAATCTGCCAAAAAGCCGTAAGTCAATATAAGGAGGAAATAGAATGTCTTACAGTGATGAAATCATCGAAAAAGTAAAAGCAAAAAATCCTAATGAACCTGAATTTATTCAGGCTGTAACTGAAGTTATGAATTCTCTTCGCCTTGTTGTGGATAATAATCCAAAATACCAGAGCGAAGCATTGCTCGAAAGAATCGTTGAGCCGGAAAGAATCATTATCTTCCGTGTACCATGGGTAGACGATGCCGGTAAGGTTCAGGTCAACAGAGGTTTCCGTGTACAGTTTAACAGCGCAATCGGACCTTACAAAGGCGGTCTGCGTTTCCATCCATCTGTTAATTTAAGCATTATCAAATTCCTTGGTTTTGAACAGATTTTCAAAAACTCTCTGACAGGTCTTCCAATCGGCGGCGGCAAAGGCGGTTCCGATTTTGATCCAAAGGGTAAATCTGACAGAGAAGTTATGGCCTTCTGCCAGAGCTTTATGACAGAGCTCTATAGACATGTTGGTGCAGACACAGACGTTCCTGCCGGTGATATTGGTGTTGGCGGACGTGAAATCGGTTATCTGTATGGTCAGTATAAGAGAATCCGCAATGTATCAGAAGGCGTACTGACAGGTAAAGGTCTCCCATACGGCGGATCCCTTGCACGTACAGAGGCTACTGGCTACGGTCTTGTTTATCTTGTAGAGGAACTGTTAAAATGCAAGAATGACTCGATCGAAGGCAAGACTGTTGCTGTATCCGGTGCCGGTAATGTAGCTATCTATGCTATCCAGAAGGCTCAGCAGCTTGGTGCCAAGGTTGTTACCTGTTCTGATTCTACAGGCTGGGTATATGATCCTGAAGGTATCGATGTTGAAGCACTGAAGGAGATTAAAGAAATTCAGCGTGCTCGTCTGACAGAGTACAAGAAATACAGACCTCAGTCCGAATATCATGAAGGTCGTGGCGTATGGCAGATTCCTGTTGATATCGCTCTTCCATGCGCAACTCAGAACGAACTCCTTATCGAAGACGCTAAACAGCTGGTTGCCAACGGCTGCAAGGTTGTTGCTGAAGGTGCCAACATGCCTACAACTCTGGATGCAACTGAATATCTCCAGAAGAATGGTATTTATTTCGTGCCTGGCAAAGCATCCAATGCCGGCGGTGTTGCTACATCTGCCCTTGAAATGTGCCAGAACAGCATGCGCTATAGCTGGACATTCGAAGAAGTTGATGCCAAACTGAAAGGTATCATGGTTAACATCTTCCATAATATCGATGATGCAGCAAAAGAATACGGTGTTGAAAATGACTATGTAACAGGCGCCAATATTGCAGGTTTCAAAAAAGTTGCCGACGCAATGCTTGCACATGGTATTGTATAATATCCGGAATTGTTTCAGCATTCAGCTAAGAGGACTGTCTTTTCAGTCCTCTTTTCTTTTTGCTTCCTGTTTGCATATTTCAGACAGCTATGCTATGATGATAAATAGATTATATTCGAAAGGAAGAGGCCTATGTG
>JBJEJD010000031.1:0-5586 GCA_051877705.1 Coprococcus sp. | reverse complement strand
ATTTGAACTATCTGCAGCACGTGTTGTTACAGAAGCAAACTATAATACATTTGTAAATCCGGCATTTCATCCTGACCGGGTGATGCAGTGCCATGATCTGCTGTATTTGCTGGACGGGGAATGGGAGATCGCTCTGGAGAACCAGGAAGAACGGGAAGTTTTTCAAATCTCAAAAGGAGATGTGATGATTTTGCCGGCCGGACTGCATCATTATGGCACACGACTGTGCAGTCCTAATTTAAAGTGTATGTATATTCATGCAGAGCAGGATCCGGGGGACCATCAGGAAAAGGACAGTGATAATGACTGTCTGGGACCGGAAGCGGTATTGCTGTCTTCCGTTCTTCATTGCGGCAGTCATATTAAAATCAGGAACTATTTTTCTGAAATCATCGAAGTGTATTTGGGAAGCACTGCCTATAAAACGGAGATGCTGTCCTGTTTATTGAAGTTGCTTTTATGTGAAATGGGTGAGCAACAGGTAAAACCTTCCCAAAATTCAAAATGTTCTGCTTTTGTCAATGAGGTGGCAACATTTTTGCAGGCGAATCCGGAGAGGTTCTTTTCTGTGCCGGATATGGCCCGGAGATTGAATGTCAGTGAAAAAACCTTGAATAAGCGGTTCAAACAGGTATATAATCAAACTTTTTATGCGTGGCAGATGAATCAGAAACTGGAAGCGGTCTGTCAGTCTCTGCATAACCATCCGAATATGACATTAAAGGAAACAGCGGTCAATTTTGGATTTTGTGATGAATTTCACCTCAGCCGGGCGTTTAAAAAGAAATATGGTGTGGCTCCGAAATATGTTCGGTAGGGAAGCAATGAATGACTTGACATTTTTTAAAATTTGTGCAAATTACCTTAAGAAACAGTTGAAAATACCTCCGCAATGGGTTATAATGTCTATGTTGCGAAACATTCTTTTCGGGGCAGGGTGTGATTCCCTACCGGCGGTACAGCCCGCGAGCGGATGACGGCTGCGAAAGCGGTGGTCAGATGCAGGATCCGGTGAGATTCCGGAGCCGACAGTATAGTCTGGATGAGAGAAAAGAGGGGTTTCATTTATTTGAATGTTGCCTTTTGCGCCCTGAATTCATGGAATTCAGGGCTTTTTGTATTGGTACGAGCAGTCTTTGATGTGCGTGTAGAAGAATAATGATCAAAGCGCCAATGCAGAATATTCCGGAAGAATGAAATAATATGTTTACAGAGATTGTACGAACAGTACAGAAAAGAGGTAAGGAAAATGGCAAAATATTATCTTGGTTTTGACGCGGGAACACAGAGCGTAAAAGTGGCAGTATACAGAGAAGATATGGTGTGCGTGGCATCCTCATCAGCACCGACGACACTAACTTATCCACATCCGGGATGGGTGGATATGGATGTGGATGAGTATCTGGAACTGACAATTAAGGGTATGGCTGAATGTTCGAAGCAGATGCGGGAACAGGGGCTGGATCCGGCAGATGTCCAGTCCATTATGGGTGACGGCATCATTTGCGGTATTGCCGGTGTAGATGAAGACGGCAATGCCATTACACCGTTTATCAATTATCTGGACTCCCGTACACAGGAGGATGAGCGACTGATCAACAGCTGGGATCTGGATATATGGGGCAGGGAGACCGGTAATCCGGAGGCAAACTGCATGTTCCCGGCGCTTTTTGCCAGATGGTTTTTGAAAAACAGCGATGCGTTTAAAGAAAGAGGCGCAAAATTTATTCATGATGCGCCTTATGTGCTGGCTCATCTGGCAGGACTTAAGGCGAAGGATATGTTTATTGACTGGGGTGCCATGTCAGGATGGGGCCTGGGCTATAAGGTCGAGGAAAAATGCTGGTCCAAAGAGCAGCTGGATCTGTTGGGAATTGATGAATCCATGATGCCGAGAATCGTGAAGCCGTGGGATGTCATCGGATATTTGACGGAAGAAATGGCGGAAAGAACGGGATTTCCTTCCGGAACGCCGATCTGCGGCGGTGCCGGAGATACGATGCAGTCCATGCTTGGCAGCGGCAATATGGGAGCCGGACAGGCTGTCGATGTGGCCGGAACCTGTTCCATGTTCTGTGTGTCTACCAATGGAATTATTCCTGAACTGAGCAAAAAGGGCGCGGGCCTGATCTTCAACAGTGGAACATTGCCGGATACGTACTTCTATTGGGGATATATCCGTACCGGCGGTCTGGCTCTCAGATGGTTCAAGGATTCTGTCTGCGGGCAGGAGAAGGACGGCGATTATTTTGATGTGCTGAATGCTGCAGCAAAGGATATCCCGGCTGGTTCCAACGGTGTATTGTTCCTGCCGTATCTGACAGGCGGCACCAATGATGTGCAGGAAGCAACGGGCTGCTTTTTGAATATGACACTGGATACGGATCAGGCCACCCTCTGGCATGCCGTACTGGAAGCTATTGGCTATGATTATATGGAGATTACTGATCTGTATCGTTCGGCCGGTGTGGATATGAGCCGGATCACCATTACAGAGGGAGGAAGCCGCAGCGAGATCTGGAACCAGATGAAATCGGATATGCTGGGCAGCGAGGTGATTACTCTGAAGAATGCCGGCGGAGCCGTCGTGACAGACTGTATTATCGGAGCTTATGCGCTGGGCCATATCACAGATGTGAAGGCTGCCTTGTCAGACAGCCTGGAGATTAAGCGGCTGTATTATACCAATCCGGAGAATCGCGATTTCTATGCCGACCAGTATAAATTGCAGAAAAAGCTTGTGAAAGAGGACATGAAAGAAGCATTCCATACATTAAAAGCGCTGCATTAAATATAGTTTACCGGATCCGTTTTGCCAGGACTGCAAAGCGACCGTCATCCTGGGTATAATCACAGGTGGACAGGGTGATGATTTCATCACCGAATACAGGGGCATTGTCTTCGTCATAGTACAGGGACAATGCCTTTATATTATCCAGATATTCTGTCAGTTCTTCTTCTGAGTCTGCATTGATAAAGTCATAATATTTGAATTCGTCGGACGCGTCATCATAGGCAGCGGACAGGAACGAAGCAAATATCTGATAGGTGCCCGGTCTGTAAATGGTATCAAAGGTAACAGTGCTGTGTTCCTTCAGGTAATCGGAATCCTTAAAATCCATGAGCGGGCCGAACATGGTACCATTTTTCATGTGGTGGCCATAGATGATAATATCTGTGCTGTCAGGATCGAAGCTGCAGCGGTAATCGGCAAAAAGCATGCCGCCGATATCATAATCACCGTCGAAATTCCTGCGCAGATAATGCTGCGGATCATAAGGTGTATACATTACCGGATAATTGATTTTAGTGTCTTCAATCGACAGCCAGCCTATAAAATCCTGATTTCGCTCATATAAATTACCGTATTTGGCCATCATCTGTTCGGATTCGCTGATTTCTTCGGTTTCGGTATCCCCTGCTTCATCGATCAGGATAGGAGTATTGTTGATCTCCCCTGCCAGGTCATTCAGATTCTTCTGGGTTGTCCATGACTGCAGCGCATAGCGGCCAAGGGAGAAAGCGCTCCAGCAGAAGCATACAATTGCAGCAATTAAAATAATCGTACTTAAAAACTTTTTCATATAACGTCCTCTTCAAAATAAAAAGTCTGGCTTTTATATTACATTATTATAATAATGGGGGCGGGGGGTGTCAATGAGATTTGGCACTCTGTTTTTGATGAAATCTATCGGTTATATGAGAACAAAAAAGAAATTTTTTTTGTTGTTTTTGGCATGGTTTTTGTGTAGATATAATAAAATTCCAGTTTTTTGAAAATTAATATGGCGTTTTAAAAAGTAGTATGCTAGAATACAGATAGATATGCTTTGGGTAATATGGATAGAATGATAATGATTTAACAATGAATCGTCGTGCAATTTGCCCATATTTTCCGTGAAGCAATAGTATTTTTATATAAATATAAGGAGGATTATTCCAATGAACATTTTAGTTATTAACTGTGGTAGTTCATCTCTGAAATTTCAGCTGATTGACATGACAACAGAGGCTGTAGCAGCCAAGGGTCTTTGTGAAAGAATTGGCATTGAAGGCAGCCGTATCGTTTACACACCAGCAGGTGGTGAGAAGATTACGATTGAATCTGCTATGCCGACACATACAGAGGCCATCAAGCTTGTGCTTGACTGCCTGACCAATGCTGAGTACGGCGTGATCAAGTCTCTGTCCGAGATCAATGCAGTAGGTCATCGTGTTGTCCATGGCGGCGAGAAGTTCGCAAGCTCCACAGTTATTACAGATGAGGTTATTAAGGTTATCGAAGAGTGCAATGAGCTGGCACCGCTTCACAATCCTGCCAACCTGATTGGTATCAATGTATGCCGTGAGCTGATGCCGGGTGTGCCGATGGTAGGTGTATTTGATACAGCTTTCCATCAGACCATGCCGCCGAAGGCTTATCTGTATGGTCTGCCGATGAAGGCTTACACAGATTACAAGATCAGAAGATATGGTTTCCACGGAACATCCCACAGCTTTGTTTCCAAGAGAGTTGCTGAGTTCCTTGGCAAGCCTGTTGAAGAGATGAAGACAATTGTATGCCATCTTGGCAATGGCGCAAGTATCTGTGCTGTTGACGGCGGCAAGTCCGTAGATACAAGTATGGGCTTCACACCTCTGGCAGGTCTTGTTATGGGTACACGTTCAGGTGATATCGATCCGGCTATTCTTGAGTACTATGCGAACAAAGAGGGCCTCACATTAAGCGAGGTTACAACTGTTCTGAACAAGAAGTCCGGTATGGAAGGCCTGACAGGCGGCAAGAGCGACTTCCGTGATCTGGAAGAAGGTTATCATGCAGGTGATGAGGCATGTGTTACAGCCATTGAGATCTTCTGCTACAATGTAGCAAGATTTGTCGGTGCTTATGCTGCAGCCCTGAATGGCGTTGATACAATCGCTTTCACAGCAGGTATCGGTGAGAACAGCGGATTTGTAAGAGGCAAGATCTGCGAATATCTTGGTTATCTTGGTATTGCGATCGATCCTGAAGCCAACGGCAAGCGCGGCGAGGATCTGATCATCTCCACACCGGATTCCAAGGTGACAGTATGTGTTATCCCTACAAATGAAGAGCTGATGATCGCAAGAGATACAAAGGCTCTGGTAGAAGCACAGTAATATAATAATCAGGATGAATCTATGAACCCTGTTCCAGTCCCCAGTTGGCAATAGCCAGCAGGACACTGGACAGGGTTTTTCCTTTTTCGGTGAGGCTGTATTCCACATGAGGAGGGACCTCGTTGAACTGTCTGCGCAGTACGATACCATCCCGTTCAAGATCCCGAAGACATCCGGAGAGAACGGTGTTGGTGATTCCTTCTATATTTCTGGCCAGCTGGCCGAAACGCAGCTGTTCTGCTCCGAATAGCTGGAGTACGATAAAAAGCTTCCATTTACCGCCGATAGTATCGATGGTCCGTCGGATCGGGCATATCTGATCGGGATGTGCCTGCATATAAGCAATATACTCAGTAACTGTCTGAAAATTTTCCATATAATCGAATCCTCCTGAAAAATGTAATCAAGTGCTGATAGTACGCTGGAATGTACTATGTATGATAT
>JBJEJD010000030.1:0-23182 GCA_051877705.1 Coprococcus sp. | reverse complement strand
GCAAGGCAGCTTCCGGATACTTTGGTACCTCCTGCTACTGATTTTGGATTAATTCCCAATTTAAAATTTTCATTTGCAGATGCACATATGACTTTAAAGTCCGGCGGATGGTCTCGCGAAATAACAAGCAGAGAATTACCGGTTGATGAAACTTTAGCCATTGTAAATATGAATCTTTCCCCCGGTGTCAGAGAAATGCACAGTCATCTTCAATCCGAATGGGGATATGTTTTGCAAGGTGGTGCAAGGGTTACTGCCGTTGATGAAAAAGGCAGAACATTTATTGCCGATTGTAAACCTGGGGAAGGATGGATTTTTCCGGCTAATATACCTCATTCTATACAAGGTCTACATGAAGGCTGTGAATTTTTAATGTTATTTGATAAAGGAAGCTATTCCGAGGATAATACTTTTTCAATCTCAGAGCTGTTTTCACACATTCCACGAGATGTGCTGTCTGCTAATTTTGGATGTGATGAATCAGAGTTTGATGTAATTCCTGAAAAAGAAGTTTATATTGTTGATGGAGGTGATCCGGGTACCATTGAGTCGCAAAGAGTTGTCTCTCCCTATGGAGACGTTCCTGATACCTATAAACATGAACTTATCAATGTAAAACCAATTATTTCCGATGGTGGAAGTATCAGAATCTTAGATCATAAAAACTTTCCTGCCTGCACAACGACTTCTGCAGCTTTAGTTGAAATTGAACCTGGCGGCATGAGAGAAATTCACTGGCATTCAAATGCAGATGAACTTCAATACTATATTCAGGGAAAAGCCAGAATGACTGTTTTTAAGCCTGGACCAAAAGCCAGAACATTTAATTATCAGGCCGGTGATGTTGGATATGTTCCTGTTGGTAATTTTCATTATGTACAAAACATTGGTAATGAAAAAGTTATCTTCTTAGAGATCTTTAAAAGTAACCACTTTGCGGATATCTCATTAGCTCAATGGATTGCAATGACTCCAAAAGAAGTCGTTAAGTCTGTTCTCAATCTTTCTGATGAATTTTTAGACCATGTGAAGAAAGAAAGCAATCCGGTTGTAAAATATCCTGGATTTGAAATGCCATCTGCAAAAGGAACCCCACAAAATGTACAATATTTTAAAAATTTTGATTATAAAGTAAATGATATGCCTTGTAAGGCTGCAAAAGAACATTAGAAACATAGTGTCTGTCACTGTCCGAGGTGTCAGGAGCAAGCATTCATTGGGGTCAGGTACCCGAAATGGCCGATAAAGAAAATTATCCTCAAATGAATCTTTAATGAAAATTCTATAAAGCCCATAGAGGTGCTGCTGAATTGTGTGTTAATGTTTTCGGCTGGGATGAGGTTAACTCCGATCTTTAGCTGATCAAAATAATCATTATTTACAGAAAGTATGTAGATAGTTAAGTTTGTAAGTAGTATAATGGTAAAACTAAGGATGAGAGGGGAAGTAAATGATGTCACGGTCAAAATATAAGATAGTGTCATATTGATTTATGAAATGAAACGGTGCAACTTGGAGACTGCACCGTTTTTCTTTTACTACAAATCTGTGTTTTTTTTCTGATTGGTTTTCGGCTTTGAACGGAAATGTTTGGTTCTGCGGATATTGATAAATGCTTCAAGGATCTGAAAAGTCATATTGACATCTTTTTCGCTGAACATTTTGACTAGTTTATTATAGGATACACCAAAAACAGCATCATCGTATTTCAGATGAGCTTCATTTAATCGCATTCCGTCCTCTGTTGCATAAAAGAGCTGTATCTTTTCGCTGTCAGCAGCAAATTCTTTACAGACAAGTCCTTTTTGTTCCAGCTTTTTGAGCATTTGGGAGATTGCGGCTTTACTTTTGTCCCAGTCTTTTGACAGCTGAGTTACATTTTTTCCGGGATGGTCGATTATATATTTCAGCATATGAACTTCTGTAGAGGTAAATTTTTTGCCACTCCCGTCATAGTCGATAGGAATCGCGGCAGAGAGATATAAGTTGGATACCTGATGCAGGATATCGGCTGCTTCATAAACCTTGTATTTTTTTTCTTTCATAAAAATCCGTCCGTTCTGGTCACTTTTTACAAGTATACACCTTTTTAAAGAATTTGTCAGCGCTTTTCAAAAATGTTTGAATAACAAAGATCATCCTGTGACCTGACAGGGGAAGCGTTAAGAAAACGCCGGGTTGATATATGGATTGTCTGAAAAAAGAGTGTGTGGTATTATTATCAAGGGGGAGATGACACTCATGAATAAAGATGAAAAGTACAGACGGGTTCTGGAAGCTTTCATGAAAGCTACTAATGACGGATTTATTATTATTGATAAGAATGGTATTGTTACGGATATTAATCAGCGTTTTTGTGATTTTCTCGGAAAAACGATGGATGATATAGTTGGTTACCCAATAGAAAAGGCCGTTTCTACGACAACTATGTATGAAATAATGGCAAAAAAGCAGACGGGTGATGATCCTAATGGCGTTTATCTGCACTTGTATTCAGAGAAGGATAATAAGAACCATATTACGGAACATACTATTGGAAACAGATTCTGTTATTTTGATGATAACGGTGAGGTAATGGGGTCCGCCGCACAGATAACCTTTAAAGAACGTTCTGTTGCCATGTCTTCTTCATTTATGGAAGAGGAATTGAATTATTATAAAGAAGAATATAATAAACAGAATATTCTGGAAAATGGATTTGGAAGTATAGTCGGTATATCCGATAAAATGAATGAACTGAAAAAGAAAGCTTTAAAAGTTGCAAAAAGAGATTTTCCGGTTTTGATTACAGGTGAGACAGGTACCGGGAAAGAGCTGTTTGCAAGAGCTTTGCACCGTGAAAGTAATAGAGCGAATAAACCAATTATATGTATTAATTGTGCAGCTATTCCTTCGGAGCTTCTGGAAAGTGAGCTGTTCGGTTATGAGGGCGGCGCTTTTACAGGTGCAAAAAAAGGAGGAAAACTTGGTAAATTTCAGTTGGCCGAGGGAGGTACAGTTTTTCTCGATGAAATAGGTGATATGGCTTTGCCGCTGCAGGCAAAGCTTCTAAGAGTTCTGCAGGAAAAAACGATAGAAAAGGTGGGCGGAGGCGCTCCGATTCCGATTGATGTCAGGATTATTTCAGCAACACGTCAAAATCTGGAAGAGATGATTCGACAGGGAACGTTTCGGGAAGATTTGTATTACCGTCTGAATGTAATTAATCTGGATATCTGTCCGCTTCGCGAGCGACCTGAAGATATTCTTTTGCTGGCCAATGATACATTAAATAAGCTTAATAAGCAGTATAAAACCAATACGATATTCTCTGATGCGGTAAAGGGCCATCTGCAGCATTATTCATGGCCGGGGAATGTAAGAGAACTAATCAATGTAATCACCAGTGCCTACGCGTCATCGGATCTTATGATGATCGATGAATTGGATTTGCCAAATAAACTGATTATTCGGAATCGAAAGTCAAATACATCAGATAGCAATAAAACTCTTGCTGATATTATGACAGAATATGAAAGTGTTGTTATCAGGGACGCGCTGAGAAGAAATCATAACGTGGTTCGAGCGGCTGCGAAAGAACTGGGGGTTGACCGAAGTCTGTTTTATAGGAAAATGCGTAAGGCAGGAATAGAAATTAAAAAGACAATGGAATAAAAGATAAACTAAACATCCCTGACAGAACGGGTAAAATATTGCATGCCTTATTCTGTCAGGGATGTTTGGTTTATGCTTATATTGATTTCTAAGCGTTGTTTTTATCCGGGGTTTTCATAAACAGCAATGTAATACCGCTGGCCAGAGCCAGGACAATAAAGATCCAGTAAGCAATATTGTAGCTATTTAAAGCTGTAGCTATCAAACCTGTAGCCAAAGGACCAACCGCACCCAGAACATTTTGGATGAGTGCCATTTTTGCGTTGAGTACAGGAAAATTATTGCTTCCAAATGTTTCTGATACCATTATAGGAAAACCTATCATCGTTGTACCAAAGGTAAAGCCCATGACAGCGGTGGAAATACAAATGGTTGCTGCTGACAAAGGCATTAATAGGAGAGCTGTCATTCCTGTGCAGAAAATGATGGTGCCAAATGCATTATTATTCCGCGGAGGCAGCACAGATTCCGGTATAAGACCGATGAGCAGACGTCCGATGAGGCTTGCAATAGAGAATGATGAGATGGCCAGAGCAGAAATGCTTTTGTCTACATTATTTTGCATTAGGTAAATTACAATATGGCCGGTAAATGCATAATAAAGCATCCATTTTGCCGCAACATTAAAGGCAATTACATAGAAAGCAGAACTTTTGTAAATATGATTCAAAGAAAGTTCTTTTTTGACAATTGTGGGGATATTAGATGCTTTTGCTGAATTTTCTTTCTTGACGGCTGATATTTCCCGGCGTTTGATGGAATCCAGACCGTCAGGAATTTCACCTATATCTTCAGGTTTATTGATGACTATAAATATAGCTACAAGGCAGGGGATTATGCACATGATGCCAGAAAACAACCATCCGCCTTCCCAGGAGCTTTTGTCAGATACAGCACCTAATAGTATAGGAAGGACCAGACCGGCCAAACCGCCTGCCGACATGGCAATGCCCATTGCCAGGCTTTTGCGGCGGTCAAACCACAGATTAATCGAACTCTGAAGAGACAGCATACCTGCAAAACCCATACCGACTCCCATAAAAATGCCATAATACATAATGAAGCATATTTCATTCATAGTAAAATATGCCATAAGGAAACATCCGGTCATGACCATGATTGTACCAGTGATGAAAGGAATTCGAACCCCCTTTTTTCTTATTATAGAACCTACAATTGGGGCGGAAATTCCCTGCATCAGAGTAGCCAGACTGACACCGATGCCGATGATTGAACTGTTCATGCCTGTGGCCTGAACCATGCGTGCATTAAGAACTGATACTCCGTATGTGGGAATGGCCATACTAATAAAATACATAATCCATAGTGCAGCCACCATAATATACCCATAAAAAATTTTTGTTCTTCTTCTGATCATATAAAACCTCCTCGTATAATTTATAAATTGTAATTATCATCTTTTATAACAAGCAAATAATGTGCCAATCCAGGAATTATAATGTCAAAAAATAAAGAAATAAAATATGCAGGGTATTTCTAGAATAGAGTTTTACCTCTGATTTTATAAAGCTTTTTTTAAATGTGGAAAATAATCCACAGGAAACATGTTAAAAAACTTGATATAAAGTTAAGGAACTTAACAATATTCTTAAAAAATATATGAAAATACATTCTGTGGTAAAACATCCACAGAGTGGAGATATGAACACAAATCTTTAATTTAAAAAGTCATTTTATCTATAAATAACAATAATTTTAGAATAAAAAAAGACATTGTTGACAAAATTAGTTAAGTTATTTAACATAAAGTTAAGATTCTTAACATTACTGAATAAGAAAAACAGGATAATCATAAAACAGGCACGGGATTTGCTTGTATATAGAATCGAGGTTATAAAAACAGACTCCAGATTCAGAATTTAAAGAAAAGGAGGTTTAAGAGAAAATGTCAATATGTACACTGGAGGATATTATTGGAAAACAGATTTATAGCATTCCAATAATAATAACCTGAAATATGCGAGCATATGCTCAAGGGAGGAAAAAGAAATGAGTGAAGAAGCAAAGAAAAGAGTCACAGCAGGACAGGGCATATTATTATTGATCCTGGTTGTAGGTTTAATTGTGTTTGGTGCAAAAGTTGGCGCCAACGGCACAATGATCATGGGATTGACATGGGTTATTATTTATGCATTCTGTGTCATCTGGAAGTTTGACTTCTCTAAGGTTCAGAACGCTGGTTTTGACGCAGTCAGACGGTGTATGGGCGCGATCTGTATTCTGATTACAGTTGGTATGCTGGTTGGTGCATGGATTGCCAGTGGTACAATTCCTACACTGATCTACTATGGTCTGTCTATTATTAGTCCAAAGGTATTCCTGCTTTGCTGTCTGATCATTACATCCATTATGTCTGTTTGTACAGGTACATCCTATGGCTCCGCTGCTTCTGCAGGTGTGGCGATGATGGGTATCGGTCTCTCAATGGGGCTTCCGGCAGGTATGGTTGCCGGTGCCATTCTTTGTGGTGCCACATTTGGTGATAAAATCTCACCTTTATCTGATACGACCAATATTTGTCCGGCTCTTTGCGGCGGTAATTTATTTAAACATATCAAATCCCAGATGTATACCACGCTGCCGGCTTATATTGTCTGTATTATAGTATTTACATTTCTCGGTTTCAGAGTGACCGGTAATATAACAATGGATACTTCAAGTATTCAGTCCACAATGCAGGCCTGTGCAGACAATTTTGTCATCTCTCCGGTCTGTCTGCTTCCGCTGGTACTGGTTATTTTACTTCTGCTGTTTAAAGTTGACGTAGTTCCGGCGATTATGATTGGCAGTTTGGGTGGTCTGGTTATTTCCATTCTTGTGCAGGGACATACATTTGTCAGCACCATTGGAAATATGTGGAGTGGTTATGTAATCGAATCCGGCAATGCAATTGTTGACAAGCTGATGAATCGTGGTGGTGTTACCAGCATGGCCAGTGCTTTTGTATGTATTATTTTTGCTGTGGGTATGGGCGCTATGCTTGAAGAGATGGGTGTTATGGACGTATTTGTAAAAGCAATTACAACAAAACTGACATCTGTATTCAGACTGATTGGTGCAACAATGCTGGTTTCCTATTTTGCAGGAGCTTTAACAGGTGCCATGACCTCTGCCAACGTTATTACAGGTAAATTAATGAGTCCGTTATTTAAGGAAAAGGGCCTCGCTCCGGAAGTTTGCTCCCGTACAATGGTGGATACAGGCACCATCGGCGGTGTTCTGATTCCATGGCACAGCAATTCTTTCTACTATGCAGGTGTACTGGGGGTTGCATGGGCAGAATTTGTTCCGTTCTGTATCTTATCCTATACAGTTCCAATCTTTTCATTAATTCTGGCTGCAACCGGCATCGGTATCTTCTATGTAGATAAAGAGGGCAACCGCATCAGCAAGGAAGAGTGGAAAAAATTGTATCCTGATGCAGTGAAATAATTAATTGTTGATCATAATTATCGAAAAGAGGCGTTCATTTATTATGAAATATAATTTTACAACGGTTGGAGATCGTTACAATACAGGTTCAAAAAAGTGGGCAGAGGTTACGGAGTATCTTCCGGACTGCCAGGATGATATCATTCCTTTTTCAGTAGCGGATATGGAATTTGAGACGGCCCCAGAGATCCGTGAAGGTTTAAAGAAGTATATTGACAGATATGTTATGGGCTATGCCAACCCGACAGCTGAATTCAAAGCGGCTGTCTGCGAATGGATGGAAAAACGCCATGGCTGGAAGGTTGAGCCTGAGTGGATCCTCAGTAACCATGGAATCGTGGATGCATTTTATGACTGTGTTAAGGCCTATACAAAACCGGGTGAAGGAGTCATGCTCATGACACCGATCTATTATCCGATGTACAGCGCTATTTCCAGCAATAATCGTGTGCTGGTGGACAACCCGCTGATCAATAATAACGGACGATATGAGATTGACTGGGCAGATTTTGAGGCAAAATGTAAGGATGATAACACAAAGATACTGATCCTCTGCAGTCCCCACAATCCTTCCGGCAGAGTATGGACCCTTGAAGAGCTGACGAGGATCGGACGTATCTGTATCGACAATAATGTGTTGATCTGTTCCGATGAAATTCATTTTGATATTCTGATGCCGGGGTATAAGCATATCGTATTCGCCAATATCAGTGAAGAATTTGCACAGCACAGCGTGATTATGACTGCTCCGAGCAAGACCTTCAATCTGGCCGGATTACAGACTTCCAGTGTAATTATTCCAAACGAAGGTCTGAGAGAGATTTTCCACAAGCATCAGCTGACAACATGCCCGAATCCGAAGTGTAATGTACTGGGCTATGAGGCAAACCGCATTGCTTATACGGAATGTGAGGGATGGCTGGAGGAATGTCTGGCAGTCATCAATAAAAATCGTCAGGTCGTTGAGGACTTTATGGCAAAGGAGTTCCCGGAAGTAATCATTACACCGCTGGAGGGTACATACCTTCTGTGGATGGATTTCAGGGCGCTGGGTATTGATTATATGGAACTGGCCCGTCTTCTGAGAGTAGAAGCGAAGGTATTCTTCGATGACGGATATATTTTCGGTGACGAATATAAAGGCTTTGAGAGATGGAATCTGGCAGGGCCAACCCGCTACATTGAAGAAGCGCTTGAAAGAATGAAAACTGCATTAAACAATCACCGCAAATAGGATAAAGGAGAGATTTATTATGAGCATCATTAACACACCGGACGCGCCGAAGGCAATCGGACCATATGTACAGGCCGTTCAGATCCCGAATATGATCTTTACTTCAGGACAGCTTGGTATTGATCCGGCAACAGGCAAGCTGCCAGAGGGCGTTGAAGCGCAGGCAAAACAGTCTCTGGCCAACATCAGAGCAATCCTTGAAGCTGCCGGCTTTGCAATGGATAATATCATCAAGACCACAGTATTTGTACAGGATCTTGGTGATTTTGCGAAGGTCAATGCCGTATATGCTGAGCATATCGGCAGTGAATTCCCTGCCCGTTCCTGCGTACAGGTTGCGGCACTGCCGATGGGCGGACTTGTTGAAATCGAAGTCATTGCTTATAAATAGTCATTTTTATTACGTTAATATGAATCAATAAGAAACTTCCACCTAACTTAAATAGGCTCCCTGTCATACAGATTATCTGTATGATGGGGAGCCCTTTAGTTGACAACACTTGTAAAGACCGCTATAATGTCAGAAAAGCCAGAAATTTCTTTAGATAATTTAAAGAGTTGGATTAAGAAATGGAGTGATAAGTGATGAATAAAAAGCATAAAAAGATTTTAAGTATGTTCATGGCAGCAATTATGCTGGTTTCTGCTCTGGTTGCTGTAAAGCCAATGACAGCTTATGCGGATACGGCTTACAAGGGGTATCTGTCTCTTGGTGCCGATCTGAATGATGACGAGCGGGCGAAGGTACTGGAACTTCTGGGAGTATCGGAAGATGCACTGGATGATTATCATGTGATCTATGTGACCAATGCGGAGGAACATGAGTATCTGGACAGCTATATTTCCTATAATCAGATTGGCGATGAAGCCTGGTCTTCAGTATTGATTACCGATGCAAAAAAAGGCAGCGGCATCAATGTGACAACAAAGAATGTCATCTACTGTACAACGGGTATGTACGAGAATGCACTGGCAACAGCCGGTGTGGATGATGTGAATGTGGTCGTTGCGGGACCGTTCAATGTATCAGGTACAGCCGCTCTGGTGGGAGCCCTTAAAGCTTACTCGGAGATGACAGGTGAGGATGTGGATGAGGAAGTTCTGGATGCTGCTATTGATGAGATGGTCACAACAGGTGAACTGGAAGATAGTATAGATGCCGATGATGAGAATGTGGAAGGTCTGGTGGCTTATCTGAAGGAACAGGTTGCCAGCGGCAATGCTGAAGACCTGGATCAGACCATCAATGATGCGGCAGACAAGTTCCAGATCACGCTGACAGAAGAGCAGATTGCTCAGCTGAAGGCATTGCTGGAGAAGCTTGGCAGTATTGATCTGGACCTGAATACATTAAAAAGCCAGGCTCAGGCAGTATACGACAAGTTAAGCGATATGGGCCTTGATATCAGTAATATACATATTGATGCGGAAGAAGCAAAAGGATTCTTCCAGAAGATCATTGATTTCTTCAAGAGTTTATTTGAGTAAAGAAATGAATAGAGAACTATATGACCAGGGGCAGCCGATGTTAAAAAGCATTGGCTGCCCTTGATAGATTCTAATTGACTCATTCTAAATTCAGATCCAGGGATTCCCAAATCTGTTCATAATCATAATCAGGAGCGGTTTGGGCGGCAGCCTGACAGATTCTGGCAATCAGGTTTGGATTTTCGTCAAGTTCATCCGCAATGGCAGCCGCATCCTTTCCTTTTTTCAGCTTACGGCAGACCATTTCAATTAACTGTATATATTTACCTTCTGCGCGACCTTCTGCGCGACCTTCTGCACGACCTTCTGCGCGACCTTCTGCACGACCTTCTGCGCGACCTTCTGCGCGACCTTCTGCGCGACCTTCTGCGCGACCTTCTGCGAGGCCTTCTGCACGGCCTTCTTCAAGACCTTCTTCGCGTGCTTCCATACGTGCTTCCATATAATATTCAGCTTCAAATAACATATATTTCACACTCACTTCCTGACTGTTTTTCAGTTGCTGAACACGTTCTGCGAGTCGCTGTACCAGGGGATCTTTGATGGTGTGGTGGTCCTCACAGGTTTTTTCCATATAGTGCAGGAATTCAACAAGCCCTTCGGGAACTTCATCATCATTTGTACCACGAGTGTTCAGATAGATTCTGACAGCACCGTCATCCAGTGTGGTGTCAGTGCTTTCGTCACAACGCATGCGGAACGTATACATATACTTGTTCAGTCCAAACAGGTCAAACGGAGCGATAAATATGATATAAATATCATTGATCTGACCAAAATCAGTCTCACCTGGTGTTAACAGATTGACATCAATATAGGACTGATAAACACGGCTTCGTCGTCTCATGGACCGGTTGCCAATGTTTTTCTGCTGAGCCTCTGCGTCATAGACTACATTATTTTCATCAAATGCCAGCAGATCGAGCCGCACAGAACGGGAGTCATAATAGGGCTCCAGACTCCTTTCGGAAAGCCCCAGATGAATCGGCGTCATTTCGCGTGTGTTGAATATGAGTGACAATGCGTCCTGCATATTCTGTGGATCACTCATGACCAGATCGAATAAAAAACGATCCATTAATGTCAGGTCTTCTAATGATTTACGCTTCCGTTTGTTATTTTTATTTTTCATATCCCGTCTCCTTTAGTGTAGCATATTTTTATTTTTGGTACAACAAAAAGGGTAGCACATCTTTTTCGCAAAGTCTGTCGAAGGCCGTCGGGAAAGAAAAAGTATTTGCATTGAAGGGCATTGAATGATAATATTATACAGATAGAGTCTGCTTACAGGGAGGCTTATTTTCGTTGCATTTGTTTTGACATGAGATATATGAAGGGAGATCAATATGAGCGAACTTATCAGAGTTGCGGTTGATGCCATGGGCGGAGACAATGCGCCCGGTGAAGTGATAAAGGGAACGGTAGAAGCGCTGAATGCCAGCCGGGAGATTGAAGTGTTTCTGGTGGGGGATCAGGCTGCCATTGAGCCGATCTTGTCGAAATATGAATATGATAAAGCACGTCTGACCATTGTCCATGCGTCAGAGGTGATCAGCAATAATGAACCTCCGGCCATTGCCATCAAGAAGAAGAAGGATTCTTCCATCGTTGTGGCACAGCGTATGGTGAAGGAAGGCAAGGCAGATGCATTTGTTTCGGCGGGCTGTACGGGTGCCGTTCTTGTGGGCGGACATCTGATCGTTGGACGCATTAAGGGGATTGAACGCCCGGCTCTGGCTCCACTGATTCCGACTCTTAATGGCTTTTCTCTGCTGATCGACTGTGGTGCCAATGTGGATGCCAAGCCGTCCAATCTGGTCCAGTTTGCCAGAATGGGTTCCATTTATATGGAGAATATCATGGGACGGAAGAATCCGAAGGTCGCCATTGTCAATATTGGTGCCGAGGAGGAGAAGGGCAATGCCCTGGTGAAGGCAACGTATCCTTTGCTGAAGGAATGCAAGGACATCAATTTTGTGGGCAATGTTGAGGCAAGAGATATTCCGAATGGTGATGTGGATGTGGTTGTGTGCGAGGCCTTCGTGGGCAATGTGATTCTGAAAATGTATGAAGGCGTGGCTAATGCACTGATCGGCAAGATCAAGGAGACCATGATGGCTTCCATGAAGACAAAGATCGGTGCTCTGCTGATCAAAGATGAGCTGAAGAAGACGCTGAAAGCTTTTGATACATCTGATTACGGCGGTGCACCGATGCTTGGGTTGAAAGGACTGGTAGTCAAGACTCACGGCAGTTCCAAATCGAAGGAGATCAAACAGTCGATTCTCCAGTGTATTGCCTTCAAGCAGCAGGATATTCCGGGGAAAATCGCAGCAGCTATTACAGTGAAGGATGAACCGGCAAGTGAAGAGGCTTAAATAATAATAGAAAGAGGAAGAGCAAAATGGCGAATCATACTTTATTAAGAGAACTGCAGCAGAAGATTGCCTATACTTTTCACGATGAGAATCTGCTGTTTACGGCGCTGACCCACAGCTCCTATGCTAATGAGCATAAGCTGCATAAAATACATCACAATGAGCGTCTGGAGTTCCTGGGGGATGCGGTTCTGGAGATTGTGTCCAGTGATTTTCTGTTCAGGAATTTCCCGGATATGGCGGAGGGCCAGATGAGCAAGAAAAGGGCGAGTCTGGTCTGTGAACCGACACTGGCCTACTGCGCGAGACAGTTGGGGCTGGGTAAATATCTGATGCTTGGTAAAGGTGAAGATATGGGCGGCGGCCGGAACAGGGATTCCATATTGTCAGATGCCCTTGAAGCAGTGATCGGTGCCTTGTATCTGGATGGCGGTATTGAGGAGGCCCGGATTTTTATCATGGCCAATGTATTAAATGATATTGAGCACAAAGCCATGTTTCAGGACAGCAAGACCATTCTTCAGGAGCTCCTTCAGCGTGATCATAAAGAACCGATCACCTATGAAGTGGTGGATATGACGGGCCCGGAACATGACCGCTTATTTGTCATGCAGGTGAAGCTGGGAGACCGCGTCATCGGACAGGGCAGCGGGCGTACCAAGCAGGCGGCCGGACAGGAAGCAGCATACCATGCTATTCTGGCTTTGAAGAAAAATCAGGCACATTAGGGGAAAGACTATGTTTTTAAAAAGTATTGAGGTGCAGGGCTTTAAGTCCTTTGCCAATAAAATGGTCTTTGAATTTCATAAGGGGATAACGGGAATCGTAGGCCCTAACGGCAGCGGAAAGAGTAACGTGGCGGATGCAGTGCGATGGGTGCTGGGCGAACAAAGTGCCAAGCAGCTGCGCGGTTCCAAAATGGAGGATGTTATTTTTTCCGGTACTGAGAGCAGGAAGCCCCTGGGCTTTGCCTACGTTGCCATTACACTGGACAATTCAGACCATCAGCTGGCGGTGGAGTATGATACGGTTACCGTGTCGAGGCGGGTCTACCGTTCCGGGGAAAGTGAATATAAGATTAATGGTCATACATGCAGACTGAAGGATATTCAGGAACTGTTTTTTGATACGGGTATCGGCAAGGAAGGCTATTCCATTATCGGACAGGGACAGATCGACAAGATCTTAAGTGGCAAGCCGGAGGATCGCCGTGAACTGTTTGATGAAGCGGCCGGAATCGTGAAATATAAACGGAGAAAGGCTCTGACGGAGAAGAATCTGGTGGAAGAGCAGCAGAATCTCAGTAGAGTCCGGGATATTCTTTATGAGCTGGAGAAGCAGGTGGGGCCTCTGGCAAAACAGAGCGAGACGGCCAAAGTCTATCTGAAATACCGGGATCAGCTCAAACAATATGATGCCAATATGTATCTGATGTCTTTTCATCAGCTGAAGGAAAATGGTGCCGAACTGGAGAAAAAACTGGCCATTGTGACGGATCAGCTGCAGACCTCCCGTGAGGAATATGAGAAGATCAAGGCAACTTACGGGGAAATGGAAGCACTGATGGAGGAATATGACCGTAAAATTGCCGTAAAGCAGGAGATATGCAATCAGCAGGCCGTTGAGAAGCAGCGTCTGGAGGGAAGCAGGGAGCTGCATGTGTCCAGGACAGCCAGTATAGATGAGAAACAGGCTCAGTTCGATACATTGATCCGGGAGACGGAACAGAAGATATCCGACAGGGAAAGGAATGTAAAAGGTTTTGAAAAGGAACTGCAGGCGCTGAGAGAGGAACGCAGCCGTCTGGAGAAGGACAAGGAAAATTCAGAGGAAGAACTGAATACCATGTCTTCCACTGTGACTGCTCTGAGAAATCAGATCGACTCACAGAATAGTGATATTATCGAATATCTCAATGAGTCAGCCAATATCAAGGGACGCATGCAGCGTTATGAGACCATGCAGGAGCAGGCACAGATCCGCCAGTCAGAACTGAACCAGAAGCTGATTGTTCTCCAGAGTGAGGAATCCTCGGAGGGAGAGCTGGTGGAGGCTTTCAAAAAAGAGGCAGCTGCCATAGCGAAGGATCTGGAGCGTCTGTCAGAGGAGCAGCAGGGATATCAGGAAAGAGCGCAGAAAATAGCAGACGAACTGATGCATTGCCGTGAGCAGTTTAATGCTGCGGAGAAATCCTTCCATGAAGAGTCTGCCCGTTATCAGACGCTGAAAAATATTACAGAGCGCTATGACGGCTATGGTGTCAGCATCCGCAGGATCATGGAGCAGAAAAACGGGAATAAGGGCATCATCGGCGTAGTGGCAGATATTATCCATGTCAGAAAAGACTATGAGATCGCTATTGAAACAGCCCTTGGAGGCAGTATTTCCAATATTGTAACGGACAACGAACAGACGGCCAAGAATATGATCCAGTTCCTGAAAAAGAACCGTTATGGCCGCGCAACCTTCCTTCCTCTGACAAGTATCAGGGGCAAAAAGGCGGAGAATGCCGGGAAGATCAGTAAAGAAGAAGGCGTCATTGGTCTGGCCAGTGAACTCATCGATACGGAGTCTCAATTCCGGGAGCTGGCGGATTATCTGCTGGGGCGCGTGTTTGTGGTGGATCATATTGATCATGCCCTGGCCCTTGCGAGAAAATATCATTATTCGCTGCGTATTGTGACACTGGAAGGTGAGTCGTTGAATCCGGGTGGTTCATTATCCGGCGGTGCTTATAAGAATACAGGCAATCTTCTGGGACGCCATCGTGAGATGGAAGAACTCAAGAAAAGGGTGGAAAAGCTGAAACAGGATGGTATTGCCCTGAAAAAGCAGATCGACCGGCTCCAGTCTGAGAAGGACAGTAACAAGGAAGCCATGGAGAAAAGTTCGGCAAAGCAGTCAAAGCTTTCATTGCACCAGAATACGGTGCGCATGCGTCTGAAACAGGTGGATGACAGCCGCGGTGAGCATGCCCGTTCCATTGAAGAGATAGGCAGGGAAACTGCTGAGATCAAAGCGCAGCAGAAGGAGATCAGCCAATTCAGGCAGGAACTGAACGATCAGATGAATGAACTGGAGGCTAAAAAGAAGGCTGCGGAAGAATTGATCGAAGCTCTGACATCGCAGCTGGAGGATATCTCTGAGAAGGAGAAGAATTTTAATAATCAGACAGCGGACATGAGGATCCAGTATGCCAATCTGACTCAGAAACAGCAGTTTATCCGTGAGAATATCCGTCGAACAGAGGAAGAAGAGGGAACTCTGAAAAAAGAACTGGTTCAGTACAGGCAGCAGAAGGATTCCCTTGAAGAAGAAAAAGAAGAGATCCGTCGGAAGCTTGCAGATATTGATAATGAGATCAATGAGTTAGTGAAACAGATGGAGGCGGACAATGCCGGGCTTCAGTCTGACATGCAGGAGCGCAGCCAGTATGCAGTGGAACATAAGACGTTCTTTGCAAAACGTGAAGAATTGTCGGAAGTGATCAGCGGGCTTGACAAAGAACAGTTCCGTCTGAACAGTCAGAAAGAGAAGCTGGAAGAGAACAGAAATCAGCTGAGCAGTTATATGTGGGAGGAATATGGTCTTACCTATCAGAGTGCCCGTGAACTTCTGTCAGAAGAACTGCAGGCAGGCTCTCTGAGCCATTTGAAAAAACTGACGGCAGAGGTCAAATCTCAGATCAAGGCCCTTGGTAATGTCAATGTCAATGCCATTGAAGAATATAAATCGGTATCAGAACGTTATGAGACCATGAAGGCTCAGCATGATGATATGGTAGAAGCAGAGGAGAAATTGACGGAGATCATTGCCTCTCTCAATACGTCCATGGAGAAGCAGTTTAAAGAAAAATTCTCCCAGATACAAAAGGAATTTGACAGAGTTTTCAGGCTGCTGTTCGGCGGCGGCAAGGGGACGCTGGAATTGTCTGACCCGGAAAATCTGCTTGAAACAGGTGTTATCATTATCGCACAGCCGCCGGGTAAGAAGCTTCAGAATATGATGCAGCTGTCGGGCGGTGAGAAAGCCCTGACGGCCATTGCATTACTTTTTGCTATTCAGAGTCTGAAGCCGTCACCATTTTGTCTGCTGGATGAGATCGAGGCAGCGCTGGATGACGCCAATGTTAAGCGTTTTGCAGAATATTTACATAATCTGACGAAAGATACGCAGTTTATTGTCATTACCCACAGAAGGGGAACCATGAATGCGGCGGATGTCCTCTATGGTATCACCATGCAGGAAAAGGGTGTTTCAACCCTGGTATCCGTCAGTCTGATAGAAAATGATTTGAGTAAATAATTGAGGAGGCGACGTAGAATGTCTGAGGAAAAGAAAGGTTTTTTTGCGAGACTGGTGCAGGGCCTGACAAAAACACGCAATAGTATTATGTCGGGTTTTGATGCCATTTTCTCGGGATTTTCAAAGATCGATGATGATTTTTATGAGGAGCTGGAAGAAGTGCTGGTTATGGCTGATCTGGGTATCCATACAACAGAGAATATCATTGACGGGCTGAAGGAAAAGGTGAAGGAACAGCATATCAAAGAACCACAGGCGTGCAAACAGCTGCTGATGGATACGATCAAGGAGCAGATGCAGGTGAACGAGGATGCCTATGCCTTTGAGCAGCAGACATCGGTGGTCCTTGTCATCGGTGTGAATGGCGTGGGTAAGACAACGACCATCGGCAAGCTGGCTGGTCAGTATAAGAAGGCCGGCAAGAAAGTGGTTCTGGCGGCAGCAGATACATTCAGAGCTGCAGCCATTGAACAGCTGACAGAATGGGCTCATCGCGCAGGCGTGGATATCATCGCCGGGCAGGAAGGCTCCGATCCGGCTTCTGTTATTTATGATGCTATTGCCGCTGCCAAAGCGCGTAAAGCGGATGTGCTGCTGTGTGATACGGCAGGGAGACTTCATAATAAGAAGAATCTCATGGAAGAGCTGAAGAAGATCAACAGGATCATTGAGAGAGAATATCCGGAAGCCTATCGTGAGAATCTGATCGTACTGGACGGCACCACGGGACAGAATGCTCTGGTACAGGCCAGACAGTTTAAAGAGACGGCTGATATCACAGGTATTGTTCTGACAAAGCTTGATGGAACGGCGAAGGGCGGTATTGCCATTGCCATTCAGTCAGAACTGGGTGTTCCGGTGAAATATATCGGCATCGGTGAGAAGATCGAGGATCTGCAGAAATTTGATACGGATGCATTTGTGGATGCACTGTTCTCGCCGGTGGAAGAATAGATAGTATGTATTTGGAAAAATAAATAAAAAAACTGTTGACAAGTAGATGGTCCATGGGTTACAATACCACCTGTAAAGTAAAAGTACTTTACAGGTGGTGCTGATTATGGAGAAGTTTTTAGAAGAAGCGTTGCTTTATGATTTCTATGGTGAGCTGCTGACAGAGCATCAGAAGCTGATTTATGAGGACTTCGTGCTGAATGATCTCTCGTTGAGTGAGATTGCCGAGGACCGCGAGATCAGCAGGCAGGGCGTTTATGATATTGTGAAACGCTGCCGGAAGCAGTTACAGGGATATGAGGCGAAGCTTCATCTTGTTGCGAAATTTATCCAGACGAAGGAGAGAGTCGCAGAGATCAATCATTATGCGAACGATATCCTTGAGCATCAGGATGATCATCAGAGGATGATCGAATGTATTAACAGGATTGAGATGCTGTCCAATACAATCGTAGAAGAATTGTAGAACCGGAGGCGATGCTATGGCATTTGAGAGTTTATCGGATAAATTGCAGAATGTTTTTAAAAATTTAAGAAGCAAGGGCCGTTTAACAGAAGCAGATGTGAAGGCATCACTGAAGGAAGTTAAGATGGCTCTGCTGGAAGCGGATGTCAACTTCAAGGTTGTGAAGCAGTTCATCAACTCTGTAACGGAGAGAGCCATAGGCCAGGATGTGATGAACAGTCTGACACCGGGACAGATGGTGATCAAGATCGTCAATGAAGAGATGGTTGCTCTTATGGGCAGTGAGACCACGGAGATTCGTCTGAATAACACCAATGAACTGACCGTTATTATGATGGCAGGTCTTCAGGGTGCAGGTAAGACGACCACATCGGCCAAGATTGCAGGCAAGCTGAAGGCAAAGGGACGCAGGCCGCTTCTGGTGGCATGTGACGTCTACAGACCGGCGGCTATCAGGCAGCTGCAGGTCAATGGTGAGAAGCAGGGCGTTCCTGTTTTCTCCATGGGCGATCATCAGAATCCCGTTGATATTGCGAAGGCGGCGGTAGAGCATGCGAAAGCCAATGATTTCAATGTGGTGATCCTTGATACGGCCGGACGACTTCATGTGGATGAGACCATGATGGAGGAGCTCGCCAATATTCAGGCAGCCGTGAAGGTTGATCAGACCATTTTCGTGGTGGATGCCATGACGGGTCAGGATGCGGTCAATGTGGCCAAGTCCTTCAATGAACAGATTGAGATCGACGGTGTGATCCTGACCAAGATGGATGGCGATACCCGAGGCGGTGCGGCATTATCCATCAGGGCAGTGACCGGCAAGCCGATCCTCTATGTCGGCATGGGTGAGAAGCTGTCAGATCTTGAGCAGTTTTATCCGGATCGTATGGCATCAAGAATCCTTGGTATGGGTGATATCCTGACGCTGATTGACAAGGCTCAGGCTCAGATCGATGAGACGAAGGCCAGAGAGCTGAATCAGAAGATCAAGAAGGCGGCCTTCGGATATGATGATCTGCTGGATTCCCTGAATCAGGTCAAGAATATGGGTGGTGTGGCAGACATGCTGTCCATGCTTCCGGGAGTCGGCAGTCAGCTGAAGAATGTGCAGGTTGATGACAGTCAGTTCAACAGGATCGAAGCCATCATCCTTTCCATGACACCGGAGGAGAGAGCCAATCCGGATCTGCTGAATCCAAGCCGCAAGAAGCGAATTGCCATGGGTGCCGGCGTGGATATCAGCGAGGTCAACAAGCTGTCCAAGATGCTGGATCAGATGAAGAAGATGATGAAGCAGTTTGGCGGCAGCATGCCAAAGGCAGGCAAAAGAGGAAAATTTAAATTTCCTTTTAGTATATAATCAATAATTAATCAGGAGGTGAACAGAACATGGCAGTTAAGATCAGATTAAGAAGAATGGGTCAGAAGAAGGCTCCTTTTTATAGAATCATCGTAGCAGATTCCAGATCCCCAAGAGATGGCAGATTCATCGAAGAGATCGGTTACTATAATCCAAACGTTGAGCCAAGCGAAGTAAAGGTTAACGAAGAACTCGCTCAGAAGTGGTTAGCTAACGGCGCACAGCCAACAGAAGTTGTCGGCAGACTTTTCAAGAATGCTGGTATTATTAAATAATTGATTTACAGTGGAGGAATTAGAATGAAGGAATTAGTAGAAGTCATTGCTGCCTCACTTGTAGATCACCCGGAAGAAGTTGTCGTTACAGAAACTGTAACGGATAAATCCATAGTCCTTGAGCTGAAGGTAGCGCCTGAGGATATGGGCAAGGTTATCGGCAAGCAGGGACGGATCGCAAAGGCAATCCGTACTGTTGTCAAATCTGCAGCATCGAAGGATGACAAGAAGGTCATCGTGGAAATCTTGCAGTAAAATTAAGGCATTGACGGAAGGTCAATGCCTTTTTTCAATATTCAGGTATGAATGAGCGGGAAAGGAAACCAATGGAAAAATATTTACGTGTAGGTGTTATTTCCTCCACCCATGGTGTGCGGGGAGAGGCAAAGATTTATCCCACAACGGATGATGTGGCGCGCTTTAAAAAGCTTAAGACCTGTCTGCTGGATACGGGAAAAGAATATAAAGAACTTCATATTGAGAGTGTGAAGTTTTTCAAGCAGATGGTGATTCTGAAATTCAGGGAATTTGGTTCCATTGATGATTTGATGCCTTATAAAGGCAGAGATCTTCTGGTGACGCGGGATCAGGCCGTGGAACTTGAAGAGGATGAGTATTTTATCTGTGATCTGATCGGGCTTCGTGTGGTGACCGATGAAGGTGAGGATTTTGGCGAGCTGACGGAGGTTATGCAGACCGGAGCCAATGATGTATATGTGGTAAAGCGTCCGGATGGCAGGGAAGTACTGCTTCCGGTGATCAGGGACTGCATTTTGGATGTTGATCTGGAAAAACAGCAGGTAACGGCCCATATTATGCCGGGACTGCTTGACTGATAGGGGAAGGATTCATGGATTTTCATGTAATGACATTATTTCCTGACATGATCATGCAGGGATTGTCGGACAGTGTGATCGGACGTGCCGTGAGAAAGGGCGTCATCGGGCTGAACGCGGTCAATATCCGCGATTATTCGACAGATAAGCATAAGCATGTGGATGATTATCCATACGGCGGCGGCGCCGGTATGGTCATGCAGCCGGGGCCGGTCTATGACTGCTATATGGATATTGTAAAGGATATGGAGAAAAAGCCGAGGGTCATCTATATGACACCCCAGGGCCGTGTATTCAGCCAGGAGATTGCTGAAGAACTGTCCAAAGAGGAAGCAATCATATTCCTCTGCGGCCATTATGAAGGTATTGATGAGCGTGTGCTGGATGAGATCGTGACGGACAATCTGTCCATCGGAGACTATGTGCTGACGGGCGGAGAGCTCCCGGCCATGGTGATGATCGATACCATTGCCAGGCTGGTGCCGGGTGTGCTCAATAACAGTGAATCTGCGGCTTATGACTCTTTCCAGGACGGTCTGCTGGAGTATCCGCAGTACACAAGGCCGGAGGTATGGCATGATGAACCGGTGCCGGAGGTCCTGCTTTCCGGACATCACGCCAACATCGAGAAATGGCGCCGGGAACAGTCGCTGAAAAGGACATATGAGCGGCGGCCTGAACTGCTGGAGCAGGAGAAGGTTACTGGACATTTGACTGAAGCGGACAAGAGATATCTTTCACGCCTTGAGTCGGAAGATCATTTACAGGATTAATTTTGCCGGAGCAATTACGCAGAGGATGAGAGGAAAATTACATGGCTGGAACAATCTGTCCGAAATGCGGATCAAATCATCTATTTATCAATGAGAATAAAGGGTTTTCAGTATGTCTTGACTGCGGTGATAAGTTCATGCTGCAGGAGATGCCTGTTCAGAAAACATGGAATCAGGGACTTACAGGTGAGGCATACTGGTGCCGGGAGTTTTGTCTGGAGGCACCGGTTTCACTGGCATTGTCTTATCAAAGGCTTTATGATTATGTTGAAGAGGGTAATATCGGATGTACGCTTTTTTTGATCAGGGATGTATTTGAACTGATGATCAAGATTCCGGTCATTATCATGTTCAATGGTGTACATGAGCTGGCTGAAAAGGCTTACGATATTCAGGGATTGATGATGGCTTATCCGGCAGTCCGTAAGCTGTATGATCATTCATTCCAGATGCTTGTTACAGGTAAATGGTTTGAATGTCTGCGAGTGATTGGCGGGATTAAAAATGAGGCGATTTTTGAACCCATGTATCAGGAAACGATCCGCTACTGTCGGCAGATTAAGGATCTTTTTTGTTTTAATCATACAAGCATGGTTACCTGGCGCAACCGTACAGTCGGACACAGCTGCCTGGCCGTTGTTCCTGAGTCTAATTACAAAGAAATTCCTGATATCCTGAAAATGTTCAGGCGTGTCGCCATGGAGAGCCTGAGCTTCTACAGAAGTATTGCATTTGCAGATCACAGCGGCAGTCTTCTGAAAGGCAGCCATGTTCAGGTGAGCACCCGTGAGACGCTGATTGCCTATGAGGATGCCAATGGTATTCATTATGAAAAGATGAATGCATTGGTTACGGGGCATCTGTCGAATCTGGCATTTTATGATGGCTATGACAGAGGCAGGGCATATCTGCTGGATTATCATACCGGAGACAGATATAAGGATACTGCTTTGTCAGGACGTTTACGACATATACAGAATCGTACCCGGATCAATTTCATGGATGATTATCAGCCATCGGAGAATATCGATGAGGATAATCTGAAGTCTGAGGATATCCGTGCACTGGAGAACAAACTGCAGGCACATTCGGATATTGTATACATTCCATTTCTCTATGAATGGCTGATGAAGCATGTGAAAGCTCATAAAAGCGGCATTTTGATGTTACAGGCTGAAAGGGGTATGGGAAAAAGTACCTTTGCGGATACGCTGGATCAGTTAAGTCTCTCCGGTCAGGTTCTGAGGTATTCTGACGATATTGCCGGGTGGAACAGTTTTATGCAGGAGGAAACGGCCATCAGAGTCTGGCATCTGAATGCATCCTACAGCAGCCGTCGGGATATTCTCCTTGAAGGTATCAGGAATATATTGTTAACCATAGAACCGGCATACCATGAAAATGGTATTTATTATCCGCCAAACAGACTGACAGGTGTATTGGATGCCGCCTACAGCCGTCTGCAGACGATGGATGACAGCCATCTGTTAAAACTCAGTTTTGCGGATTGTCTGAATCAGACGCTGAAAGCTTATGAAAAATATACTTCCCGTGAAAAACTTATTCTTGTTCTTGACGGCATAGATGAGATGCCGGATGCTTCCATACTCCTTGACATGCTGCCGGAGCCGGAGCTTCTGTCAGATGGTGTCTACCTGCTTCTGACATGCAGGATGAACCATGAACTGAAAGCCAAAAAAAGCTTATGTGAAGGACTGGAGCATTTGAATTGTTTTGGGCGAATGATGTTTGGCTTTGACGCCATTGAGGAATATGACGGAGAACTATTGAAAAAGATTTCGGGGAACCCCTATTATTATTCGGCTGTTAAGCAATATCTTGCAGATTTTATTTCGGAGGAGGTGCTTGCTTCCGGAGCCAGGGGCATGTCTGATATATGTTATGACGGACAATTCCGTTTTTCGACATTATCAGCATACAAAAAGCTTTACAGGATGAATCCGTCATTTACGGGTAGTTCTAATGGCCATGGGCTGCTTGGTTCC
>JBJEJD010000029.1:10854-23263 GCA_051877705.1 Coprococcus sp. | reverse complement strand
AGTATCCGCCAGTGCCTGCCGGGAGAAACAGTGACTTTGAAGGCAGAGGATTTTGATGAGGATGGCGATGTGGCGGAGATCAGAATCGTCGGTGATGGATCAAATGGGACAGAGGATGATGCAGATATGGAAGCTGCTGTAACAGAAAGTACTGGTATGCTCCAGGTGCTGAGTATTGAGAGAAGCTGTGGGTTTCCATCCTATGAAGGAATTCTGAAGGTTCAAAGAAACGGCAGCGCTCTGCTGCTGGTGAATATATTACCTCTGGAACATTATCTTTATGGTGTGGTTCCGGGTGAGATGCCGTCCAATTATGGTATCGAAGCATTGAAAGCTCAGGCTGTATGTGCACGAAGTTATGCCATGCTGTCGCTGCAGTCTCCGAAATATGATTTTGCCGATGTCAATGACAGCACTGCCTGTCAGGTCTATATGAATCAGGGAATCAGCGAAAGCTGCAGCGAGGCAGTGGATGCGACGGCGGGAGAGGTACTGATCAGTGACGGAGAGATTGTCTCGGCAAAATATTTTTCCACTTCCTGTGGCAGTATGTCAGACAGTGATGACATCTGGCTTTATCCTGAAGAGGCGGAAGCTCTGGCACATATCGCTGCCCGATTGGAGACACAGCCGCCTTCGGAGCCTTCTCTGGATGATGAAACGGTTTTCAGGCAGTTTATTGATACACCGGAAACAGAGACCTATGTGGAGGAGAATGAGCCGTGGTTCAGATGGCAGGTGGTGATTACGCCGGAGGAAATCGGACTGAATATAAGAAAATCACTTAAACAGAGAATGGCTGTTAATCCGAAACATTTTACAGTGTTAACTGTAAATGGTGAAATTGACACGGATGATATACAGTCTGTGGAGATCCTTGACAGGGCTGTCAGCGGTGTTGTCAGAAAGATCTGTATATCGGGGAAAGATCAGGAACTGACGGTCAGTGGAGAATATAATATCCGATGTCTGCTGGCACCGTCTGAACATAGTATTATTCTGAAGGATGGAAGTGAAAAAACAGGTCTGAGCCTGCTGCCAAGCGGATATTTTTATCTGGAGGAACAGATGGAAGGAGATGTGCTGACAGGATATGAGGTTCGGGGAGGCGGCCTGGGACATGGTGCGGGTCTGAGCCAGAACGGAGCCCGTGTTCTGGCTGGCCAGGGATATGATTACAAAGAAATATTGTCCTATTATTTCGAGGATATTTCTGTCGGGGATGCACCATAAATATTTCAGCTGTAAAAAATATCCTCCACCGTATCACCGGAAATAGACTCCGGATGAAGCATATTATTCAGCTCTGCACCGAGAAAAAGTTCGTACATGCAGGCATACAGCCAGAGCATGATCATCATGGCACCAGCCAGACTGCCATACATATAGGAGAAACTATGGGATAGTGAGAAATACATGGAAAAAATAACCGATGTAATCATCCATCCAAGGGAACTGCCGATAGCACCTGGAAGTACATGCAGCAGTTTTGTCTTTTTGTTTGGAAGTACCTTATAAATAAATATAAACAATAGTGTCAGCAGACAGAAAATAATAAGCATGCGCATACTGATGACAAAAGCGGCAATATCATGAAGAAAAGGCAGAAATTCAATGATTTTGCGGTAGATGATATTACCAAAGACCAGCAGACCCAGGGTCACGATCAGTGCCACGGCCAGGCCCAGCGTATAGATGGCTGATATCAGGCGCAGATGGATATAATTGCGGGTCTCATGGATATGGTAGATTTCATTGATTCCTCTGGTAATGGCCAGAATACCCCTGCCGGCAGACCAGAGTACAAAAATAATGGTAACAGATGTGATGGCTATGCTGGAATACTCGTATACCTGTATCAGAATCGTACGGATAATATCATTGGCCATCTTTGGTGAGAGCATCTGAAGAATATCTATCAGATCCTCATAGGTCAATGGAGAATAACGCAGCAGCGTCAGCAAAAAGATGCAAAAGGGCAGCGCGGATAAAACAATGAAATAAGCTGCCTGGGATGCATAGGCGCCCAGGTGGTCTTCGCTGTTTTTTTTCAAAAATCCTCTAACCCATCGGATGATCGTAAACATAATTACCTCCGTATAATGAAACTGTTCAGGTGTTCTCATGTTAGCATAGATCAGAAAAAATGACAAGCAGAGAATATTGGCCTATTGACAAGCTTTTTGAATATGTTAAAATATAACATGAACAAAAGCTGTGAATGTGTGGCTGATCTGCTGTTTCAATTATATGCAGACCGGCATCAGGTTATCATTTTCCTTACAGAGAGAGGGAGCCATCGGCTGGAAGCTTCCTTAAGTTCTGATGATGACTGAATTTCCCACAGGAGCTGTGTCTCTGAAAAGTCAGTAGGAGATGACGCCGATGCACGTTACGCATCACCGAGTGTCTTTGATTACAGAGAGCATATGAGTATTATATACGATTATGTGCTGATTATTATGTTCCTGTAAGCAGAAGGAATCAGGGTGGTACCGCGGAATGATTTTCGTCCCTTTATTTTGTATAAAGGGACTTTTTTTGTGATTATAAATAACGCAAAAACCCTGAAAGAGATTGATGAGAAAGGAGCGTATGATTTTTCATACGGGTCGTACAATGAAGGAAAGACTGCAGAAAATCAAAAATGATGCAATTGAACAGATCAAGGCTGCCGGCGGAATGGATGCGCTGAATGATATTCGTGTTTCCTTTTTAGGAAAAAAGGGTGAGCTGACAGCAATTATGAAATCCATGAGAGATGTTCCTCCGGAGGAACGTCCGGCTTTCGGTCAGATGGTCAATGATGCCAGAAAGGAAATCGAGGAATCTCTCGAGGCTATGAAAAAGGATCTGGCAGCAAAGGCAAGAGAACTTCAGCTGAAAGCAGAGGTTATCGATGTGACGCTGCCGGCAAAAAAGAGCAATCTTGGACACCGTCATCCGAACAGCATTGCCCAGGAAGAGGTGGAGCGTATTTTCACCGGTATGGGGTATGAAGTTGTGGAAGGTCCGGAAATCGAATTTGATTATTATAATTTCGAAGCATTAAATATCCCTGCAGATCATCCGGCCAAGGATGAGCAGGATACCTTCTATATTACGAAGGATCTGCTGCTTCGTACCCAGACATCCGGCACTCAGGTGCATACAATGGAGACTCAGCCGCTGCCGATCCGAATGATCGCGCCTGGCAGAGTATTCCGTGCCGATGAGCTGGATGCTACCCATTCCCCGAACTTCCATCAGATCGAGGGACTGGTTATTGACAAGAATATTACATTTGCCGATTTAAAGGGAACACTGGCTGAATTCGCAAAACAGCTCTTCGGTGAAGATACCAAGGTAAAATTCAGACCGCATCATTTCCCGTTCACAGAGCCAAGTGCGGAAGTGGATGTCACCTGTTTCAAATGCGGCGGTAAGGGCTGCAGAATGTGTAAGGGTGAAGGATGGATCGAGATCCTCGGATGTGGTATGGTTCACCCGCATGTTCTCGAGATGAGCGGTATCGATCCTGAAGAGTATCAGGGCTTTGCTTTCGGTGTTGGACTTGAGCGTATTGCCATGCTTAAATATGAGATCGATGATATGCACCATCTCTATGAAAATGACATCAGATTTCTGAAACAGTTCTAATCGGCAGGAGGATTAAGATTATGAGAACATCATTAAAATGGATTAAGGACCTTGTACCGGGCATTGCTGATGTGACACCTCAGGAATATCTGGATGCCATGACATTATCCGGTTCAAAGGGTGAATATTTTGTCCCGATGGACAAGAATCTTGAAAAGATCGTTATCGGACGTATTGAGAAGATTGAGAAACATCCGGACGCTGACAAGCTGGTTGTCTGCCAGGTCAATGTGGGTGAGGAAGAGAATATTCAGATCGTTACAGGCGCACCGAATGTATTTGAGGGCGCTGTAGTGCCAGTCGTACTGGTGGGCGGTAAGGTGGCCGGCGGCCATGACGGCAGCACACCGCCGGAAGACGGTATTAAGATTAAAAAGGGCAAGCTGAGAGGTGTTCCAAGCTTCGGTATGATGTGTTCTATCGAGGAGCTGGGTTCCAGCCGTGACATGTATCCGGACGCACCGGAAAATGGTATTTACATTTTCAAAAATGGTGATGCGCTGACGCTGGGCGGGGATGCGGTTAAAGTACTTGGTCTGGATGATGCTGTGATCGAATACGAGATCACCTCCAACCGTGTGGACTGCTTCAGTGTTCTGGGTCTTGCCAGAGAAGCGGCTGTAACATTTAATAAGCCTTTCTGTCCGCCGGTTGTCAAAGCAACAGGCAACGATGAAGATGTCAATGATTATATCAGCGTTGAGGTCAGGGATTCTGAGCTCTGCCCGCGCTATACAGCCCGTGTGGCAAAGAATATCAAGATCGGTCCGTCTCCTGAGTGGATGCAGAGAAGACTGGCAGCGCAGGGTATCCGTCCGATCAATAACATTGTAGATATTACCAATTATGTCATGGAAGAGTATGGACAGCCGATGCATGCCTATGATCTTTCCACCATCGATGGTCATAAGATCATTGTCCGCCGTGCTGAGGATGATGAGCCGTTTGTCACACTGGACGGTCAGGAGAGAAAGCTGGACAGCTCCATGCTGGTGATCTGCGATGCTGAAAAACCAATCGGTATTGCCGGTATCATGGGCGGTGAAAATTCCATGATCACGGATCATGTGGATACAATTTTATTTGAGGCGGCCTGCTTTGACGGTACCAATATCCGTCGTTCCGGCAAGAAGCTGGGTATGCGTACTGACGCTCAGAGCAAGTTTGAGAAGGGGCTTGACCCGAACAATGCCAGTGCTGCCATCGACCGTGCCTGCCAGCTGATCGAGGAACTTGGCTGTGGTGAAGTTGTAGGCGGTATTGTGGATGTTTACGGAAAAGTAAAGGAGCCGCATCAGATTCCTTTCTCTGCAGAGCGAATCAATCATCTGCTGGGTACAGATCTGTCTGAGGAACAGATGCTTGGCTATTTCAAAGCCCTTGAGCTTGAGTACAATCCTGAGACAGGTATGGTTGTTATCCCGACCTTCAGACAGGATCTGATTGGCATTGCCGATCTGGCTGAGGAAGTGGCAAGATTCTATGGATATGCCAATATTCCATCTACACTGCCAAGCGGAGAAGCTACCAGCGGCAAGATATCCTTCAAGCACAGAGTAGAGGATGTGGCAAAGGAAACGGCCGAGTTCTGCGGTTTCTCTGAAGGCATGACTTTCTCCTTCGAGAGTCCGAAGGTATTCGACAAGCTGAGACTGGATAAGGATGATGTATTGCGTCAGGCCATCACCATTGCCAATCCACAGGGCGAGGATTATAGTATCATGAGAACCACTCCTTTGAACGGTATGCTGGTTTCCCTTGCAAGAAACTTCAATCGCCGTAATAAGGATGTTAAATTATATGAGATGTGTAAGATTTATCTGCCGAAGGCGCTGCCTCTGACAGAGTATGCTGATGAACGCGTACAGTTCACACTGGGCTTCTATGGTGAAGGCGATTTCTATACAATGAAGGGTGTTGTGGAAGAGTTCCTTGAAAGAGCCGGCATGCATGATATTGTCACCTATGATCCGGCAGCGGGCAAGAACTTCCTTCATCCGGGACGTCAGGCCAATATCATTTACAATGATCAGGTGATTGGTTATCTTGGAGAAGTTCATCCGGAAGTATGTGACAATTACGATATCAAGACAAGAGTCTATATTGCTGTTCTGGATATGCCTGTCATCACAGAAATGGCCACATTTGACCGTCATTTCAAGGGCATCGCAAAACATCCGGCTGTCAACCGTGACATCAGTATGGTTGTGAAGAAGGATATACTGGCAGGACAGATCGAAGAAGTGATCCGCAAAAAAGGCGGCCATATCCTCGAAAGCTATCATCTCTTTGATATCTATGAGGGATCACAGATCAAAGAAGGATATAAATCCATTGCCTACTCCATTACATTCAGAGCCAATGACCGCACACTGGAGGAAAAGGATGTCAGTGCAGCCATGGAAAAGATCCTGGCAGGTCTGGAAGAACTTGGCATTGAGTTAAGGAAATAATTCATTGATTAAAGTTTAAATATATAATCTATAAAACCTTACTGGACTTCAGAAGAAAAAACTGGATAACAGTAAGGTTTTTATTTACTGCCAATTAGTAACAAATTCATGACAAAGTACCAAATAATTGAGGAAAATATAGAAATAGATTTGACACCATATATGACACCATGTATAATATAGACAGGAGGTATTCGAAATGTCTAAATGGGATAAACTATTAGCACGTATATGTGCTTTATCAAAAGACCTCCGATTTGATGAATTGCGTAAGGTACTGGAAAGTTATGGTTATGAGATGAATGCGCCTAGAGGAGGAAGCAGCCATTATACTTTTAGAAAACCGGGCTGCCAACCGATAACAATACCAAAGCATGAGCCGATAAAAAAAGTATATGTTGAAATGGTAAGGCAGATTGTAGAGAGTGAGGCGAAGAATAATGAAAACGCTGAATGATTATATGGCGATGTCCTATCGGATGGAAATTGTGGAAGACAAGGAGGAAGGAGGGTATGTAGTTTCGTATCCTGATCTTCCGGGATGTATTACCTGCGGTGAAACAGTGGAAACAGCAGTAGCAAATGCATTGGATGCAAAAAGGGCATGGATCGAAGCAGCACTGGAAGCAGGAATAGAGATTCATGAACCGGATAATTTAGAAGAATATTCTGGTCAGTTCAAGCTGAGAATTCCACGCAGTCTGCATCGTTCCCTGGCAGAGCATTCTAAAAGGGAAGGTATCAGTATGAATCAGTATTGTGTATATCTACTTTCTCGAAATGATGCGGTATATTCAAAATAGGAGTTGCAGTTGGATGGCAAAAAAGCTATAATAATACGGTTGCTAATGATATAAATAGATTGGAAAAGAATATGAAGACAAGTGATTTTTATTATGATTTGCCGGAGGAACTGATTGCGCAGGATCCGCTGGAGGATCGGTCTGGTTCCAGATTGATGGTGCTTGACAGGGATACGGGTGAGATCGGTCACCATATTTTTAAGGAGATTATTGATTATCTGAATCCGGAGGATTGTCTGGTTATCAATGATACGAAGGTTATTCCCGCAAGGCTTTATGGCGTGAAGGAGGATACAGGGGCACATATTGAGATCCTGCTGCTGAAACGCAGGGAGAATGATATATGGGAGACGCTGGTCCGTCCTGGCAAAAAGGCGAAACCGGGAACACGGCTTATTTTTGGCGACGGACGCCTGAAAGCGGAAGTGCTGGAAGTAGTGGAGGAGGGCAACCGGCTGATTCATTTTGAATATGAGGGAATCTTTGAGGAGATTCTTGACCAGCTGGGTGAGATGCCGCTGCCGCCATATATTACCCACAAGCTTCAGGATAAGAATCGTTATCAGACCGTTTACGCAAAACATGAAGGCAGCGCTGCTGCACCGACAGCAGGACTCCATTTTACCCCGGAGCTTCTGGCAGCCATTGAAGCAAAAGGTGTGCGGATCGCCCGCGTGACGCTCCATGTGGGGCTGGGTACCTTCAGACCGGTTAAGGTGGAGGATGTGACACAGCATCATATGCATTCGGAGTACTACCAGGTGAGCCAGGAAGCAGCGGATATTATTAATGATACGAAGAAGCGGGGCGGACGGGTCATTGCTGTGGGGACCACCAGCACCAGAACACTGGAATCGGTGGCGGATGAGGATGGTACCATGCATGCTGCCGGAGGATGGACGGAGATATTCATCTATCCGGGTTACCGGTTTAAATGTATTGATGCTCTGATCACGAATTTCCATTTGCCGGAATCGACACTTCTGATGCTTGTATCGGCTTTGGCAGGCAAGGAGAATATCATGCATGCCTATGAAACAGCTGTACAGGAGCGCTACAGATTTTTCAGCTTTGGCGATGCTATGTTTATTAAGTAACTTGGTAATTATCGTCAAGTAATAACCGTTTGAACAATTTTATTTAGTAAAAGTCTCTTCTATAAAATGTTTGGGGATATTCAGAATGTCATTAACATGCTTATGGGAGGGACTTTTTATGCAATGTAAAAATATTTCTCTGAACTTATATATTTTATCATGGTTTCTTTACCATTTCGGTGATATAATGGATGAAACGGGAGGATAATTATATGGATGATGGTAACAGGGAGCAGCTTCAGGAACTTAGACAGCAGGTGGAACGACAGAACCGCTTGAAATCCATGCTTGAAAATATGTACATACAGCAAAGAGAACTGAGGGAGAAAGTGGAGGAGCTGCGTCAGGAAAAGGAAGAGGAACAGAAAGATGTGGACCGGCTTGAAGGCCGGGGCCTGACGGCGCTTTTTTACAGTATCATCGGGAAGATGGATGAGAAACTGACAAAGGAGCAGCGGGAGGTTTTTGCGGCAGCTATGAAATATGAGTCTGCACAGCAGGAACTGACATCTATTGATTATAAAATTGAACTTTATGAAAGAGAGCTCCGTGAACTGGATGGCTGTGAAGCCAGATATAAAAAAGAACTGAGAAAAAGAGAAGAGGCAATCAAAGCTTCAGATTCAGCTGAGGCAAAATGCATTCTGCAGCTGGAAGAACAGATTGCAGATGTGGATGGGCAATTAAAAGAGATTCGTGAAGCACTTCATGCCGGACAGAAAGCGGCTTTTACAACGGAATGCGTGTTGGGCAAGCTTCAGAGTGCTGAAGAATGGGGTACCTGGGATATGCTCGGCGGTGGTATTGTGTCTGCCATGGCTAAGCACGGTAATCTTGATGATGCTCAGAGTGAAATTGCCAATCTTCAGGTAGAATTGCGCAATTTTAAAACGGAGCTGACGGATGTGTCCATTGAGGCTGATCTTCAGGTACAGATAGATGATTTTATGAGATTTGCGGATTATTTTTTCGATGGTCTGTTTGTGGACTGGGCTGTACAGGATCGTATCAAAAAGTCTAAAAATCAGGTGCGACAGGTAAAGGAACAGATAGAGAAGGTCAGAAAGCAGCTGGATCAGATGCGAAAAGAAGCTGAGCAGGAAAAAGTGGATCTGCAGATTCAGTTGGAACAGATGATTGTGGGGTAGCGTTAAGCTGCCCTATATTTATAATGCGATTTTAAATACTTGATATTTTTATTATTTTTGAGTATAATAATTACAGATAAACACATGCAAAACAAATGCAAAAAGAATATATTATGAATGGGAGGAGTTTACATGTCAGAGCAGATATTAATTCAGTTTCGTGCGGATAAAGCCTTGAAACAGGAAGTAACAGAGATCTATGAAGCATTAGGTATGGATTTGCCAACGGCATTTAGGATGTTTATGACCAGATCAAAGCAGGTGCGTGGACTTCCGTTTGAAGCTACACTTCCAGAGACGGCCATTACAAGGACTGAGGCCTTAAAAGCATTTGCTGAATTACGAAAACAGGCGGCAGATGTACCTGAAATGACATTGGATGAAATCAATGCAGAAATTGCTGATGTGAGAGCAACCCGGAAGGCGGTAAGTAAATGAAATATTGTGCAGTAATAGATACAAATGTGCTTATTTCTGCACTCTTGTCAAAACGAGACGATGCTGCTACAGTTCGTGTTATAAATGAAATAATGGGAGGACGAATTACACCCTTGTATCATAAAGATATTCTTGCGGAGTATGACGAGGTCCTTCATAGAAAAAAATTCCATCTAAAAGAAGAAACTATTCAGTTTGTTTTGAGAGCCGTGATACAATTTGGAATTGAGGTGTTTCCGCAGCCTACGGGAGAAATACTAGTGGATATGGATGATTTGGTGTTTTATGAGGTTGCAATGGAAAAGCGAAAGGATGACGCATACTTGGTGACAGGTAACCAAAAGCATTATCCGATGCGGGATTTTATTGTTACTCCGGCAGAGATGATGCAGATTATTAATGAAGAAAAATGAGACTATATCTTAAATATATCTGATGGGGACATTATCGTAAGGTAAGTCCCTTTTTTGTTGTATAATCAGCGGTCTGATATGGAATTTGCAGAAATTTTACATAATTTATACACGGAACAGGTGGCGGCAGCGATGTTTTTTCCCTATGATAAATGTGAAAATATCGCAGTTAAGGAGTTTTTGCAAAATGAGTAAAGATACAAGGGAATGTTATGAGAACAGGGAATTGTCCTGGCTGAAGTTCAATGAGCGGGTTCTGGAGGAAGCTGCAGATGAGCGGACGCCTTTATGTGAGCGTCTGACTTTTCTATCGATTTTCCAGACCAACCTGGATGAATTTTTTATGGTACGGGTCGGATCTCTGATTGATCAGATGCTCCTGGATGGTGATGTCCGGGAGAATAAAACCTATATGACGCCTGAGGAGCAGATTGATGCAGTCCTTTCTCAGGTTAATCGTCTGATGCGTGACAAGGACCGTATCTATGATTCTTTGATGGAGAAGCTGGAGCAGGAGGATATTCATCTGATCAATTTTCAGATGATGACTCAGCGTGAGGAGGATGATCTGGAACTGTATTTTGAGCAGGAAATGCGGCCGCTGTTGTCTGCATTTGTTGTGGGAAAGAAGCAGTCATTTCCGTTTTTGAATAATAAAGCTATTTATGCGCTGGCTGTACTTGAAACAAAAAATGACAAGAATAAGATGGGAATTGTTCCGTGCAATACAGGCGTTTTTGACCGCCTGATCAGTGTGCCGGGAAGAAAGGGGACTTATGTTCTTGCTGAGGAACTGATTCTTCATTATCTGCCCAAAGTATTTCCGAATTACAGAATTGGTGAGAAGTCTTTGATTCGAGTGACACGAAACGCAGATATTGATGCTGACAGGATCTATGATGAAGATCTGGATTACAGAGAGCATATGGCAGATATTGTCAAAAGGAGAAGGAAATTGACACCTGTCCGTCTGGAATATACGAGAAAGGTGGAAGGCCATATTCTTGACAGGCTCTGTGATCAGCTGAGGCTGGACCGCAAGCAGGCATTTTACTGCCAGATACCAATGGATCTGTCATTTTTCTCCGGTATTCAGGATGCACTTCGCTATAAATCGCAGCTGTTTTATGACAAGCGTGTGCCTCAGAAGTCGCCGCTTCTCGATGATAATCATCCGCTGATTCCCCAGATTATGAAACGGGATGTACTTCTTTCCTTTCCATATGAACATATCCGTCCGTTTCTGAATATGCTTCACGAGGCTGCCAATGATCCGAATGTTGTTTCTATTAAAATGACACTTTATCGTCTGGCGCGCCACAGTAAGGTGGTGGAAGCTCTGATCGAGGCGGCTGAGAATGGAAAACAGATAGATGTACTTGTGGAATTGAAGGCAAGATTTGATGAAGAAAATAATATTGAATGGTCCAGACAGCTGGAAGATGCAGGATGTCATGTTATTTATGGTCTGGATGGCTTGAAGGTTCATTCCAAACTTTGCCTGATCACCCGTAAGACAGAAAAAGGCATCGAATATATTACCCAGATCGGAACAGGCAATTATAATGAGAAAACAGCAAAGCTCTATACAGATCTGTCATTGATAACAGCGAGGCCGGAAATCGGTATAGAAGCCTCTAAGATCTTCCAGGCCCTTTCTCTTGGTACGGTGGTGGAGGATATGGAACATTTGCTGGTGGCTCCAAAATGTCTTCAGAAACCGGTTATCAATATGATTGAGGAGGAAATACGCATCGCCAAAGAAGGCGGAGATGCTTATATCGGAATTAAGATCAATTCGCTGACAGATAAAAAAATTATCGAAAAGCTTATTGAAGCTTCTCAGGCCGGTGTAAAAATTGAGATGGTGATTCGTGGAATCAATTGTCTGAGATCGAAGGTTGAGGGATATACGGATAATATCAGAATCATCAGTATCGTAGGCCGTTATCTGGAACATTCACGAATCTACATATTCGGAACCGGTGAAAGAATGAAGATTTATATTGCTTCTGCCGATTTTATGACAAGAAATACGACGCGTCGTGTGGAGGTGGCTGTTCCGATCGACGATGTGGATTTGAAATCCAGAGTACAGGAAATGTTTATTACTATGCTCAGTGATAATGTCAAAGCCCGTGAACAGATGGCAGACGGTTCCTATGTGCAGCTGATGCCGGAAGATAATGCGCCGCTGAATTCACAGGAACTCTTCTTCGAAGCAGCATATGCCGCTGCAGAAAATAAAAATTTCAGGTAATTTATGGGGGCCCATGACAATGGAACTCTTCCGAGAACAGGCTCATCGCCAATCGTTCTCCGGAAGAGTTCCATTGTCATGGGCCCAATAAGTTACCTGGGGTGGGAGGAGGGAACAGGCTCAACGCCAATGATTTTCCGAAGGAGTTAGCACTGTAA
>JBJEJD010000029.1:0-10754 GCA_051877705.1 Coprococcus sp. | reverse complement strand
GGGAGGAGGGAACAGGCTCAACGCCAATGATTTTCCGAAGGAGTTAGCACTGTAAGGCTTTATGGCGTAAAATGAATTGACAAATAGGGATGTATCTTTTATAATTTGAAGGGTGCATCTGTATGAGAGGGTGCCATTTATTTGTTTTATATTATGAATAAAGGATAAGGTGAAGAAATGAGTACTTTGATGGAGGATTGGGAGGTCCTGGCTGGTCAGTTCAATAAGGATCAGGCTGCGGCTCAGAAGTTCTGGACAGATTATTATATGCAGGAGAAGGGCGTCTATGAGAAGATGCTGACAGAGCCTGTTGAGGTTGAGAAGGGTACGGTTGCCGAACTGGCAGAGAAGTATGATATGGATGTTGTTCGCTTCGGCGGTTTTCTTGATGGTATCAATGAGAGTCTGAAGACTCCGAATCCTGTGGATACCATGGTGGCCGAGACAGAAGTTGTTGTAGATATTGATCTTGAGAAGCTGTATTACAATATGGTAGCTGCCAAGGCTGACTGGCTGTACAATCTGCCTCAGTGGGACGCACTGCTGTCAGAAGAGCGCAGAAAAGAGCTGTACAAGGCTCAGAAGAAGTCCATGACAGTTGTAAAGGGCAAGAAGATCGGACGTAATGATCCGTGTCCATGCGGCAGCGGCAAGAAATATAAACAGTGCTGCGGCAGATAATCACAGGCTGAATGAGGGTTTTATGAGTATTTTAAATGTCGAACATTTATCCCACGGATTCGGAGACAGAGCCATCTTCCAGGATGTCTCTTTCCGGATGCTGGCGGGAGAGCATATCGGACTTATCGGCGCCAATGGTGAAGGTAAGTCCACTTTTATGAGTATTATTACGGGCAAACTGATGCCTGATGAAGGCAGGATCGAATGGGCAAAGAATGTCCGTGTCGGTTATCTGGATCAGCATACGGTGCTGCAAAAGGGCATGACCATCAGGGATGTCCTGATTTCTGCTTTTGATTTTCTTTTTGAGATGGAAGAGAAGATGAACAGTATCTGTGACAGTATGGGCGACATGGATCAGGATGAGATGGATGCAGCCATGGAAGAGCTGGGGACCATACAGGATCTGCTGATGATGCATGATTTTTACATGATCGACAGTAAGGTGGATGAAGTGGCCAGAGCCCTTGGAATTACGGATATTGGTCTGGAAAAGGATGTGGCGGATCTGAGCGGCGGACAGCGTACAAAAGTACTGATGGCAAAGCTGCTTCTTGAAAAGCCGGATATTCTGCTGCTTGATGAGCCGACCAATTATCTGGATGCTGTTCATATTGAATGGCTGAAACGGTATCTGAATGATTATGAAAATGCGTTTATTCTGATCTCGCATGATATACCGTTTGTCAATTCAGTGGTCAATCTGATCTATCATATGGAGAATCAGCGCCTGGATCGTTATGTGGGCAATTATGACCAGTTCCAGGAGGTTTATGCCATGAAGAAAGCACAGCTGGAGGCGGCTTATAATAAACAGCAGAAAGAAATCGCACAGCTGAAGGATTTTGTTGCCCGGAACAAGGCCAGAGTTGCCACAAGGAATATGGCCATGTCCAGGCAGAAGAAGCTGGACAAGATGGATGTGATCGAACTGGCTGCGGAAAAACCGAAGCCGGAGTTCAATTTCAGGCTGGCCCGGACACCGGGACGCTATATTTTCCAGACCAGTGAGCTGGTGATCGGTTATGATGAGCCTTTGTCCATACCATTAAATCTGGAGATGGAGCGGGGACAGAAGATCGTGCTGACGGGAGCTAACGGTATCGGCAAGACAACGCTGTTAAAAAGTATTCTCGGGTTGATCAGGCCTCTTGGAGGCAGCGTGGAGCAGGGGGATTATCTTTCTATTGGTTATTTTGAACAGGAGATGACAGGAGACGGCACCAGAACCTGTATTGAAGAGCTGTGGGAGGAATTTCCGGCGTTTACACAGTATGAGGTGCGCTCGGCTCTGGCAAAATGTGGTCTGACTACCAAGCATATTGAGAGTCAGGTACGTGTCCTAAGCGGCGGTGAGCAGGCGAAGGTCCGTCTGTGCAAGCTGATCAACCGCGAAACCAATGTGCTTCTGCTGGATGAACCGACAAACCATCTGGATGTGGATGCCAAGGATGAACTGAAACGTTCCCTTATGGCCTATGGCGGCAGTATCCTTATGGTCTGTCATGAGCCTGAGTTTTACGAAGGGCTTGCAACGGATGTTTGGGACTGCACCAGATGGACAACAAAGATTTTCTAAAAATTGAATAATTTATCCTACATTTTCGATTTTGTGTCAAAAGTAAAGCTACATTTCTCAGGATTTGTAGCTTTTTTTATAACATTTGGCTTTTTGTGAAGCTGTACTTTTTAACTTTTTTCTTTTATAGTACTAATTGCTGAAGGACATTAACAAAAGAGACGGAGAAAATAATTCGGTGACTGGAGGGTGTGTATGAATCTTATAGAAATACTGATTATTTCCGTTGGGTTGTCTTTGGATGTCTACGCTGTTGTTGTATGTCAGGGTGCTGTTCTTCTTAAAATAGAAAGAATGAAGCTATTGAAAATGAGCCTGATTTTCTGCATCTGGCAGGTAGCTGCCGTAATGCTGGGCCATTTTGTTACCTGTTTTCCATATCTGGCAGTGGCTGCTGAGAACATGAGATCCATATGGTATCTTATTTCTGTTATCATATTTATGGCGCTTGGTGTATATATGTTATATAAGGCATGGAAAAACGAGGTAATTCTTGAGAGACTGAGCGATATCAAATATAAACAGGTATGTGCAGCTGCCTGTTTTACCAGTATTGATGCGCTGTTTGCCGGAATGGGTTTTGGATTTCTGAATACCCGATTAATAGCGGTGGCCCTGAATATACTTATTGTGACTGCGTTTTTCGTAGTACTTGGGTTATATACCGGATATCGGCTTGGATATGAGCAAAAGACAAAAGCATACGGAGTCGGCGGTGTTTTACTGCTGATTTCAGCATTCAATGTTATTTTTAAATATATGGTATAAATAGGAGGATTTTGTTATGAATACAGCATTAGATAAGGTTTCGCATAAGGTCCAGAGGACTGCAGCAAGTGTTTTAATTGATAGAGTACTGGCTATGATCGACAAAGACAGGGAAAAAGGATTCCTTGAGATCGTTGACTGGGCAGAGCAGTTCTGGGGCAATGGCTTTTCAAAAGAAGATTATGATAAGGTCAGAGCTGCCATTAAAGATCCGAATAACAGATGGATTAAATTTATTAATCGTGTACTGGATGAGACAGATCCGCATGTGGCAAAAATGGCCGCATTGAATCTTGGTTTTGAGGCATTTTTCCGCGGTACAAAGATGATCCGCCGCAACAGAGAGATTTATCACTGTAATATTCCGTGGCTGATCCTGTTCGATCCGACATCTGCCTGCAATATGCACTGTGCAGGATGCTGGTCTGGTACATACGGTCATAAACATAATCTGACATTTGATGATATGGATAAAATCATTACACAGGGTAAAGAGTTGGGTGTTTATCTGTACATGCTGACAGGTGGTGAACCGCTGGTGCGCAAAGCAGATATCCTGCGTCTCGCTGAAAAGCATAATGATGTGGAATTCTCCATCTATACAAATTCAACATTGATCGATGAAGCTTTCTGTAAGGAAGTTGTTCGCCTTGGCAATATTACCTTCCAGCTGTCCATCGAGGGAACACCTGAGACCAATGATGCAAGACGTGGTGAGGGTCATTATGAAGCTGTTATGAAAGCCATGGATCTTCTGAAGAAACACGGTATCATTTTTGGAACATCCATCTGCTATACACGGGCCAATATTGAGGCAGTTACCAGTGATGAATTCCTGAAGATGATCTCTGAAAAGGGTGCACGTTTTGGCTTCTATTTCCATTATATGCCGGTCGGTAATAATGCAGTTGCAGATCTGATGCCGACGATGGAACAGCGTGAATATATGATTAAGAGAATTCGAGAGATACGTTCCCAGGATTCAGATATCGAGTTCTTCCCGATGGATTTCCAGAATGATGGTGAGTATGTGGGCGGCTGTATTGCGGGCGGACGTAATTATTTCCATATCAATTCAGCCGGTGATGCAGAACCGTGTGTATTCATTCATTTTTCCAATGCGAATATCCACGACAGCTCTATTCTTGAGATTCTGCAGAGCCCGTTGTTTATGGCTTATCATGATGGTCAGCCGTTCAATAAGAATCATCTGCGTCCATGCCCGATGCTGGAGAATCCTGAATTCCTTCAGCAGATGGTACATGAGACCGGAGCCCATACAACCAATCTGGAATCACCGGAGTCAGTAGAACATCTTTGCAGCAAGTGTGAGGCTTATGCTGATGAATGGAAAGAGCATGCTGATGTAATCTGGGCAAAACAGAAACATAAAGAACCAAAATACACAAATTATAAAAAGTAAGATATGTGAATTGTAAAAGCTGATTCCGGGAAGTTTAGCCGGAATCAGTTTTTCATATTTGCAATTTTTTTTCTTTTATGTTATAGTGACTAATATTGTTTGAAGAGGAGCGTTGTTGATCAGGAGGATATTTTAGATGGAACGAAAGAAGATGACCAAGGCTTTGATTGGAGAAAGCCTGAAGGTACTGATGCGGGAGCATCCTTTTGAAAAGATAACCATTAAGATGATCACAGACGAAGCCGGTGTGATCAGACCGACCTTCTATAATTATTTCTGTGATAAATATGACGTGCTTGAATGGATTTTCAGCGAAAGCATCATTGAGAAGATCAAGGTTATGTTTGAAGAGGGCATGTATATGGAGGGCATTAAGATGCTTTTTGTGTGCATGAAGAATGACAGTCAGTTTTATAAGAAAGCCTTTGAAGTAACCGGTCAGAATGCTTTTGCTGATATTGTGAAAAAATATCTCTATGAACTTTTTGTGGAGGAATTCGATGCTTTTTATTATGTGGAAAGCAGAATTAACAATCCCCTTTTGAGTTCTGATATGGTTGCCTCTTATTATGCCATATCTCTGACCAATCTGCTGCAGGCATGGATTCATGACAGCTTTCAGGAATTTACTGCAGATCAGATGTTTGAGGCCTATGAATATCTTATAACACATCGGGTTAAGGACTTTATTGATCCTGACCGTAAAGGAGCCGCTGGAAAATAAATGAATTTTCAGCGGCTCTATCTATTTATCGTGTATGTACGATGTAGGAATATTTTGAAAGTAATGTGACTGCACGTTCTACGGCATCGCTTTGATAAAATTCGATACGGAGGACACCGTCCTGAAATTCTCTGTTGTGAAGGATTCCGATGTTCTTGATGCTGATGTGGTTGGAAGCCAGTATGGTGGCGATTGTTGCGATAGCTCCGGATTCATCGATCAGATCCACATAGATCTCATATGCCGGCGCAATGCTGCCTTTTGCTTTCATTGGCATACTGTCACGGTATTCTTTGGCCTCTTCGAAAAACTCGTGCAGATAATCTCCTCTGTTCGTTCTGATGGCATCAGCTACGTCTGAAAGAGAATGAATATAGGCATTGATAATAGATAAAAGCTGTTCGCTGTTCTCCAGACAGATGGATTCCCACATGTCCGGTGAAGATGAGGCAATTCGGGTGATATCCTTAAAACCGCCGGCAGCCAGCTGACGCATCAGTCCTTCCGGATTGTCAGAGGTTCTGACAAGATTGACCAGTGTATAGGCAATCACATGGGGCAGATGACTGATGGCTGCTGTGGCATAATCATGCTCATGATAATCAAGGACAACGGGCAGGGCGCCAATCTGTGAGACAAGGGTACGCAATTCCTCTACTTTGGCCGGATCCGCTGCCTTTGTTGGCGTGATAATATAGTAGGCGTTCTCCAGCAGACGATCATTGGCACTGGCATAGCCTGTCTTTTCTGAACCGGCCATTGGATGCCCGCCGATAAAATGATCCTCCATCCCAAGTTCTCTGACGGCTTCATGAATGGTGGATTTAACACTGCCAACATCAGTGATCACACAGGATGGCGGAAGCATCTCCTTCAGCTGCTGCAGACATTGGATATTGACAGATACAGGCATACATAAAAAAATAAAATCACAGTCAGCGAAAGAACTATCTATAACATCCGTTGCCTGGTTCAGTGTGCCGTCGGACATGGCGGCGATCAGACTGCTGCGGGAACGGTTGTAGGCAATCAATCTGTATTCCGGATGTACCCGGCGAAGGGCTTTGGCTATGGAGCCGCCGATCAGGCCGAGCCCGATAAAACCGATTGTTTTTGTGGACATAATATTTCCTTTTCCTCTCTATTTGTAAAATTAATAAGCTTTATACAGTCTAGCATCAACAGGTGGAAAAGTCAACAATTTATGACTTTAAAGTGGCAAATATCCTGAAGCGCAGCATAGAAAATGATTTTGGGAATTTATTGTTAAATATCGATAAAATGCTTGAAGAATTGTATTTTTTTTAGTAAAATATACCTAGTGGGTTTTCTTCAATAGATGATGCCAGCTTTAGAAGTTTAACCTATGTATAAAATCGTATTGGAGGACTGGGCATGAAGGTTTATAAGACACAGGATATCCGTAATGTGGCTATCTTAGGACATGGCGGAAGTGGCAAGACTACACTGGTTGAGGCGATGGCGAATGTTACAGGTGTAACATCACGTATGGGTAAAGTGGTTGATGGCAATACCATCAGCGATTATGATAAAGAAGAGATCAAGAGAAAATTTTCAATCAGCACATCGGTTGTACCGATTGAATGGCGTTTCTGGAAGATCAACCTGCTGGATACCCCGGGTTATCTGGACTTTGTAGGTGAGGTTGAGGAAGCTTTATCTGTAGCAGATGGCGCTATTATTGTTATTTCCGGTAAGGCCGGCGTGGAAGCAGGTACGGAGAGAGCATGGGAGTTCTGCGAGAAGTATGAGATCCCACGTGTATTCTTTGTTACAGATATTGATGATGACAATGCAGATTATTTTAAGATTATTGAAGATCTTAGAGCATTATATGGCAAGAAGATCGCTCCTTTCCATCTGCCTGTTAAGGAGAACGGCAAGTTCACAGGTTATGTGAATGTGGTTAAGATGATGGGACGTAAGTGCACAGATGACGGCAACAAGTTTGACGATGTTGCCATTGAAGATTTACATCTGTCAGCTGAGCTTGAAAGCGAACTGGAGCCTTGCCGTGAAGCGCTTCTTGAGGCTGTTGCTGAGACCAGCGAAGAATTTATGGATCGCTATTTCGAAGGCGGAGAGTTTACACTGGATGAGATCATCGATGCTCTGAGACAGAATGTCAACGATGGCAATGTTGTTCCTGTACAGTGCGGTTCCGGTCTGTACAATATCAGTATTGAGAATCTTGTGAAGACATGTGTAGAGTTCCTGCCGTCACCGATCAGAGACAATGTGAAGATCTTTGGTAAGGATCCTAGAACTGACAAGGAATACAATGTGGATTACGACTCCAGACGTCCGTTCTCTGCTTATGTATTCAAGACCATCGTGGATCCGTTCATCGGCCGTTATTCCCTGATCAAGGTCTGCTCAGGTGAACTGAAGGCAGATTCTGTTATTTATAATTATGAGAGAGAGACAGAAGAGAAACTGAACCGTCTGTATCTGCTGCGCGGTAAGGAAGCGATTGAGGTTCCGGAACTGAAAGCGGGCGATATCGGTGCCATTGCGAAGCTTTCCAACACAGAGACCGGCGATACACTGTCTCTGAAGAATGATCCGCTTGTATTTGATAAGTTCGAACTGAGCGCTCCATATACATACAAACGCTATGCAGCCAAGAATAAGGCCGATGTGGATAAGATCTCACAGGCACTGCAGAAGATGATGGAAGAAGACCTGACATTGAAGGCATTCAATGACAAGGAAAACCGTCAGCTGCTGCTCTATGGTATGGGTGATCAGCACCTGGATGTTGTTGTCAGCAAGCTGCTGGCCAAGTATAAAGTAGAGGTTACTCTGTCAAAACCACGTGTACCATATCGCGAGACGATCCGCAAGAAAGTGGAAGTTCGTGAGAAATACAAGAAACAGTCCGGCGGACATGGTCAGTATGGTGATGTAGCTATGGAATTTGAGCCATCAGGCGATCTGGAGACACCTTATGTATTCGCAGAACGCGTTGTCGGCGGTGCTGTTCCGAAGAACTACTTCCCGGCTGTTGAGAAGGGTATTCAGGAATCTGTAGGCAAGGGTCCTATGGCCGGTTATCCTGTTGTTGGTGTGAAGGCTACCTTATTTGATGGTTCCTATCATCCGGTAGACTCATCCGAAATGGCGTTCAAGACTGCTGCAAGACAGGCATTCAAGTCTGCTTTCATGAAGGCTAATCCGGTTCTTCTTGAGCCGATTGCATCTTTAAGTGTTGTTGTACCGGATACCTATACCGGTGATATCATGGGTGATCTGAACAAGAGAAGAGGACGTGTACTTGGTATGAATCCTGCATCCAAGGGCAAGACAGAGATCGTAGCGGATATTCCATTATCTGAACTGTACGGATATTCCACAGATCTTCGTTCCATGACAGGCGGAAGAGGTGTCTTCTCCTACATGTTTGATCGTTACGAACAGGCACCGTCTGATGTTCAGGCTAAGGTTATTGCTGATAATGCCAACGAGGCAGAGGAATAATTGAATATAGGGTCAAGCTTGTCAAGCAATTTGGCCTGTGATAAAATAAAGGAGGCTGTTTAATCAACAGTCTCCTTTATATTGGGAAATTATCGAGACGGAGGGATTATCAGATGAAGCAATTGGAAATACACAGCGAGCATAGCCCTGAGACCTGGCTGAAGCTTTGGGATCAAAGGGTTGTTGAATATAATTCTAAAAATAAAAGTGCCTACAGCGGTACGAAGTGTTTTTTTGGAACCCATAAGAATAATCAGTTAATGGTTTTCTTCCACAAGGATTATGATACGGTTTATCTGGCAACACGTTTTATGGGAACGATTGAGAAGGATGGTACAGGCAGTAAGATCAGTGGTGTCATCGGTAAGATGAAAACGGCGAGAATTTTTCTGTGGTTCATGTTTTTTGCCATGGGATTTGGCGGTATTGCCGCAGTGACGCAGCATCAGTTCCAACAGGCTGCTGCACTGTTTGTACTGGCACTGATTGGTCTGGCCTGTGCATTGATCACACCGGCAGATTCTGCGGCAAGACTGGAACGGCTGCTGAAGGTCATCTCCTTTGAAGATGAGCTTGTGGAGGACATTGCGGAAAATGAAGTGATAACAACAGGTGGAGTTGACATAGAAAACGAAGAGGTGGACAATGGCGAAGACAGTTAAACTTTCTGATATCGGAGAACGGTTGAATGTCAGTGCTGTGACTGTATCCAAAGCGCTTTCGGGGCAAAAGGGCGTCAGCGAGGAAATGCGCCAGAAGATTATTCTTGTTGCTGAGGAACTTGGATATACAAAAAGGAAGAAAAAGACAGACACAGACAGTTATACGATCGGTGTTGTTGTGGCAGAACGATATCTTAAGGAAGGGGAAACTTTTTACTGGAAATTATATCAGGAAGTTTCTCAGAATGCTATGACCAGAAATTGTTTTACAATGCTGGAGGTAATCAGCCATGAAATGGAAATGAATGGACAATTTCCGAGACTCCTCTCAGAAAACAGGGTTGATGCATTAATTATAATGGGAACTTTTAAAAGCAGTTATGCCAATTATCTGATCAATAATATAAAAGTTCCTTTTTTGAACCTGGATACACAGGGACCAATGAATAGCTGTGATTCAGTAGTGTCTAACAATCTGATGGGTGGGTATTGCATGACCAACTATCTGTTTGCAATGGGACATCGCAAAATAGGGTTTGTTGGAACAAGGCTTGTGACCACCAGTATTGATGATCGATTTCTGGGATATATGAAATCTTTGATGGAACACGGGATTGATTTGCGCAAGGACTGGCTGATTGATGATCGTGACCGGGAGTATGGGCATATTGATGCCCAGAATAAGTTTAAGCTTCCTGAAGAAGTGCCGACAGCGTTTTTTTGCAATTGTGATGTATCTGCAAGTATCCTGATCCGAAAGCTGAAAGAGGCGGGATATCGAGTCCCGGAGGATATCTCTGTTGTTGGGTTTGACAATTATATCATAAGTGTTGATGGCTATCTGAGTGAGAGTTATGAAGAGATCGGTTTGACGACTTTTGAGATTGATATAAAGGAAATGGCAAGAAGAGCAGTTCATATAATCGTGCATAAACTTGAGAATCTCAGCTATTCAACAGGTGTGTTCATGCTTTCCGGACGTTTTATTGAGAGAAACAGCGTAAAAAAACTGGGTGAAGCAGTCCCGTTTGTATAGAATATGATTGAATGATTAAAAGCGGTCTTATGATAGACCGTTTTTTTGTGATAATTCTGATTAAAATAATTGACTTTCTTAAAGTAAATGATAATATATAATTAACTAAATTTAAGTTAAATATTGCTTTATAAGATTTTGAGCAGGAGGCGAAAGATGGGAATAAGAATAAAATTTGATTCAGAGAAAAAGATGTTTAAAATGGATACGGATCATACAACCTATATTATTGCTCTTACACCGGAAGGCTATGTGGGACATGTTTATTATGGTAAGTATCTCATGAATTTCGGCGGCGGTTATCGGCTTCGTACAGGTGAAGCACCATTTACGCCTTCTGTGAATAAAAGAGAAAAATCTTCTTTTCTTGATTATTTCCC
>JBJEJD010000028.1:0-5648 GCA_051877705.1 Coprococcus sp. | reverse complement strand
CTCCCTGATCACTCCAGTCAGAAAAAAAGGCTGAAGATCAACCCTCCGGGGCTTTCTCCTCAGCCTTTATCATTCGTCATCAGTCATCCATATAAGAACGATAACTGTACTTCTCTTTACCACGGTTGCGGAAATTGTAGGATAATGTCATAAGACTCTCATCCAGATGGACATTCTTCACACACACATCGTCTGATACATGCAGATCTGTCGGCGCGAAATTCCATATTGCCTTGATTCCCCATTCTTCCAGCTGGCTGGCGATCGATCTGGCATTTTTCTTCGGGACTGTCAGGGTAGCCACATGAATCTCATGGGTCTTGATGAATTCTTCAAGTTCATCTACCATCTTAATCTCAATACCTCGTACCGCAAGCCCTTCCAGTCTCGGATTGGCATCAAAAATACCTATGACGTTAAACCCAATACGGTCAAAATCATAGTTCGCAAGAGCCTGGCCAAGATTGCCGGCGCCAATAATAATCATATTCTGTACAGTATTGAGACCGAGAATCTTACCGATCTCCTCAAAGAGGTATTCGACATTGTATCCATACCCCTGCTGACCAAATCCGCCAAAATTATTGAGATCCTGACGTATCTGCGATGCCGTCACTTTCATTCTGATACTCAATTCCTTTGATGAAATTCTCACAACACCATTCTCCAGCAGTTCACCAAGATATCTGTAATATCGTGGAAGTCTGCGGATTACCGCTGATGAAATACCTCTATCTGTCATTCAAATCAACTCCTGTTTCAATATGTTTCATATATCTGATGTAAAATGATATATTCTGAATAATTCTGTAATTGACAGTAAATTCACAATAGATAAAACTATACATAAGTATTATATCTAAATGACAATTTCTTGTCAATCAATGATTTAACATAAGTCTATAAATATTAGGTATAAACAACTTTTTTTATTGAAACTGTCTTTCCGAACAGGTATAATGAAACCTGAAGTCATTTTTACGTTAGGAGGAATTATGATGATTTTATCCTGTCAGCAGATCAGTCTCGCTTTCGGGACAGATGTTATTCTTGACAAGATTTCATTCCATATAGAAGAACATGAAAAAGCAGCGATTGTAGGCATCAATGGTGCCGGCAAATCCACTCTTCTGAAGATTATTATGGGGGAACTCACACCGGATTCCGGCGAAGTTGTCATCAGCCGCGGCAAGACCATCGGCTATCTTGCCCAGCATCAGGATATTCATTCAGATGCTACTATTTATGAAGAGATGATGAATGTCCGACAGAATGTTGTCCGTATTTATGAAAAACTCCGTCAGCTTGAACAGGACATGAAACATGCAGATGAAGCCAGTCTTCCTGAAATGTATGCCGCTTATGACCGCCTGAATCATGCTTTTGAACAGGAAAACGGATATGCGCTTCAGAGTGAAGTCACCGGCGTTTTGAAGGGCCTCGGCTTCGCAGAATCTGAATTTAACAAAAGGGTCTCATCCCTTTCAGGCGGACAGAAGACACGTATTTCCCTTGGAAAGCTGCTCCTGACCAAACCGGATATTATCCTCCTGGACGAACCAACCAATCACCTGGATATGAATGCCATCGCCTGGCTTGAAACCTTTCTTCAGAATTATCACGGAGCAGTTGTTATCGTTGCCCATGACCGTTATTTTCTTGACCGGATTGTTACAAAGGTCATTGAGATCGAGAACCATACAGCGCGTATGTACAGCGGCAATTACTCAGCCTTTGCCGAGAAAAAGGCTCAGCTCAGAGAAGCAGCTTTAAAGGCATGGGTCAATCAGCAGCGCGAGATCAAACATCAGGAAGAGGTTATCGCCAAGCTGCGCTCCTTTAACAGGGAAAAATCCATCAAAAGGGCTGAAAGCCGTGAGAAGATGCTTGAAAAAACAGAGCTTGTTGAAAAGCCAATGGAACTCAATGCCTATATGCACTTATCTTTGACACCGGATATTCAGAGCGGCAATGACGTACTTCATGTTGAAGGCCTCAGCAAAAGCTTCGGTTCCCATCATCTTTTTGAAGATATTTCCATTGATATTAAACGCTCAGAAAAGGTGGCCCTCATAGGTGATAACGGAACCGGCAAGACAACTATTCTTAAGATCATCAATCAGGTCATTCCCGCTGACAAGGGCACCATTTATCTTGGCAGCAATGTGCATATTGGTTATTATGATCAGGAGCATCACGTTCTGGACATGAACAAGACTATTTTTGATGAAATATCCGATACCTGGCCTTCTATGACTCACACACGCATCAGAAATGTACTGGCCGCTTTTCTCTTTACAGGAGATGACGTATTTAAGTATATCCGTGATCTCAGCGGCGGCGAACGCGGCCGTGTATCCCTTGCCAAGCTCATGCTGTCGGATGCCAATCTCCTGATTCTGGATGAGCCGACCAACCATCTGGATATCATGTCCAGAGAGATCCTGGAGAATGCCCTGAAATCCTATAGCGGTACTGTACTTTTTGTATCTCACGACCGTTACTTCATCAATCAGGTCGCTACGCGTATTCTGGAATTGTCTGACCAGGGACTGGCCAACTACAATGGCAATTATGACTACTATCAGGAAAAACGCCTGGAACCTTCTGTAACGGAGTCCTCCGGTGTCTCAGTGGCTGTCAGGGAACAGGTTAAGGAGACATCCAGTGCAGCCAAACTCGATTACAGGCAGCAAAAAGAGATTCAGGCCAGAGAACGTAAAAGAAAGAATCAGCTGGCAAAAACAATGGCACGTATTGAGGCTATCGAAGAAAGACTGAATGAACTGAATGAACTTCTGACTCAGGAGGAAGTATTTACCAATGTGAATCGACTGATAGAGATCAACAATGAAAAAGAAGCTCTGGATGAAGAACAGCTGGAACTCATGGAACTCTGGGAAGAACTGGAACAAAATGCCGGTGTTGATTAACGCCGGCATCGTCCATCCAGACATTCAGGAAGATGGAACATCCCCCATCCCTGGTAAGATCTTGGCATCTGAAGAGACACCGCGCTTTTCCTCAGACACAGCTTTACGTCCTTATTGGTCATGTCGGGATATTTATTCAGAAGAAGCGCAATTCCACCTGATACCACAGGCGCTGCCATAGATGTTCCGCTTCTTATCGTATAGACTTCTTCCGGGCGATGACTGCAGGAACAGATTCTGAATCCGGGAGCCACCACATCAGGTTTACAGACACATTCACTGGTAGGTCCTCTTCCTGAAAAACTGCAGCAGATCTCCGGCTGTTTCTCATGGACATGTTCGGGGGCTGCACCGACAGTGATGATCTTTCTGCTGGTTCCCGGTGCAGTAATACTCATATCTTCCGGACCGTTGTTTCCTGCAGCAGCTACAACGATCACTCCGTGATCCCATGCATACTCCACAGCATTCACCAGCATCCTGCTCTCCTGAATGCGATCTGCCACTTTCGCCCCCACCGATATATTCATAATGCGAATTTGAAATCGTTTCCTGTTCCGGACTACCCATTCTATACCATGGCAAACATCATCGACAGAACCATTGCCTTTTGCATCCAGAACCTTCAGCACGATCAAATGGGCAAGAGGCGCTACTCCCATATAGCGCCCGTTGGAAGCTGCTCCCGATCCTGCAATAATTCCGGCAATATGCGTGCCATGTCCATTATTATCATAAGGAACCGATTTTCCTTTCACAAAATCCTTAAAAAATCGTATCCGGTTTTCTCCCGATGTAAAATCTTTATGCAAAAAAATACCGCTGTCAAGAACTGCTATACCCGTTTGCTGACCGTACAGACCCTGCTGATAGGCAGCTGACGCTCCGATTCTTTGCCTTACTTCATACATGGCAGTCCTCCCGGTCACCAGCTCTTTATTCACTATAATATGCAGCAAACTGCGAAATGTCAAAAAACGGTTCTTTTTCCATTTAGTCATACGATACAGAAAAAGAACCGTCAAAATATGATATTTTATTTGTTTGCGTACACAATTCCCTTCTGGCCATCGACGGTGACAAATGCACCCTGCTTCAAAAGCTGTGTCGCATTCACTGCTCCGAGAATAACAGGAATATCCAGACTCATGCCCACAACAGCAGCATGAGAAGTCAGACCATCCTTCTCAACGATCAATGCGGAGGCTGTACGAAGCTGTGCCATCATCTGATTGTTCGTCTCTTCTATTACGATGATGTCACCCGGCTTATAATTGTGGATCAATTCTCCTTCAGACTTACATACGCAGAGATTTCCTGATACGATCTTATCATTGATACTTGTTCCTTTAATAAGTACATGACCGACAACATGAACCTTGACCAGATTAGTCGTGCCGGATACACCTAACGGAACACCTGCGGTAATAACAACCACTTCACCCTGTTTTACAATACCGGCCTGTTCTGCCGCATCAACTGCACATTCAAAAAGCGCATCGGTATTGTTCTCCTCCACGATCCTGATAGGTGTTACACCCCATGAAAGATTCAGCTGACGCCATGCCTTTTCATCCATCACACAGGCTACGATCGGTGATTCAGGACGGTATTTGGAAAGCATACGGGCCGTAAAACCGGATTTTGTAACACTGATAATAGCTGATGCATTCAGATCCATGGCTGTTGTACAGCAGGCATGGGAAATGGCATTGGTGATATCCGGATTCACCAGTGTCTGTCTCTCCTTAAACTTTGCACGGTAATTAATGGAAGCCTCAGCACTTTCGGCAATCTTGACCATGGTCTGAACAGCTTCGATTGGATACTGTCCTGCTGCCGTCTCACCAGATAACATAATGGCACTTGTTCCGTCATAGATCGCATTGGCCACATCCGTTGCCTCAGCACGGGTCGGTCTCGGATTCTTCATCATGGAATCCAGCATCTGTGTAGCCGTAATAACAACCTTTCCTGCCTCATATACTTTCTGGATGATCATCTTCTGGAGTACCGGTACATCCTCAAATGGAATCTCAACACCCATATCACCACGGGCAACCATAATACCATCTGATACGCGGATAATCTCATCGATATTCTGTACGCCCTGCATATTCTCTATTTTGGAAATGATCTTAATGCTCTGACATCCATGTTTCTCAAGGATCTTACGAATATCAAGAACATCCTGGGCACTTCTTACAAAGGAAGCAGCAATAAAGTCGTAATCATTTTCAATGGCAAATACGATATCGTCATAATCCTTCTGGCTGACATAAGGCATTGACAACTGGCAGTCCGGTACATTGACACCCTTATTATTTGATACAAAGCCGTTATTCATAACACGGCAGATAATATCCGTCTCTGTCTTATTCATGATGCTGAGTTCGATCAGACCATCATCAATCAGAATCTTGCCTCCGATCTGCACATCATTTACAAGGTTCTTGTAGGTAATGCTGACAATCTCCTCAGTTCCTTCCACATCTCTCGTAGTCAGTGTAAATGTCTGTCCCTTCTGTAATTCGATCTTGCCATCCTTGAACTGACAGACACGAATCTCCGGTCCCTTTGTATCCAGAAGAGCTGCAACAGGAAGATTCAGTTCTTCACGCACTTTTTTAATGATCTTCAGTGTTGCAAGATGTGACGGGTGATCACCATGGGAAAAATTCATACGTGCAACATCCATTCCGTTAAGCATCAGCT
>JBJEJD010000027.1:10122-23463 GCA_051877705.1 Coprococcus sp. | reverse complement strand
ACGAACTTCGCATCCTCGCCAATCTTGCCTTCGCCGCTGATTGCATAAGTCGTCTGTACTGCATCCAGTCTGCACTGAAGGATCGTACCATTGCTGTCAACCATAACGGCTGCCACAAGGGCATTCACCTGTGCGCTGCCATCTTCTTCGCCGGCATCTGTTCCCTTCAGGGAATAGGATACACCCACACCTACACTGATATCACCCTCAGCAACAACAGGCTCTGCCTCTGTCTCAGGTGCAGCTGCTTCTGTCTCAGCTGCCTCTGTTTCAGGTTCAGCACCCATTGCCTGATTCAGCGCATCGGCAACGGCAGCTTTTGCACCATCACTCGTAAATGTTGCACCGCTGACGCCGTCTACCTCTGCGGAATTGGCGCTGACGAATGCCGGAGCCAGTGTCTCCAGGGCTGTTCCGCCTATATCAGGCGTTTCTGAAGCACCTGACAGCTCCACTGAAAGAATGGATGTTTCATCTACAGTCACGGTTGCTGTAATGTCACCGGCAAAACCACTGCCCGTTCCAACATATGTACCCGGCATATAATTACCTGCCGGTTTTCCAGCATTATCTATTGCCCTGTATAATGGTGCTGAACCAAATATGGTCGCAAAAGCCAGGACAACCATCAACACAAGTCCAATAAGACCTTTCTGTTTCTGTGTCATATTTATTCTCCTTATACTGTTTCAACTTCTATACGTTCATATAAAATGATATTAGAGTCAAAAGATGCCTTATGTTATAAAATAACCTTAACCGGGCATTTCTCCGCACACTTGCCGCAATTGGTACATTTCTCATAATCGATAACGGCAACGTTATTTTCCATATGGATGGCCCCGGCTTCACACTGCTTCGTACATAATGTACAGCCGATACAGCCGGCCTGGCATTTTGCCTTTACATCCTTGCCCTTATCATGAGAACTGCACTGAACAAGATGCTCTGCATTGTAAGGAACCAGCTCAATCAGATTGTTCGGACACGCTGCAGCACACTTGCCGCAGGATACGCATTTTTCCTTATCTACAACAGCAACACCATCCACCACATGAATAGCATCAAACTGACAGGCCTTCACGCAGGAGCCATAGCCCATACAGCCATATTCACAGGCCTTTTCACCGCCGCCCGGAACCACACTGATCTTACGGCAGTCATCAATACCGTGATAATGATACTGAATCCTCGCCTTATCACAGGTTCCTTTACATTTTACAAATGCAACCTTCTTCTCAGAGCCGCCGCCTTCAACACCCATGATCGCGGCAATCTTCGCACCTACGGCCGCGCCGCCCACCGGGCATGCATCCACCGGCGACTGGCCTGCTGCAATGGCTTTGGCCAGACCGTCACACCCCGGATAACCACATCCGCCGCAGTTATTGCCGGGAAGCTCGGCACGAACAAGAATCTCTTTCTCATCAACTTCTACTTTGAATTTTTCACTGGCAACACCAAGGAGAATACCAATCAGAAGGCCGACAATACCAACGACTGCTGCCGCTATTATAATTCCACCAATATTCACAATCCATATCCTCCTTTAAATCAATCCAGAGAATCCAAAGAACGCAATTGCCATCAGACCGGCTGTAATCAGTACGATCGGAGAACCCTGTAAATTCTCAGGCACATCATTATCCTCGATCCGCTCACGCACACCTGCCAGCATGACAATGGCAATGGTAAAACCAACTGCGGTACCGATACCGTTGACAACACTCGTAACAAAACCATATTCTGACTGAACATTGGTCAGGGCGACACCAAGAACCGCACAGTTGGTGGTAATCAGCGGAAGATATACACCCAGCGCCTCATACAGTGACGGCATAGCCTTCTTCAGAAACATCTCTACAAACTGTACCAGTGCTGCGATAACCAGAATAAAAACGATCGTCTGCAGGTATTCCAGCCCAAAGTTGACAAGAATACCATTATAAATCAGACTCGTCACCGCTGAAGCAATGGTAATAACGAATATAACCGCTGCGCCCATGCCGGCAGCCGTTTCCGTCTTCTTGGATACACCGAGGAACGGACAAAGGCCAAGGAACTGGCTCAATACGACGTTATTGACAAGGGCAGAGCCTATCGCAATAAGTAATAACTCTTTCATCTATCCGTCCTCCTAATCATTCTTTTTAGCCGCTGCTTCTGCAGGACCCTCTTCCAGTTTCCTGTGATTCTGCTCGCATGCAGAGCCCTTACAGCTCATACAATTGCCGCCGCAGGCCAGGTTGGATTTCGGTGCCTTGCCATTGGTTGCGGACGGGGCTTTGAACTTGTTCTGCAGTGCCGTCAGGGCAGCCAGTACAAAGAATGCACCAGGTGCCAGTACAAAGATAGCTACCGGTTCATAGGAACCAGGCATGATCTGCACACCAAAAACAGTTCCGGCGCCGATCAGCTCACGCACTGCCGCAATACATGTCAGAGCAACCGTAAAACCAAGGCCCATGCCCAGACCATCAAAAGCAGAGGAAAGCGGATCATTCTTTGAAGCGTAAGATTCCGCACGGCCCAGAATAATACAGTTAACAACGATCAGCGGAATATAGATTCCCAGCGCATCATATAAGAACGGAATATAGGCCTGAATCAGCAGCTGAACCACTGTAACCAGAGATGCAACCACGACGATATAGGCCGGGATTCTTACACGGTCCGGTATAAACTTACGTAATAATGAAATAATAACATTGGACAATATCAACACGGCTGTCGTGCTCAATCCCATACCCATACCATTAATGGCTGCGGTTGTTACCGCCAGGGTCGGACACATACCCAGCATCAGCACAAAGGTGGGATTCTCTTTGACAATACCGTTGAATAAACGTTCTGTACACTTATTCATCTTTCTACCTCCTACTGAGAAATGCAGTTATGTGCAAAATAAAGGGCAGCATTGACAGCATTGGTAACAGCCGTCGATGTGATCGTCGCACCACTGATGGCATCGATCTCATTGTCTGCAGAAGCACCTGACTTTGTCAGGACAAGCTGTTCTGCATTCTTTCCGGCAAACTGATCCTTGAAAGCAGGTTCTTTGGCTTTCATACCAAGGCCGGCCGTTTCTTCCAGTGTCAGGAAGCCAATACCCGTAATCTCACCTTCACTGGTAATACCAACGGACAATTCAATCGTTCCGCCGTATCCATCCTTACTATAGACATTCAGCATATGTCCGATGACATTGCCCGATCCGTCTACAGCCTCCAGCACACTTTCAATACCGGCATTACCAAGATCCAGACCGGATTCAGCCAGCACATTGCCAAAATCATCCACCTGCTCTGTCAGCGCATCATTATTCTGGAAATTCGCAGCTTCTGCGTAAACAACCTTGTAGGTCTCCAGCTGGGCCGCGATCTGCTGCTGCTCGATGGTTGTCTTGGTCATCCCGTATACAGCGCCGAGGCACAGACCGGATATCAGCGTAATAATAAATAATTTAACAGCATCTTTCATAAATCCGCCCATATTACCTGGCCTCCTTTCCAAATGCTTTCGGAAGGGTTACCTTTTCAATCAGAGGAACAAGAATATTACAGAAGATGATCGCATAGGATACGCCCTCTGCAGAACCGCCCCAGAGACGGAAAACAGCTGTCAGCACACCGAGAAGAATACCAAAAACGATCTTTCCGTTTTTGGTTACAGGACTTGTTACATAATCCGTTGCCATAAAGAAGGCACCGAAGATCAGACCGCCGCTGCACACCTGTGCCAGTGTATAATGGATATCCATGCCGCCAAATAAGAACATCATGATCGCAAAGGTCAGGATATAGGTTCCAGGAATATGTAAGGTAATAACCTTCTTCACCAGCAGATAAACCGCACCGATAAGCAGTGCCAGTACGGATACCTCACCGATGGTTCCCGGAATCATTCCGAAGAAGGATGCCGCCACACTGACAGACTGGCCGTTTCTCATTACTGCCAGCGGTGTTGCTGTGCTGACACCGTCAACGGTAAAGGTTGACATTCTTCCTGCAAATGAAATGAGGAGGAAGCATCTGGCCGCCAGCGCCGGATTCATAAAGTTCTGTCCAAGACCGCCAAACAGCTGCTTAACAACAATAATCGCAAATACACCACCCAGCATCGGTATCCACAGCGGAACTTCCGGCGGCATATTCAATGCAAGGATGAGGCCTGTTACCAGTGCACTGCCGTCACTGACCGTTACCGGCCTTCCCATCAGGCTCTCATACACATATTCACTCAGCATACAGGTGGCCACAGTCACCAGTATGATCAGCAATGACTTTATTCCAAAATGATAAATACCGAATAAAGCGGCAGGAATCATCGCGATAGCCACATCATACATCAGAACCGGTGTAGTCACACTGCTTCTGACATGCGGCGACGCGGATACATTTAATAATTTACTCATGTCAGCTCCTCCTACGCTTTCTTCCTGCGGCTGGCCATAACAGCCTTTCGCGTTTCTTTAAAGGCCTGTGTCAGCTGCAGTCTGGCCGGGCAGATAAATGAGCAGCTTCCGCACTCCATACACTCCATACCATTTAACTTTTCAAACTGCTCCAGGTCATTCTTGATGGCTGCTCTGTACATCTTCTGCGGAACGATCCGGCTCGGACAAGCCTGGACACAGCGTCCGCACCGAATACATGCCGTCGGTTCCTGGGCTGCCACCTCATCCTTCGTCAGGCAGGTAAATGCTGATGAAGTCTTGGCAACCGGCACATTCAGATCAAACTGTGCCTGTCCCATCATTGTACCACCGGATATCACCTTCTCCGGTTCAACCGCAAAACCACCTGCTGCTTCAATCAGTTCCTGGTAATTGGTTCCAAGACGTACCTCAAAATTCTTAGGATCCGCAACTGCTTCACCGGTAATGGTAATAATCTTGCGGATCAGCGGTGTTGACTTGCAGACTGCCATATAAATAGAAGCAATCGTATCCACATTATCAACAATACAACCTGCATCTGCAGGAAGCATAGAGGAATTGATCTTTCTTCCGGTGACAGCATAGATCAGAGAACGTTCACCGCCCTGAGGATACTTTGTCTTCAGAGGACACACCTCAATCTTTGTTTCATTTTTAACAATTTCTGACAATTTTTTAATTGCTTCCGGTTTATTATCTTCAATACCAATAACACCTTTGGCATTCGGGAATAATGCCAGCATGACCTTCAGTCCGCCGACGATCTTCTCTGCCTCCTCCAGCATCAGACGATAATCCGACGTCAGATACGGTTCACACTCAGCACCGTTGGCAATTACATATTCAATCTTGTCGGGCTCCTTCGGCATCAACTTCACATGGGTAGGGAATCCCGCACCTCCCAGACCAACAATACCGGCCTGTTTAACGGCATCCACAATCTCCTCCCTGGACATGGCAGAATAATCTCTTTCATTGCCAAATCCCTCCACTGTGGTGTAGCTGCCATCATTTTCCACAACAATACAGTCTGTCATCGTTCCATTTACGACCCGGCGTTTTTCAACAGCCTTAACCGTACCGGACACAGAACTCAGTACATTCGCGGAAATGAAACCGTTCGCTTCTCCGATTATCTGACCCACAAGAACCGCATCACCTTTTTTTACCAAAGGTCTGGCAGGTGCGCCAATATGCTGTGATAATGGATACACCAGTTCACCCTTTGGCTCAAGCTTTACGATTGGTTTGTCCTCGGAAAGCTTCTTTCCCTCAAACGGATGCACACCACCTAAAAATGTGGCCAGTCCCATCATACCACTCCTCTCATTTTATAATATAACTCCCAGTCCTGTCTATTTTTGACGAACTCTTTTTATTATATCATCTATAATAAAATTGCACAATACACTCCGCCATTTTTACCAATTTTATGCGCATTTTAGCCAATTATCGTGTTAAACTAATAACATATTAGTTTTTTAATACACGCTGCTTCCCGCCGGCAAAAAAAACAGCACGGGACAGGGGGACGGTTCTGTGTCCCTCTAATATGGGACACAGAACCGTCCCCCTGTCCCGTGCCGTGTTTATGTTTTTTTCCTGTCTGTCGGGCTGGCGATAGACTGGATTCTTTTTTCAACATCCTTGTAAGACTTTCTGAACTTCTCTCCCTGTTTTGGAATCGCCTTATGATCATATAGAAAAGCCGTCATCTTCGCAGACAGCTGCTGTTTGACAGATGCCATTTTACATCTCCGCTACAGTTCTTTCTATAATATATGCCGACAGAATTCTTATGCCTCATCTTTTTTTACCGGCCGGTTTTCTTCAATATAAAGAGCCTTTGCCGGATCACGTACAGCCACCAGCCTGCAGATCGGATTGCCTTTAGCTGTAAAACGTTCTTCATATTCCGTCATCACATTGCCTTCCAGATATTCACTGTGATGGAGATCAAAAGTCACATTATCCAGCTGCCATCCTGCTTCTTCCACCTGCTCCAGAGAAAAATCAAACAAATCTCTATTATCCGTTTTAAAAATGACACGGCCCTCCGGAGAAAGAATCTGGTTGTATCTGGACCAGTATTCCTTCGACGTCAGGCGTCTCTTGGCATGTCTGTCCTTAGGCCACGGATCTGAGAAATTCAGATAGATTCTGCCGACCTCATTCTCAGCGAAAATATCCGTAATATCTTCCGCATCCATACGCAGGAAAAAAATATTATCCCCGCCATATGTGTGATATTTCTCCAGTGCGCGCACAAGCACACTGGAATATTTCTCAATGCCTATATAGTTGATATCGGGATTCTGTTGTGCCAGTGTCATGATAAACTTACCTTTGCCCATGCCCACTTCAATATGAATTGGATGGTCATTGCCAAAGAGTTCATGCCAGTGTCCCTTCTGCGCCCGCTGTTCCGCCGGGTCATGCAGCACACAATCATCGGCTGCAATGGTCTCCCGGGAACCTCTTACATTCCTGAGTCTCATATCCGGACCCGCCTATTCATTGGAATCACGCTGTACGGCCAGCGCTCCCGTTCTTGCCATCTCGATAATACCGAACGGCTGTATAAGCCTGATAAAACGGTCTATCTTTGTCGATTTGGCTGTCAGCTCAATAACCATGGACTTCGGTGATAAATCCGCAATATGGGCACCTGTGATCGTACAGATCTGCATAATATCGGAGCGGGTAGCATTGGTATATGTAACCTTCACCAACAGAAGCTCCCGTGTTACACATTTATTCTCCGCAAAACGACGTACCTTGATGACATCTATCTTCTTATTCAGCTGTTTCTCGATCTGCTCCATGATCCTTTCGTCTCCTGTGGAGATGATGGTCATACTGGAAACACCTTTGTCATCAGTCTCGCCTACGGCGAGGCTGTCAATATTAAAGCCTCTTCTGGCAAACAACCCGGCGGTCTTGCTCAGTACACCGGCTTTATTCTCTACCAATACCGAAAATATTCCTCTCATCCGCCTACTCCTTTACCAAATCATATGCATATACCTCGCATACCATCATTGCAGCATGATCACACGCAAGGAACTCGTCAATCCTCTGATCCATCTGTTCATTATTCTCCAGATGGAAATATGTCAGCCCATAGGCTTCTGCTATCTTCTCAAAATCCGGGCTTCCATCCAGAGAAACGCCGCTGTACCGGTCATTATATGTATGATGCTGATATTCCCGCACCAGTCCCAGATAACCATTGCGCATGATGACAAACTTGATTGGAAGCTTCCACTGCTGCATAGTTGCCAGCTCCATCAGAGACATCTGGAAGGAACCATCGCCACAGACAGCCACAATCTGTCTGTCCGGCAGCGCAGCCCTTGCACCAATGGCTGCCGGTATGGAATAACCCATAGTTCCGAAACCACCCGTTGTCAGGAAACGGCCATGCTTCATGACATAATTGTCCGCCGACCAGAGCTGATTCTGTCCCACATCCGCCACATAAATGGCATCCTCATTCATCTTGCCGCTCAACGTCTGTACAAAACGACATGGATTGACAAAATCCGGGTTGAAATGACGCCTGTCCACATATGCCGCTTTCTTCTCAGCCAGCTCAGCGTTCCAGGCCTCATAATCACCTGGAATATCAAATTTAAGCAGATTCTCAAATATCACATGAACATCACCTACCAGCGGTACGGTTGTTCCAAGATTCTTGCCAATCTCCGCCGGATCCACATCAATATGTACAATCGTCGTACTTCTTCGCTCCAGCTTGTACGGTTTTACAACGGCACGATCGGCCACTCTGGCACCGACCAGCATCAGAACATCGCATTCATGAACTGCATAATTGGCATGTGGCTTGCCATTAGTACCAAGCATACCCATATAAAGCGGATCTTCGTTCGGCATCACACCAATACCCATCATGGTTGATACGACCGGGATATGGAACTTGTCAGCGAACTCCCTCACTACCTGTTCTCCATTACCCAGAATCGCACCGCCTCCCACACAGATCAGTGGCTTACGTGCACGCGCAAGGGCATCCACAACCTTACGCATCTGAAGGCTATTCCCCTTGACTGTCGGCTTATATCCCCGGATATTGACCTCCGTCACAGGTATATACTCTACCGGCTTCTGCTGGATATCCACCGGCACATCAATCAGTACCGGACCCCTTCGTCCTGTAGACGCAATATGAAAAGCTTCCTTGAAGATGCGCGGAATATCCCTTCCATCTCTTACAAGATAGCTATATTTTACAAATGGTTCTGCGGCTCCTGTTATATCCGCCTCCTGAAATACATCCTTACCCAGCAGTTCGCTGGATACCTGTCCTGTAATGGCAATCAGCGGAATACTGTCTGCATAAGCTGTTGCCAGAGCTGTAATCAGGTTCGTTGCTCCCGGTCCCGATGTTGCCACACAAACTGCCGGCTTCCTTGTCACCCTCGCATAACCGCTGGCCATATGGCCGCCGTTCTGCTCGGCACGAACCAGTATATTCCGAATACTGGAATCATATAAACTGTCATAAAACGGACATATCGCAACACCCGGATAACCAAACACAGCCTTGATGCCTTCAGCTTCCAGACATTTAACCATTACCTGTGCTCCCGTTAACATACTGTTACCTCCTGTACAATCTATTTCTCCATACCCTTGTATAAAAATGTTTCTTCACATTTTACCACATTCCAGCGGGAGTGTAAAGAAATGTCTCCTGTTAAAAAATTAATTAATCACTGATCTTCTGCTCTTCGAGCAGAGTTCCCGTTTCGTCTTTGATAATATTTTTCTGCAGATCCATGTATTCCAGCATACAGCGTGCGATTTCTTCACCCTTATCTCCATATATAATGGCTTCCACCACGCGGATCCTCTTACCGTTTTTTATAACTCTGGCCTCACAGATCAGCTTCTCCACACCCAGAGTAGGCCGCATAAAATACATATTCCCCGACAAAGTCGGCCCTCCAAAACCATAGGTAGCGGCAGCAAAACCGCCAAGTGTATCAGCCAGCGTATACAGGCAGCCCCCATGGACTGTCCCCAGAGGATTTTTATGATGTTCTTCAACCTTCATCTCTCCACGGCAGTATCCAAAATCCCCATCGGTAATCTCAATGCCTATGTTTCGAATAAATTTATCCTTTTTTTCGGCCACCTGACGGTATCGCTTCATTACTTCCTCATTTCTGGCCATAGTATCATTCCTTTCAAAAATAATTGTCTGTATTCCAGTGTAACATAAGTCGAATTATTATTCAATATTTGCGTTCTGTCATCTATCACATGCCATTCCTTTATCCATAATATGCAAATTGACATTTTTAAGTAAAAAACTTATACTATATTTTATATACTGCATTTTCGAGGGAGTTTACTATGAAAAAGATTTTTTCATTTTTGGTTATCTGCTGCATTCTCTGCAGCATTCTTCAAATTACAGTTGTCTGCGCCGCCGAAGTTGAAACCGATGGAGAGCAGACTGTTTCCTCCGAACCTGAAACCGAAGCCGTTCCTGTCATTCTGCCAACGGATAAGGTTTCCACCGAAAATATTATCCTGTATTCCAGCGCCTGCTGTGTTATGGATGCGGATACCGGCGAAATCCTCTACTACAAGAATATGGACGAGAAACATTATCCTGCCAGTATCACCAAGGTACTCACCGGTCTGCTGCTCATAGAAAATGCCGCATTGGATGAAACGATCACCTTCTCACAGGATTGCTGGGAAGGTCTGAATTACTACAACGATATGAATATTGGTATTCTGGACGGTGAACAGCTGAGTGTGGAAGCTGCCCTCCATGCTATTTTACTGTCCTCTGCCAATGAAGTCTGCAATGGTGCCGCTGAATATATCAGCGGTTCCGTTCAGGCTTTCTGTGACATGATGAATGAACGGGCCGAAGCACTGGGCTGCACAAATACAAATTTTGTCAATCCCAATGGGCTGCACGACAAAAACCACTATACGACCGCCCATGACATGGCTCTGATCGCACGGGCTGCTATTCAGAATCCCGCTTTCAGAAAGATTACCGGCACTTATGAATATCCTGTAGAATCCACCAATCTTCGCCCGGAGGGCTTTGTTCTCGGACACAAGCACCGGATGCTGATGTACACCAATTATCATTACAACGCCTGTATTGGCGGCAAAACCGGCTATACAGAGGAAGCAAAAAATACACTGGTGACCTATGCTGAAAAAAATGGGATGACTCTTGTATGTGTTGTCATGGAGAATTCCGACGGTCATATATATCCCGATACCATTCAGGCACTGGATTACTGCTTTGATAATTACGAAAAGCTCAACTCCGGACTTAACAGTTCTGATGTTACGGTCCGGTCTGCTGCCTGGACACCGCTGCCTTTTGAAGGCTTCGATATTGACAGTATCAGCTGCGTATCTGACCACACAGGCGATATCATTATTTCGAAGGATTCCTCTGTATCCTCCCTCTCTCAGACTTTCCACGCAGCAGACAATTTTACCAATCTGGCTCCGTACCGCACAGCACTCTGCCATTTTGGTACAATTATCTACACACAGGAGGATGGTCAAACAGCCGGCAGTCAGCCCCTTTACACCAGTATCGCCGATATAGACACCACTGCTCTGGAAGAGGCCGCAGTTTCTGTGCCCGTCTCCAATGACGCTGATATACCGACCTTTATTCAGCTTACAGATGATAATGAAGTCTCAGATATAGCGGTGTCTGATCTATCTGATGATCTGATCCAGAGTCTTATGCCATTTTTAATGAACCATCTGATGATCGTAATTCCAGTCCTTATTGCTGTCTTTTTTCTCCTGACACTTTTCCTTGTCTGGCTCCGGAGAATCCTGAAACGCAGACATCACCGCCGCAATTACGAACGTCTTCGCAATGAACGTATGAAAAATGATATAAAAAATAATTAATATCCTTGTCGAATATGTCCGAACTTTAACAAATCTCTTGATTTAAAACGGAAGCGTGTTATAATGTGATTAAAGAATGTAGTGAATAGTCTACCTTTTTAACTACGTCTGTCGTTTTATTGTGAGGTGAATATATGAACTGGGTTGCTCCGATTAAAGATGAAGAAACTCTGCAAAAATTTAGGGAGGCATTGCGCGCCATTGACGACAAATATTATATATTATTTGAGATCGGAATTGGTACAGGCTTGCAATTGCAGGACATTCTGCAATTTAGAGTTAAGGATGTACGCGATAAGGATGCGCTTCATGCCGTCATTGGCACACGCCAGATTGAGCGGATATTTCCATTGAAACCGGAACTTCAGGCTGTCATTAAAGATTTTATAGCAGGCAGAGATGATGAGGAATATCTGATTACCGGTTATGCAAGTACGAACAAACCGCTGTCCCGGGAACAGGCATACCGCATCTTCAAACAGACTGGCAGTAAAATCGGCTTAAAATCCATCGGCACACAGACGATGCGCAAAACTTTCGCATGGCGTTATTATAAGGAAACCGGCGATATCCATTATATTCAGACTCTGCTGAATCATGCTTCGCCGAACATTACCTTCCGATACATCGGTGAGAAACCGAATATCCAGGTGATCTATGACAAGATCACAGAGGATGAGAATCAGAAAGCCATGGATTATCTGCTGAATGACAAGCGCGGAATCAACGATATCGATATCATTATTGGTGAACTGAGACAGATTCGCAAACAGCTTTCCGGCAAAAAACAGTCTCCGGCATTTTACGGCCGTGTAGATGCTCTTCTGGAACAGATGCATGATATTATCAAAGATTTTAATCAATAAAAATTACCAAAAGAAGAACAGGGCAAAGGGTTATCTACCTTTTGTCCTGTCCTTCTTTTCATCTGTAGAACCACAACAGCCTTTCTGGCGTTTCTCACGGCGTTTTTTTAAGACATCCGATTTCATCTGGCGCAGCTTTTCGGCTCCCTCCTCATCGATCAGCCGCAAAGTCTTTACCACATAAAAGCGCTGTTCATCCGTCTTCTTGAGTCGGATCTTCCCCCGAATATAACCATGCTCCGGACAGCTGGCCAGGCAATAATACGCCTTGGTTCTGGCAGAGAACCAATGCATCTTCTTGCGGGCTGCCCGTCCACATTTATAACAGCGTGTCGAACGAACCTCTCTGTCAGACATAGCCTCTTCTTTGGTCCTGAATTCTCTTGAAATATATTTATAATAGCTCTCATAGGTCAGATGAATCTCATCCTTTTTCTCCTTCGGATTCTGGTAATAATCCACCGAATACAGCTTATCCGCTTCCGCCATATCCATCTTCCTGAATATCTCCGCCGTATAAGCAGCATCATTGACTGCCCGATGAAAATGATCATCCTTCGGAAGCCGGAAATAATCCACTGCCGCTTCCAGAGAAGCCGCAGCTTCGTCATGGGCATAGAGCAGCCGGAACAGCTTCTGCACATTGTAATATCTGACAGGCCCTTCAAGAAGATCTTCCAGACCATAATATTTCATATTACGCTGCAGCTCAACCAGATCCATATTCCCCCATGTACAAAAGGAAAAATCATCGCCGCACCACAGCATGAAATCTACCAGCACATAGGGAAAGGGATCACTGGCATTCAGCTCTTCCTGAGTAATCCCCGTCAGATCCTTCGTGACATAATGTAATTTTTTATAAACCTTCGGCCGGATAGTCTCGCTGAAGCGATCTATCTCCTGCAGCTGTTCATTCAGCATCACCGCACCGATCTCAATAATCTCAAAAGGCATCTTCCGGTTTTCAGAGCCCTTGCCATAAGCGCTCTGATTCCATTCAAAATCCACAACTACATAATTCATGCTGTCAACTCCATCAGGTTCTCCTCACTCGCGGGCTTCGCCCTATAGCAATCGTCTCCGGTTTCCCCGTCTGCAAGC
>JBJEJD010000027.1:0-10022 GCA_051877705.1 Coprococcus sp. | reverse complement strand
CTCACTCGCGGGCTTCGCCCTATAGCAATCGTCTCCGGTTTCCCCGTCTGCAAGCAGCCGGTCCACCGTCTTCGATTGCTGCACGGCTCATTGCTTACGCGCACATTATACCACGTTCATGTCTAATATACAAGTCATTCAGCCGTGCACCGTTGCAGCGAGTTACTCTAACTTTTTCTAAGAAAAACATAAAAACTATTAATTTGATTTATTGAACTTTATTATATATAATATACGTGTAATCAAACAAAGCGGCAGTAATGCAAAACAGACTGTTCAAGTCTGAACCATTTTCTATATAAACATTCCAGAAAGGAGTTTTCAAGATGGGCAAGATTTCATGTATTAAAATTAATGAACGTGATAATGTCGCCATCGCGGTGGATGCCATTCCGGCCGGCACAACGGTCATCGAAGGCGTCGTTACCAACCAGGATATTCCTCAGGCTCATAAAATCGCACTGTGTGATATTCCTCAGGATGCACCGGTTATCCGCTATGGCGTCGTACTGGGTTATGCCATCGACCCGATTAAGAAAGGAGACTGGATCAACGAGCATATGCTCCACCTTCCTGTTCCGCCTTCAGTAGACAATATGACCTTTGCCACCAATATCGTGACAGATCTTCCTGAACCTCCTGTTACCACATGGGAAGGCTACCGCAATCCGAACGGCGGCCCTGCCGGTACAAGAAATATCCTGGGTATCAGCACAACCGTACAGTGTGTTACAGGTGTTTTAAATGTTGCCGTTAAAAAGATGAAGGAAGAACTCCTTCCTAAATACCCGAACGTAGATGATATTGTGCCGATCAATCATGCTTATGGCTGTGGTGTTGCTATCAATGCTCCTGAAGCAAAGATTCCGATCCGCGCACTTCGCAACCTGGCAAAGCACCCGAACTTCGGTGGTGAATTGATGGTCGTTTCCCTCGGATGTGAGAAGCTGACAGTTGAAATGCTCATTGATGAAGCAGATATTTCTCCTGAGAATGTTATTGTTCTTCAGGAACAGCAGGGCTTTGATGCTATGATCGACGCACTGATGGCAATGGCAGACAAGAAGCTTGCCCGCTTAAATGAGCGAAGAAGAGAAACCCTTCCTCTTTCTGATCTGCTCATCGGTATGCAGTGCGGCGGCAGTGATGCTTTTTCCGGTGTTACCGCCAACCCAAGTGCAGGCTATGCTGCAGATATGCTGGTTAAAGGCGGCGCTACAGTTATGTTCTCTGAAGTTACAGAAGTACGTGACGGTGTCCATATCATTGGCGAACGCTGCATTAACGAAGAAGTAGGCAGGAAACTGGCTGCCGAAATGAGATGGTATGATAATTACCTTGAAAACGGACAGGTTGACAGAAGCGCAAACCCGACTCCTGGCAACAAGAAGGGCGGTCTTGCCAATATCGTTGAAAAAGCCATGGGTTCCATCGCAAAATCCGGCAGCTCACCGATTGTAGAGGTTCTTTCTCCTGCAGAACGTCCGACCAAACATGGTCTGATCTATGCTGCAACCCCAGCCAGCGACATTGTCTGCGGACCATGTCAGCTTGCATCCGGTATTGGCCTTCAGGTATTTATGACAGGCCGCGGTACACCATACGGACTGGCTATCGCACCGGTTATCAAAGTATGTTCAAGAAATGATATGAAGAATATGTGGCAGGATCTGATCGACGTCAACGCAGGTCCGATCGCAACAGGTGATTCAACGATCCCTGAAGTAGGCACAGAACTCTTCAACCTGATTATTGATGTTGCCAGCGGCAGAAAGCAGTCTTTTGCAGAAAAATATAAACTGCATAACGACCTGTGCATCTTTAATCCGGCACCTATTACCTAATTTTTTACCTTCACTTAATATAGTTACCACTTTTTTTAACTCCCTCCCTTACATATATAGGAGAAGCCTCTCTCCGGTAACCAATCGGTTACCGAAGAGAGGCTTCTCTCGCTTTCGTATGTAATTTACTGTCCCTGATTGATAACTTCTCCGTCCTCAACCTGCTTCATCAATACCTTCGCCTGATCCACCGTTGCCTGATCCGGTATCATGACATACGCATACGCACTCATGGAATATGGTTTTCTTGAATCACCGGTACCATCCACACTGTAGCTGACAATATTCCAGCTTCCGCCGTCAGCCAGCTGATCACGTACCAGCTTCGCAATCTTATCATAGGAGAAATTCGTCTCAAAACATCCTTCAACTGCAGAAAGCACACTGGTATAACTGCTCAGAAGCTCCGGTGACAGGGCCTTCTTCATGACAGCTCTGATAACCTCCATCTGATTCCTGCCTCGCTGACGGTCACCCTCTGCAAAGGCATATCGCTCCCTCGCAAAGGCAAGGGCTGCACTTCCATCCACATGATTGCTTCCCTTCGTGAACGTATAACCTCCCGTACTAAAATCATAGTCGGAATTGACATCAATACCGCCAAGAGCATCAATAATTTTTATGAAACCGGCAAAATTCACTCTGAAATATTTGTCAAGCGGTATATCATACAACATGCCCAGTGTATCCATGGAAACATCAACACCATAGATTCCCGCATGGGTCAGCTTATCCGGCACGCCATTGGAAATGGACAGCGGTACAAAATAATCACGCGGTGTAGATACAAGCAGCACCTGTTTGGTATCCGTATTGATCGTTGCGATAATATTCACATCACTTCGTGTATTAATAATCGCACTGCCCCTCGTGTCAATACCGCTGATGTACAGGCGGATGATATTGTCCGGATCCTCTTTCTTCGGTACATCACTCGTATTGTCCGCTTTCTCCTCTATAACTGTATCTACCGCCAGAAGCTCGATCTCACGGATCTCTTCAGAAATATTCTCATAGCCTTCCATTTCCTCCAGAACCGGAAGATAAGCATGGTTCAGAATAATAACTCCACACTCTTTATTCAGCAGGCTGTCCACCAGTTCCATAACACCCGCCTGAGCCTTCACCTCGATGGAAGCGCCCAGATTCTCGTTGATCTGCTTCACAGCCCCCTCTGTATTCTCCTTGTCAAGATCACTCAACGTACCAAAAACATATCCCCTCGTATCTTCAATAACCTGCGCCGGATCATCCGTCCTGACATAGATACCGATCTGTGAAGTCTTCGTACTCACGCCCGAAATTCTCGTCAGTGTATTATATGTCTTCAATATATACAGATTGCCTATAACCAATATTATCAACATCAGAACAGCCAGAAGCGCACCAATGACAAAGGTCACTTTCTTACGAACATCACCTGTCAGAAGGCCAACGATCAGAACCCCCGTCAACAATACCAGTCCTCCGGCAAAAAGCAGATGAACAGGCAGTAACTTCGTCACAGCCAGAAGCCCCAGAAACTCAAATGCTATCAATAATAAAACAACCAGAATCACGAGCCCGGGAACCCGTGCCTTTCTCTTACGCCCTTTGCTCAACCTTTTCACCCTCCATAAAAATCGATTTTTTCATTCCTTTATCTTATCACAACAATAATTAATGTGCAAGCTACACTGATCCCTTATGCTGCAGTACAACTTTCACTGTCTGGAAAAGGATCTTGATATCCAGCCGCAGATTCCAGTCATTAATATACTGATTATCCAGTGCCACCACCTCTTCAAAGTCTGTGATGTCACTTCTTCCACTGATCTGCCACATTCCTGTCAGCCCTGGCTTTATGGCCAACCGTACCCGATGATGATTCTCATACTGTTCATACTCGTCTACTGTCGGCGGCCTTGTCCCCACCAGGCTCATATCGCCCTTTAACACATTCCAGAACTGAGGAAATTCATCGATAGATGTTTTCCGCATCAGTCTGCCTATGGGAATGATCCTCGGATCATTATCCATCTTAAACATCAGTCCATTCATTTTATTCTGATCCATCAATTCCTTTTTCCGCTTCTCGGCATCCGGATACATGGAACGGAACTTATACATCTTAAATCGACGGCCATTTCTGCCTACCCTTTCCTGAGCAAAGAAAATAGGCCCCGGAGACTGTATATAGATAATCGGTGCAAATATGACGAACAGGATCGCCGTCAGAATAAGTCCCACAATGCCTCCTGCGATGTCCATGATCCGTTTCGTCACCATCTGATAAAACGTAGCCGTCTTTATGCTGGTCGTCAACACTGCACATCCGCTCATATTATGTACAATCGGATTCGGAAGCTGTCCCTGCCCCAGATCCATATTAATATTGATATGTACCGTAATACCCATCTCCAGCAAATCTTCTGTAATGGTCAAACGTTCCTGATTATTACCGTCAATATTGAGAAAAACCTCATCCACAACCTCTTTTTTCAAATACTGAAAAAGCTCATCCATATCGGCCACAACAGAAATATTGTTAATGACATTCCCTTTCATCGGGCGGTCATAAACAACCACACCTGTTATTTTATATTCTTTATACCACTCTGACTGCAGCCTCCTGATACATGCCTCCGATCCGGCATATTCGCTGATCACCAGCAGATGTGTCCGCTCCTTACTATTGACCATTCTACGGCGGACCACCCGCTTCCACATCAAATGTGCTCCATAAGTCAATACGATATTAATTATCAGAAGATACCCAAATACCAGTCTGGAGTACTTTGGCTGCGATTTTGTCATAAACATAAAAGTAAAAGCAGCAGCCAGCACGATGGCATTCTGTATCAGAACATACTTCAGTTCTACCAGATAGCCCCTCCGGAGAATATCATTATAATTGTTCCCCTGCAGTGCCACCATCACCTGTAAAAGAATGAGCACACCAAGCATACTTAGAAAAGCGGCATTCGCCCTCAGAGAATGCCAGCCATCCCGAATGATGGTAGCCATCGTATATGAAATGATAAGCATGAAAATATCCAGTATAAGAAAATCCAGATGCTTGATAATACTTTTCTGCTGTTTACGATACATATCTATCCCCGCCTGTAAAATTATCTGATATTTCTGTCTAAATATTAGCACATTTCCATATAAAAATATACAGTAAATGAAAAAGAAAAGCCATTCACAGTTGTTTGAAAGCTTCAGATATGCTAAATTATTCCTATCCGGTAACCTTAAACTTTGGAATACTATCAGTGATTAGTACTCCATCAGACTAAAACATAGTACAGGAGATTACGAACGATGCACAGATTCAAAAAAATATTAGTTGTATTACTGACAATAGCCTTCCTATTGCCGCTCTGTCCTGACCCGGTCATGGCCGGCGAAATAAAACCTGCAGATACAGTACCGTCTGAAGTGACGAACACCACAGTAACATATATAAACCCTCTATATGAGGATGTCATAGATATTTCTGATCTGAACGAACCTTCTGACAGTAATATCTCAACCTATGAAGTATCCGAATATCACGCATCCATCAATGAAGCCGCCGGATATATGCGTTCACAGATGAAACAGCGTTCAGAAACCATCGAAGTCGGGCTGCAGTCTGAGATAGAAGATGAGGGAGCAGACGAGGAAAAAATCAAAAGCATCATTATAGATATGGCTAAAAGCATTGCAAACAAAGCCCTTGTACATACGGGCAACCCCACAGAAGGCGATTATCTGCTCTGGCAGTACACAGGATGGAAATGTAGTATAAGCTACTATACCCAAGATGCTATCTACTATATAACCTACACCTATACCATGACCTACTATACAACAGCGGAACAGGAATCAGAGCTGGATACAGCCCTTGCTGATGTAATGAATCAGCTGGATCTGGATAATAAAACGGATTATGAAAAAATGAAAAGTATTTATGGCTACATCTGCGATAACGTTACTTACGATAATGAACATCTGGAAGATGATGACTATAAATTAAAATATACGGCTTACGCTGCCCTGATCAATAAAACGGCCGTTTGCCAGGGATATGCTGTCCTGCTTTACCGCATGTCCCTCGAAGTCGGAATAGATGCCAGGCTTATTGCAGGCAAAGCCGGTGATACACCTCATGGATGGAACATTGCACAGATGGAAGGATATTATTACAACCTTGACTCAACATGGGATGCCGGTGAAACGACTTATGATTACTTCCTGCGATGCAATGATAATTTTGACGGTCATACCCGTGATGAAGATTATACAACAGATGAATTCAACAGCCAATATCCAATGGGAGATGAAGACTATCAGCCATCCGAGGACGAGCCTTCAGCAGAAAATCCATTTACAGATGTCAATGAAAGCGATTACTATTATGATGCTGTCATCTGGGCATACAAAAATGGCATTGTCAACGGAAAAGATGAAACCCATTTTTGTCCTTCGGATCCATGTACCCGTGCACAATCGTCTGCATTCCTCTGGAGGGCCAATAACGAACCTGAACCTGTAACCACAGAGAATCCGTTTGAGGATGTCGAACCCTCTGATTATTATTATAAAGCTGTTTTATGGGCCTATGAAAACAGTATAACAACAGGAAAAGATGAAAGCCATTTCCAGCCAGGTGATACGGTCACAAGAAAAGAATTCGTGACCTTCCTCTGGCGATCAGCCGGTGAGCCGGAACCGGAGATGACAGAAAATCCATTTGCAGATGTGCCTGACGGCCAATACTATACCAAAGCCGTCCTCTGGGCCTACGAAAATAATATAACAACAGGAACAGATGAGACCCATTTCCAGCCGGAGAATCAGTGTATACGTGCACAGGTCGTATCTTTCCTCTATAGATTCTTTAATTAACGGGACAGGGGACGGTTCTGTGTCCCATATTATATGGGACACAGAACCGTCCCCTGTTTCATTTCTTTAATATTGATTTTACTTTACCCAACAAATATCTGAATTCTTTACTCCGTCCATATATCAGTAAATAAATACCATTAACGACCACGACACATAGAATACCTTTGATAAAAATTCCCATCCATGTTGCTTCCTGCCACATCAGGGTAAGCCGCTGGACCAGTGCTGTGCTCACTATGACCAGTATCGTTGTCGACAGACAATTCCTGAAATACGGCAATGGCGATTTATGAAAGCCATATCTGTATAAAAGCCACGCATCATACCACCATGTTGTCACCATTCGGCTAATGATGGACCCAAGGAATACACCCGCCAGACCAATGCGTCTCACCAGGATAATGGAAATTCCCAGATTAAAAACCGCGGTCATCACCGCTCTGTACTTACCTTTTACAAAAAGCCCACTGGCATCTTTATAGATCTGCACCACATTCTGTATATAATTGGTGGCAAAATTAATAACGATAATAATGACTACCGTATAATCCAGCACATATTCCGCACCGAAGCACAACTGAATAAATGGCTGCAGCAGTATAACAAAACAAACTGAGCAAAAGGCAACCAGCCAACTGTTTGCCAGATTCAGAGACCGAAACATGAACTCATTGCGCTCCCTGCTCTCCAGTACATAGAAATTACCTAAACTGGAAGTAAATGCTTCAAATACGCCTTTCAGCAATTTCTGTATGACCTGAATGATCATATTATAATTATCATAAAGGCCCACCACAATAACACTGATATTGGCCGAAATGATCAAATTATCCGTCGCTGTTCCCACAACACTGCTGATACGGTACAGCGACATGGCATAAACTCTCGAAAAAACATCCCGCCGCTGCTCTCTGGACAGTTTTTTTGCCGGCCCTTTCAGATAAGGATATTTCCGGTCCACAATGAAGGCCACAACCATATTCTGCACAATATTATAGACAATGACCGCCGCCGTATAAGCAAAAAAGGAACGCCATACAAATAAAATAACAATCTGTACCGCATTCATGACGATCTGCAGAATATACATCACTACATCCACGATATATTTCTTCTGATCTGCCGTCAGCAATATTGCCTTATACGCAAAAAACAGATACGATACCACAGTCTGTGCCAGATACAGCAGATAGTACAGATAAATATTGATGACTTCCGTCGATCCCGTCATCAGATATGGCAAAAACGGCATCAGGCATAATCCCAGCCCCAGTACCGCTATTCCAATCCACCGGTACGCTTTCTTGAAAAAGGCCATCAATGACCTGACCGTCTCCGTATCATTTTCAGATAAAGGTTTATAAAGACTATAAGTGATGGCAGACCCCAGCCCCAGCTCCGACAGACTGAGAATCGTCAGTATATTGGCATACAGGCTGGATATACCCAGATAATCCTTACCCAGCGTATGAATAAAAGCTATTCTGCATATCCAGCGCAGAACATTGGTCAGCAGCTGACCGCCTATGGATGTCATAATATTCAGAAAAGAATTCTTTGTCCTGCTCATGCGCCCGCCTTCTCAACACTCTCACAGATTGCCTGATACAGAAGATTATCCGCATACTGCTTCTGCTCTTCAATTATTCTTCTATCATATCCTTCTGCTTCTGCCCTTTCCAGGCGCATCAGTACTTCCTCAGGATCCGAATCAACGGTCATACACCTTTCTCCATGACCGATTTTTTCAAAATAAAAACGCAATTTATTATCCCATACCATGGCCACTGTAGGAATATCCAAAACACTTGCAATAATATGACTATGAAGCCGAAACGAAATAAGGCTTTTAAAAGAAGCAATGACCTGCACAAGTTCTTCTGGTTTCTCCGGGACCGGTGCGAAATATTCCTCTTTAGGACGTGTCAGCTCCGGAATATTATCCAATACATGTTTTGCAAAGGTCACATCGCCCATATCGCCATTGACAAATATCTTCCAACGTACCTTCCGTTTCTCCAGGAGACGAATAACACCCGTCCAGAATCTGGTAACATCTTTAATGTTTTTATTATAAACAAACATCATGCCCAGACCGACCGTATCAGAATCACAGTTCTTCACGACTCCATAAACATCACTTACCCACAACGCAGGATCATATGTTTCAACCGCCGTCTTCTTACCATGCAGATAATATTTTTCAATCAGTTTTACATCATCTCGCGTGGAAATCAATTTTACACATGGATTCAGTAAAGCATCTGATAAACATTTTCTTATGTTTTTACTAAAAGCAGGGCCTGTTCCACAGGCATTGAAGATCACAGGCGTTTTCTTCTTTGAGAAATGCTGGATATAAGCATCCAAAAAAAGCGCAAAGGCATCCATAAAGACCTGACCGCCGGCAAATACCACAATATCATATGACTGGGCACATATGCCCTCAATATATTTCTTGTTATTTTCCAGTTTATGTTGTTCATTTCGAAGCTGCTTGTCCCAATGAAAATACACAGTTGCCCTTTCACGGAGTTTTTTTCTCCGTCTCCGTTTTAGTATTAAATCCATTGGAGTCTCCTGCTGTTTTATGAATTCATGACGATCCAACAGATCACAGACATCTACTTGTGCCTCTTTAAAATGGTATTTTATCCGGGCCGCAACGCAATCACATATGACAGCATCTCCGAGATTGCCATCATAGTATACACCCAATACAAGTACTCTCATTTTGACCAACCTCATTTAAAAACCTTTTCAACAATCTCTTTTACAATGACTGTATTATCTGTCCCTTCATAAAACTTTCTTGCCGCCTGACAATAATCCTCATAATACATATCTATTTTTTCAATAGCCCGAATCACTGATTTCGCATCGTGAAAATCCACACACTCTGCCGCCCCTGCTTTTCCGACTGTTTCAGTCAGACCAGGTACCGTATTGCACAGCATCGGAAGGCCACAACCCGCATATTCATAGATTTTATTTGGCGCACAATATCGATTGTTGATACAAGTATCTTCATAATACGCTATACCAATTGTGGCACTTGACGTAATCTCCAGATGAAATGGTGCCGGGAAATATCCCAGATAAATGGTTTTTTCATAAATCTCGGTTATCACCCTGACGCTGTCATGGTAATCTTTCCCCAAAAGCACAAGATAATAATCACTGTCTGCCTGATCTAATGCCTTCGCAAGAAAACTTAAATCTCTGTCGCTGTCAATAATTCCCTGGTAAAGCAACACCTTTTTTCCATTCATACAGGCAATTGCCTTTTTGATTTCAGGC